>JANQPE010000003.1 GCA_028289565.1 Parerythrobacter sp.
GCGGCATCGACAACCCACCTGCCCGCAATGGCGGGTGCGCCCGACAATTCCACTTCTTCCGAACGCAATGGCTGGCGTCTGCGCATTACGATGCCGGCATTACCTTGAGCGATCAGCGTGCCGAATAGCATCGGAGCGACTTCGGGTTCGGCCCAATCAATCCGGCCATCGGCATCGGTCGTGACGGAAAACCCAAGGAGAGGCGGCCTTTCCGTGTCGCGGTTTTCGCCCAATGGCAGGCGTGGCGCACCGGCATCGCCACCGGGCCTGGCCCGCGCGCGTTTATACGCTTTGATTCTCTCGACGATCGCCCCAATGGCTTGCGGGCTTTTCAGTGCTGCCCCGGATTCTGTCGCGTTCGGTTCGCTATCATTGGCAGCCACGCGTCCGACTGGAACCACGTTCCGTTGGTCCTTTGCGTCTGCGGGTTCCGGGAGCCCGCGGTCATGGATACCCAATTGTTCAAGCAACCTGGTCGCTTTCGCAGGCAGATCGCGACGCAAGCGCAGGAAGCCGCGTGCGCGCACCGGCAGGCTCGGGATCAGTGTCTCCCAGTCCGTTTCGCTCAACTGTACCCGGCCAAGGGCCGCGGCTGCGACTTCGGGTTCTTCCCCAGCCAGGTGGGCGGCCAGTTCGGGATTGCGGAAGCGCAGCCCCGGCTCGTCGATCATGGCCGCGCGTTCGGTGGCGGGGATTGTTTCGCCCAGCGCTCCGAGCCGCAGCCAGGCCGCTGCCAGCAATTGCTGGTCCGAACCGCCTCTGCGGGCTCCTAGCAGGTCGAGCAATTGCCGATACTGCGTACGCGCCGCACGCGTGCCGGATGCGCGGTGGCGCAACACGGTCGCTAGGCGGTCGTCGAATTGCATGGCATCTCCGGCAGGCACAAGTATCCGGACGTATTTCCGGCTGGATGCCCCTACCAGCTTCGGACGGGTTCGACAGGGGCTCTGGTATCCGCGTTGCAAAGCGGGACAATTGCTGGCAAGAACAATAATATTAGCGGTTCGGGGCCCTACGAGCCGTATTCGTTGCAGCCATGCGTTTTAAAGCGTGCTGTTGGGGTAACTGGGGGCTATGAAATGGCAAGTCTGGACGAGATTGACCGCAAACTCCTGGCGGAACTGCAGGCCGAGGGACGGGTAACCAATGTGGAGCTGGCACAACGGGTCGGACTGACGGCACCGCCATGCCTGCGCCGGGTGCGCTCGTTGGAGGAAGCCGGTGTCATTTGCGGTTACCATGCCGATCTCGACGCATCGAAACTTGGCTTTGCCATTACCGTTTTCGCGATGGTCAGTCTCAAGAGCCAGGCAGAGGATGCACTGCGTCAATTCGAAGAGCATATGCGCGAATTGCCCGAGGTGCGCGAAGTGCACATGCTCAATGGCGAGATCGATTTCATCCTCAAGATCGTCAGCAAGGACTTGCAGAGCTTTCAGGAATTCCTGACCAGCAAGCTGACCCCGGCACCGAATGTGGCAAGCGTCAAGACGAGCCTGACGATCCGGACCAGCAAGCACGAACCCGGGGTACCGCTGGGATAGGCACCGGCAGATTGGGGCCTATGTTCGGTCGCGATCCTCTCTTCGAGAGCCGTGTAGACTATGACTGAAACAAGGGCGAGTAGGACCCTACTCAGCGCCCAATCGAGAAAGGACTCAACCCTCCCGCTCCTTCAGCCATTCCTCGAGCCATTTGATCGAGTAATCCCCGCTCAGCACATCGTTCTGTCGGAGTAATTCCTGGTGCAGCGGGATCGAGGTTTTCACACCTTCCACCACCATCTCCTCAAGCGCGCGGCGTAGGCGCATGATGCAGCCTTCACGGGTGCGACCGTAGACGATCAGCTTGGCAATCATCGAATCGTAGTAAGGTGGTATCCGGTAGCCGGCATAGAGGCCGCTATCGACACGCACATGCATGCCGCCTGCAGCGTGGTAATAGGTGACTTCGCCGGGCGAGGGGGCGAAGGTGAACGGATCCTCGGCGTTGATCCGGCATTCGATCGCATGACCGATAAAGGCGATCTCGTCCTGTTCCACCGAGAGCGGCTTGCCGTCGGCGATGCGGATCTGCTCGCGCACCAGATCGACGCCGGTAATCGCTTCGGTCACCGGGTGCTCGACCTGCAGGCGGGTATTCATTTCGATGAAGTAGAATTCGCCGTCTTCCCACAGGAATTCGATCGTACCCGCGCCGCGATAGCCCATTTTCTGCATCGCATCGGCGCAGATCATGCCCATGCGGTTGCGTTCGTCGGGAGTCAGGACGGGTGAGGGTGCCTCCTCGAGCACCTTCTGGTGGCGGCGCTGAAGCGAGCAGTCGCGTTCGCCAAGATGGATCGCGTTGCCATTGCCGTCGCCAAATACCTGGAATTCGATATGGCGCGGATCGCCGAGATATTTCTCGATATAGACGGTCGCATCGCCGAAGGCGGCCTTTGCTTCGCTGCCGGCCTGTTGCATCAGGGTTTCGAGCTGGTCTTCGGCCTCGCAGACCTTCATACCGCGCCCGCCACCGCCCGAGGCGGCTTTGATGATCACCGGATAGCCGATCCCGGCTGCGACCTTGCGGGCTTCGTCATAATCGGAAACCGCGCCGTCCGACCCCGGTACCAGCGGCAAGCCCAGTTCGCCCGCGGTCTGCTTGGCCGCTACCTTGTCTCCCATGGTGCGGATATGCTCGGGCTTGGGCCCGATCCACTTGATATCGTGTGCCTCGACGATCTCGGCGAATTTGGCGTTCTCCGAGAGAAAGCCGTAACCCGGGTGAACCGCGTCGCAATGCGCGACTTCCGCAGCCGAAATGATGTTCGCGACGTTGAGATAGCTTTCGGTCGCGGGCGGTGGCCCGATGCACACCGCATGGTCGGCCAGCCGGACATGCATCGCATCGACATCGGCAGTGGAATGGACCGCCACTGTCTCGATACCCATTTCATGCGCGGCGCGGTGGATACGCAGTGCGATTTCGCCACGGTTGGCGATCAGGATGCGACGTATTGCCATCGGCTCAACCGATTACGACAAGCGGTTGTTCGAACTCGACCGGCTGGGCGTTGTCGACAAGGATCTCCTTGACCGTGCCTGCCTTGTCTGCCGTGATCGGGTTCATGACTTTCATTGCCTCGACGATCAGCAAGGTGTCGCCTTCGCTGACGCTATCACCGACCTTCACGAAATTGTCCGCATCCGGTTCCGGAGCGAGATAGACTGTCCCGACCATGGGCGATTTGAGCGCCCCGGCATGATCCTGACCAGCCGATACTGCTTCGGAAGGCGCGGAGGAAGGCGGAGGGGGTGATTCTGCTGGTGGCGCTGGGGAAGCCACGGGAGCGGTTGTCGGTGCCGGGGCGGCTGCGGCCATGCCACCGCTGCGAGACACGCGCACCTTGCGGTCGCCATCCTCGACTTCGATTTCGGTAAGCCCGGTTTCACCGAGCATTTCGGCGAGTTCGCGGACGAGCTTGGTATCGACATTCATACCGGTCTTGCGTCCGGCCCTGCCCTTTGTTTCGGCCATAAATGCCCCTCGTTGATGTCAGGCGCCCGCATATGCGCGGCTGGGCGCTGGCTGGCAAGGGGGATGGGGGATTCTACAATTCGGCCGCGGCTTCCAGTGCTAGTACGTAGCCGTGAAGACCGTGCAGGGCCTCGGTCCG
>JANQPE010000035.1 GCA_028289565.1 Parerythrobacter sp.
CTACACGGCCGGGACCAGCGCACCCACCAGTGAGCTGCTTGACGCGCGTTTCGAAGTGGTCGAGGCAGGTCGGGGCGGGCGCTATACCTATCACGGACCAGGCCAGAGGGTCGGCTATGTGCTGTTGGACCTGAACCGGTGGGGCAGGGATGTGCGCTGCTTCGTCCATGGACTCGAAGGCTGGGTGATCGATACGCTGGCCGATTTCGGCGTGGAAAGCTGGCGGGCGGAGGGCCGGATAGGCATTTGGACGCGCGACATGGATGGTTTCGAAGCCAAGATCGGGGCGATCGGCGTACGCGTGCGCCGCTGGGTGACGATGCACGGCTTTTCCGTCAACCTGTCGCCCGATCTGGCCCATTTCGGCGGTATCGTACCGTGCGGAATCGCCGAATACGGGGTCACCAGCATGGCAAGACTGGGACTGGAAATATCGCTGCGGGAATGGGATGAGGCACTGCTCGCCAATGCGAGCGCTTTTCTTGATGGCCTGGGATGCAACGGCAAGGGACGGAAATGATGCGACGGATAGCGGTGCCGATACTCGCCTGCCTGGTACTTGCCGCCTGCGGCAGGGAAGAAGCTCCGGTGCAGCCGGTCGACGATGATCGTTCCGCGGAAGGGGAAGTGCTCGAAGGCACGATCAGCGACGCGATGTTGCCGCTCGATACAATCCAGTCGCAATCACCTCCGCTCGAGTCGGGCGAGGATCGCACACCCGCCGAAGAATAGTACGGCGCAGGTCACCAATCAGGCGGCGGCCTCTTCCTCGGCCAGTGTGGGATAATCGACATATCCCTCCGGTCCGGGCAGATACCAGCTCTTCGGGACATCCTTGTTGGGTGCGATAGGACCGTCGACCGCGATCCTGTGGGGCAGGTCGGGGTTGGATATGAACGGGCGTCCGAAGCTTACCGCATCGCACCGACCCGCTTCGATGGCGGCTGCGGCCTGCGCTCCGGCATAGTCCGAATTGAGCACCAAGGTGCCCGAATAGATTTCGCGGATCATCGGGCTCTGCTTGGGCACATCGGTCCGCCCGAACGTGCCGTCCGGTCCCGGTTCGCGCAGTTCCAGGAAGCCCAGGCCATGTTTTTCGACCACGCGGGCGGCCGCACCGAAAGTTTCCGCCGGATCGGGATCGTCGCACCCTTGCGTCTCGCCATTGGGCGACAGGCGAACTCCGGTTCGCTCGGCCCCCCATACATCGACCAGCACGGTCAGTACCTCATCGAGGAAGCGGGTGCGGTTTTGCGCCGAACCGCCATATTCGTCGTCGCGCAAATTGGTCGAGCGGCGCAGAAATTGATCAACCAAATAACCGTTCGCACCGTGCAGTTGCACGCCATCGAACCCCGCTTTCCTCGCATTCTCGGCGGCATGGCGATAATCGTTCACCACGCGGGCGATTTCGTCCACCGGCAATTCGCGTGCCTGCGCATAGGGTTTGCGACCCGTAGGTGTATGCGCATGATCGGGTGCGGTGGTTGCCGAGGCGGACACGGGTGCCTTGCCACCGAGAAAATCGGGATGGACCAGCCGGCCCATATGCCACAGTTGCAAGACTATCTTACCGCCTTCGTCATGCACGGCCCGTGTCGCCAGCTTCCAGCCTTCGACTTGTTCTTCGCTCCAGATTCCCGGGGCGGCAGGCCAGCCAAGCCCCTCTACGCTGATCCCGGTCGCCTCGGTGATGATCAGCCCGGCAGAAGCACGCTGGCGGTAATAGGTTGCCATCATCTCATTCGGCACCGAACCCGGCTGGGTCGAACGCCCGCGTGTGAGCGGGGCCATCAGGATGCGGTTTTCGGCTTCGATGGAGCCGAGTTCTAGCGGCTGGAAGAGAATATCGTGCAAGGTTTATCCCTGTTTCGTTTTGCAAACCCGGCTGCACAGCTATGGCTGGGACATGCGTATTGCAACCTCTCCCGCGGATGGGTTTGCCTGGCCCCGCTGGCTGTTGCTGGCTGCGTTGCTTGGTGGGAATGCGGCGCTTGCGGTCAGCCCGTGGGCGGTAAGGCTGGCCGATAGCGGCGCGGTTTCCGCCGGCTTCTGGCGCCTGTTTCTCGCCCTGCCGTTCCTGGCGGTCTTGGCCCGCTTCAATGGTGAAAGGCTAGGCGATGTCCACCGGGCGGCGTTGGTGCCGGTATTGCTCGCGGGCATCGCTTTCGGGTTTGATATCGCCAGTTGGCACATAGGCATCGAGGCAACGCGGCTCGGCAATGCCACCCTGTTCGGCAATTCGGGAAGCCTGGTGTTGATGGTTTGGGGGTTCGTCATCCTGCGACGCCTGCCCCGCATTGGCGAATGGACCGCGATCCTGCTGGCGCTGGTCGGTGCCGCGATCATGATGGGGCGGTCGCTCGATATCTCGACCGCCACGCTGGTCGGGGACCTGTTCTGTCTCACCGCGGGCATGCTCTACGCGATCTACCTGTTGCTATTGCAGGACGCGCGGGCGAAGCTGGGCAGTTGGGGCCTGTTGTTCTGGGCAAGCCTGGCCGGTTCGCCGGTGCTGCTCGGCATAGCCCTGATGCGTGGCGAACCGGTGTGGCCGACCGACTGGACGCCGGTTCTGGTGCTGGCGCTGCTCAGCCAGTTGCTTGGACAGGGGCTGCTGGTCTTCTCGCTCAGGCATTTCCCGCCGCTGGTCATCGGGCTGGCGCTGCTTACCCAGCCGGCGATCGCGGCGGCAGTCGGATGGCGTGTGTTCGGCGAAGCGATCGGTTGGGTCGATGTAGCGGGCATGCTGCTGCTCGGCCTTGCATTGACCATGGCCCGTGGCACACGAGATCAACGGGTTGCGCCTCCTGACCGGCCACAGGTTTCGTGACTGGCGAGCAAACATGCAAGCGGCTGTTACTATGAACAACATCATGCTTCACGGGCGGAATATGCTGGCAGGGCTGGGCGCGCTGGGCAGCTTTCCCTGTTGCCGGCTGCCGCCCTTGTCCTGCGCGATGCCGGCAGCGGTCGCTGGACGGGCTGGGGAGTGCGAGTGCGCGGAAAAGACGCTGTCCGGGCATTCGCCGACATTGCCGCCAGGTGTCAGGCGTGTGCGCTAGACCTTCCCCAGATCGCCCATGCCGACCGTGCCGCCGGCCATTCCCAGCATCCTGTCGAGGCTTTGCTTGGCCTTGAGCCGCAGCTCTTCCTCGATCTCGATCCGCGGTTCGAGATCGCGCAGGCAGGTGTAGAGCTTTTCCAGCGTATTGAGCGCCATATAGGGGCAGATGTTGCAGGAACAATTGCCGTCCGCGCCGGGTGCGCCGATGAAGTTCTTTTCCGGCAGTGCCTTTTCCATCTGGTGAATGATATGCGGTTCGGTGGCGACGATCAGCGTATCACCTTCGAATTCCTTGGCGTATGCGAGGATCGAACTGGTCGAGCCGACATGGTCGGCATGGTCGATGATTGTGGGCGGGCACTCGGGATGCGCGGCAATCGGCGCGTCGGGATGCTGTTCCTTCAGCTTGATCAGTTCGGTCTCGCTGAATGCTTCGTGCACGATGCACACGCCGGGCCACAGCAGCATTTCGCCATCGAACTTGCGCGACAGGTAACCACCCAGATGCCGGTCGGGCCCGAAGATGATCTTCTGCTCTTTGGGAATCTGTTGCAGGATCGTCTCGGCGGAAGAACTGGTGACGATCACGTCGGAGAGCGCTTTCACCTCGGTCGAGCAGTTGATGTAGGTTAGCGCGATATGGTCTGGATGTGCCTCGCGGAAGGCCTTGAATTTCTCTGGTGGGCAACTGTCTTCGAGTGAGCACCCCGCATCCATGTCGGGCAGTACGACGATCTTCTCGGGCGAGAGAATCTTGGCGGTGTCGGCCATGAATTTCACGCCGCAAAAGGCGATCACATCCGCATCGGTTTCCGCCGCCATCTCACTGAGCTGGAGAGAATCGCCGACGAAATCGGCGAGATCCTGAATCTGCGGCTTCTGGTAGTAATGCGCCAAGATCACCGCATTGCGTTCCTCGCGCAGGCGATCGATCTCGGCGAGCAAGTCGTCGCCAGCGGGAAGTTTTGTCTCGACGCTCATGGCATGTCCCTTTTGCTTGCCCGTGAGATAGGCACAATAACGCCATTTTCCTATCGCAAATCCGCATGAGCCTCTAGCATGCCGGCACCGAGCCGTAACCGAGTCCGGCACGACAAGTCAGGATGTGCCATCATGTACCAGGTCTCGCTTTGCGAAAGCCATTTCCCCGCCCAGGCGGACACGCCCTATCAAGAACGCACGATCGAGGGTGTATTGCGCCGCCAGGCACGTGAAAATGGTGATGGGCTGGCGTTGCGCGAACTGCTTGCGGACGGAACCATCGGTCGCGAATGGACTTATTCCGCGTTGCTGGCCGATGCCGAGCGAACCGGTCGCTCCCTTGCCTTGCGTCACGGCGAGGGCGCGCGGATCGCGATCTATGCCGGCAACTGCCCGGAATGGGTGCTGATCCAGCTCGGTGCGGCGCTTGCGGGCCTTACAGTTGTAACGGTCAACCCTGCTTTCATCGCCGGCGAGGTGCGCTACGTGCTCGAACAATCGGGTTCGGAAGCGGTCTATTACCAGCAGCATGTGCGCGGCACGGCGCTGAGGCCGGTTGTCGACGAGGCGGCCAAAGATCTCGATGCCATTCGCGAAGTCATCGATATCGAAGATCACGCCGTGCTGTTTGCCGGCGAGCATGACGGTGAGCTGCGCGCAACCACACCGGATTCGATCGTCATGATCCAGTACACTTCGGGGACGACGGGCTTTCCCAAGGGTGTGCTCCTCCACCAGCACGGGCTGGTGCAGAGCAATCGCGATATCTTCGACCGCTGGGAGCTCAAGCGCGGCGAAACGGTGACTTGTCCTTTCCCGTTGTTCCATACCGCCGCGAGCGCTGTCTGCGTGCTGGGCACTTTCGCGCATGGGGCGACATTGCTGCTGGTCAGCGTGTTCGATCCGGTCATGCTGGTCGGGGCGATTGCACGCGAGAAGCCGGAAATCCTGGGTGGCGTATCGACGATGATCTTCGCCATCATCGAGGCGGCGCGTGCCTCCGGCACCGACCTGACCTGCGTCGAGCGGGTGATCAGCGGTGGAGCGATGGTCGCACCCGAGCTGTCGCGGGCCTCGCGCGAGGTATTCGGCGTCCCGATCCTGATCGTTTACGGCCAGACCGAGACTTCGCCCGCGATCACCGGCGCCTGGCCCGACGATAGCGACGATGACCTCACCTATACGATCGGCCAGCCGATCGCGCATATCGAGGTATCGATCCGCGAGCCGGGCGACAATTCGGTGTGCCCGGTCGATGTGCAGGGCGAAATTTGCATGCGCGGCTACAACATGATGGCGGGCTACAACGACAATCCCGAAGCCACGGCGGACACGATAGATACCGAAGGCTGGCTGCATACCGGCGATCTCGGCAGCATGGATTCACGCGGCTATGTCAGGATCACCGGGCGGGTGAAGGAGATGATCATCCGCGGGGGCGAGAACCTGTTTCCGGTCGAGATCGAGAATGCGATGGTCGAGCATCCGGCCGTGGCGGAAGCGGCGGTTGCCGGCATCCCCGACGAAAAATGGGGCGAGGTTGTCGCTTGCTTCATGCGCGTGACCGATGGTGCAGGCAGGCCTTCCACCGACGAACTGAAAGTCTTCATTCGCGAGCGCCTTGCCCCGCACAAGACGCCAGCGCATTGGGTCTGGGTCGATGAATATCCGCTCACCGGATCGGGCAAGATACGCAAGTTCGCATTGCGCGATGCCTTCGTTGCGGGCGAGTACGAGGTCGCAACCGCCTAGCCACCGGGTTCAGTCTCTCCGTCGAAGCGGACATTCACCGTGACATCGCCATAGCCGGCGACATCGAGCGGTATGGCGAGGTTCTGGCGGATCGCATCCTTCGCGGCGGCACGGGCGAGATCGAGCAACACCGGATTGGTGGCACGCTCGGTCGCCTGCCGTTCGGCAAGCCGGGTGTTCTGGCGGGTCAGATTGTCCTGTGCATCGCGGCTGATCCAGATCCCCTCGCGCAGATATTGCGCGCGCGATTCGTCGAGATTGGGCCTGCCGATATCCAGTGCCGGGAGCTGGACCGACAGCGTTTCGCTGTCCGCGTCCCAGTTCAGTCGGTTGCGATCCACTCCCGACAGGTCGAGAGTATAGCTGACCCGAGCGGGTATCACCGCCACCTGCCGGCTGTTGATGGTGCCGAAAAAGCGGCTGTCATTGCTGACGACAACAGGGGCGAATTCGGCGCTGAAGACGGTCAGTTCGTTCTGTGTTTCGAAAGCTGCAAGGCTTGTGGCCAGCGGATCGCCCAGATCCTGCGGGCCGAAAGCGCGCCAGGCGAGCCAGGCCACCGCTGCCAGCAACCCGATCACGATCAGCCACGGCACGGCCTGCACCTGGGCGAGCGGCTTTTCGCGCGCCGCCACCGGTTCAGGGGACGATGTCTCAGGGCCCTCCATTGTCGCGGTAGGTACCTCGGGGCCGGTATCGGCGGCTTTCAGATCGTCTGCCATATCTCTCCCGAACGATTGACCATTCCGCGGCGTTCCAGATCGAGCAGATGTGCTTCCACGGACATTTCGGCAGCGGGAATCAGCCGTTTGTCCAGCCCCTTGTACATGCGTGGGATGAAATCGGGGATCGGGCGGGCACCTTCGCCCAGCAGGCGCAATATCTGGCTCTCGCGCTGGCGGCGGTGACCGATCATGCCCCGCACCAGTTGGCGGGGTTTTTCCACCGGGGCGCCATGAGCCGGATAATAGATCGTGTCTTCGCGGCGGTAGAGCTTGTCCAGGCTGCGCATGTATTCACCCATGTCGCCATCGGGCGGAACGACCACGCTGGTCGACCAGCCCATGACATGATCGCCGGTGAACAACGCCCCCGATTCCTCCAATGCGAAGCAGAGGTGGTTCGAAGTGTGTCCCGGCGTATGGACCGCGGTCAGCGTCCAACCGGGGCCGGTCATGCTCTCGCTGTCTTCCATCACCCGGTCGGGCGCATAGCCGCGGTCGAACGGGGCATCGGCGCGCGGCCCGCTATCGGCCAGTACCAGCGGTGCGCAGCCGATTATCGGGGCACCCGTGCGCTCTGCCAGCGGTCCGGCGGCGGGCGAATGGTCGCGATGGGTATGCGTGCACAGGATGGCGGCGATGGCTGCCTCGCCCACGGCATCCAGGATCGCTTCGACATGCCCGTCTTGGGCGGGGCCGGGATCGATCACGGCAACGTCGCTGCCCGCGCCGACGATATAGGTCTGCGTGCCGGTATAGGTATAAGGCGAAGGGTTGGGGGCGAGCACGCGGCGCACCAGCGGTTCGCATTGCTCGACCTTGCCGGTCGGCCAGGGTTTTGGGGGCGGTCCTGCCATGGCTTGCATATGGGGCGCGATGTGCCGCATGTCACGCGAGACGTCTCGATGGAAGGGAAACACGCAATGTCCGACCTCATCCTCGTGCTCGACGAGGGAACCACTTCGACCCGGGCGATGGTGTTCGCAACGGATGGACGAGCCGTTTCCGGCGCCCGGGAAGAGCTTGAGCAGCATTATCCAAAACCCGGCCGGGTGGAGCACGATCCCGCCGAAATCTGGGACAAGACGCTTGCCTGCGCGCACTCTGCGATCGAGGATGCCGGCGGGGCTGATCGGATCGCGGCCATCGGCATCGCCAACCAGCGCGAAACGGTGGTTGCATGGGACAAAACCACCGGCGAGCCTTTGTCGCGTGCGATCGTATGGCAGGATCGCCGCACGGCGGATTCTTGTGTTGAACTGAAGGAGGCAGGGCACGAGGCGAATGTCCAGGCCCGGACCGGGTTGCTGCTCGACCCCTATTTCTCCGGCACCAAGATGCGTTGGCTGCTCGACAATGACGAAGCGGTGCGCAGTGCGGCGGGAAAAGGTACGTTGGCGCTGGGTACGGTGGAAAGCTGGCTGGTCTTCAAGCTGTCGGGTGGGGCGCATGTCTCCGATGCCAGCAATGCCAGCCGCACCCTGCTACTGGCGCTCGACGGGACGCAATTCGATGAAACCTTATGCGAACTGTTCGGCGTGCCGCATGCCGCGCTGCCCAAGGTTGTCGACAGTTACGGCGTGCTGGCGGAAACGACCATTCACGCGTTTGGGCGCGCTATTCCCATAACCGGCATGGCTGGCGACCAGCAGGCTGCGACGATCGGGCAGGGATGCCTTTCGCCGGGAGAAACCAAGTCGACCTACGGTACCGGCGCGTTCGTCCTGACCAATAAGGGCGCGGAGATACCGTGCTCCGCCAACCGCCTGCTCGGCACGATACTCATGCAGGAGAGCGGCCGGCGGACCTATGCGCTCGAAGGTTCGATGTTCGTCGCCGGGAGCCTGGTCCAGTATCTGCGCGATACACTCGGCCTGATCGACAATGCGACCGAGACCGAAGAATTGGCGCGATCGGTGGAGGATAGTGGCGGGGTGGCGATCGTTCCGGCGTTAAGCGGGCTGGGTGCACCGCACTGGAACGCCGAGGCGCGCGGTGCGATTACGGGGCTGAGCTTCGCCAGCGGCAAGACACAGATCGCGCGCGCCGCGCTCGAATCGATGGCTCACCAGACGCATGATCTGGCCACTGCCTTCGCCGCCGATGGTGCATCGTGGAAGGCGCTGAAAATCGATGGTGGGATGAGTGCGAACAACTGGATGGCGCAGGACCTTGCGGACATGCTCGATATCGAGGTGGAGCGTCCCGATTTCGTCGAGACGACCGCACTTGGTGCGGCCATGCTTGCCGCGGTCGGCGCAGGCCTGCTCGGTTCGCTGGAAGAGGCAGCAGCGGCCATGCGAGGCGATGTGAAGCGGTTCGAACCGGCGATGGCGGAGACTGTGCGGAGCGCGCGCCTGGCAATGTGGCGCAAGGCGCTGGCCACGGCCTGATACCTAGCTCATTCCCATCGCGCGACCGAGCCGTTCGCGCAACCGATGCACGGCGGATGGTTCCATTGCGAAATCGTCGCGCCATGCCCGGTCGAGCCGTGCGATGCGGCCATGGAGCTCCTCGGTCTCGATAATCAGCTCGCATGTCGGCGGTTCGAGTATGGCGAGGTTTTTCGGATCCGAAGGGCGATCGGGCGGCAGCTTGCCATGGCGTCGTAGCTGGAACTCGCTCAGATCGCCCGCGAAATAGGCCCGGTGATTGAGCAGCCAGGCAAGGACATGCATCACGCGAGTGGTCGTACGCAGCCCTTCGCAGGATAGCGCCAGCTGGACAAGATCGGCATCCTCGCCGCAATTGCGCGCCGGTGCGAGGTCGAACGCCGCACGTACGTCATCGGCAAGAACCAATGCCTGACAATACAAGGCCTCGATGATCGGCTCACTTATACTCGCAGGTTTCCCCATTACCCGGTCTTGCTATCCGAGGATGCGAAATCCCGCCAGATAAAGCGCGGAGCTATCCCATGCCAAAAAGAGACTGTGTCATTCTGGGGCGCTTTATGTTTCCCGGCTTCCCTGGTTTTTTCGACCGCCCTCGTCACCCCCGCGAAAGCGGGGGTCCAGGGTGGAACAGTACGACCTGGCCAGTCTGGATTCTCGCCCCTGCGGGGATGACGAGAGCAGGATGGGGATCATGGGGGAAGAGGTCTGGTCGCGGAACACGGCGGCACCGGTGATCGCGAAGAGCTATGCGATAATGTCCGGCAGCAACTGGCCCTCGATCACCGCGATCTGATCGCGTAACGCCAGCTTGCGCTTCTTGAGCCGGGCGATCTGTAGCTGGTCACCATACCCATCTCTCCGACCGGCTTCGCGAAGCGCGTCGATGGCGGCGTCGAGATCGCGATGCTCGGACCGGAGCGAGGCCAGTTTCTTGCGTAATTCCTGCTCGTTCACAGCGCCAAGCCTCCCTTGCCCGCCTTTCGTTT
Organism: Parerythrobacter sp.; assembly: GCA_028289565.1. GTDB lineage: Bacteria > Pseudomonadota > Alphaproteobacteria > Sphingomonadales > Sphingomonadaceae > JANQPE01. The sequence goes on from JANQPE010000035.1 coordinate 9,905, forward strand.
CGTCGCGAGCGCTCCTGATCCTGTCGCGTAGCAGCGCTTAAGGTCTTCGCAAAATAGGTCTGTTGTGGTTTGATGCAAATGGCGGCTCGTCCGCAAGTGCCGAGTCGCTCCCCGGGGGTCGCCCTGATGTAAGGAGAGCCAGATGGATTCGTCACATACCAGCGCCTTGGAAACCAAACATGCCGGTCTCGAAGAGAAACTTCGCGCGGAAATGAACCGGCCTTCCCCCGACGCTGCGACAGTCCAGGCTCTCAAGAAGAAGAAGCTGCGCATCAAGGAGGAACTGGCCGACATTTAGGCCGGGACACATTCCGTAAAGCAATCGCTGTGCTATAGGCCTCGCCATGGGTGCCACCGCAGCAGCACGACAGATCCTCACGCGACTGCACGAGGTCATGGCCTCGCGCATGCACGCGCAGGGCAAGCTCGACCGTGTGGTCGAGATCATCGGCGAGAGCCTCGATAGCGAAGTATGCTCGATCTACCTGCTACGCGAGGGCATACTCGAACTGTTCGCCACTCGCGGGCTGAACAAGGAGGCGGTTCACGTCACCCGCATGGCGATCGGTGAAGGGCTGACGGGCACGATCGCCGACAACGTCGAAACGCTGAACCTGGCCGAAGCCAAGGCGCATCCCGATTTCCAGTACCGCCCCGAAACGGGTGAGGAAAAATTCCATTCCTTTGCCGGTGTGCCGATCGTCTATCGCGAGCGTGCGGTTGGTGTGCTGTGCGTCCAGCATCTCGACCCGCGCCGTTACGAGGATGTCGAGATCGAAGCGCTGCAGACCACTGCCATGGTCCTGTCCGAACTGATTTCGAACAACGATCTTGTCGATGAGGAGGAGGCGTTGGGCCTCGCCCCGGCCGATACCGGCCCGGCCACCGTTTCGGGCCTTGCCATGGTCAAGGGGCTGGCAAGCGGCGTTGCCGTCTATCACCAGCCGCGCGTGACCATCGATCAGGTAATGGCCGACGATATCGAGGTGGAACGCCAGCGCGTTTATCGCGCCTTCGACAAGATGCGCGACCAGATCGACGATCTGGCGAGCCAGGCCGAATTCGGCGTCGGTGGAGAACAGGAAGAGGTCCTCGAGACCTACAAGATGTTCGCTTACGACGAAGGCTGGTCGCGCCGGATAAACGAGGCGATCGATTCCGGCCTCACCGCCGAAGCGGCGATCGAACGTGTCCAGCAGCGCACCCGGATGCGCATGCGGGAGATCGACGACCCGTTGCTGGCCGACCGGATGCACGATCTGGAAGACCTGTCCAACCGTCTGCTGCGGATCGTTTCGGGCCAGCTCGGCACGGCTGCGACGCAGGGCTTGCGGCAGGATACGATCCTGATAGCGCGCAATCTCGGCCCGGCGGAGCTGCTCGAATACGACCGGCGGCGGCTGAAGGGTGTTATCCTCGAGGAAGGCTCGCTGACGGCGCATGTGGTGATCGTGGCGCGAGCAATGGGCGTAGCTGTGCTGGGCCGGGTCCGGGGCATGCGCGGCACGGTGTGCGAAGGCGATCATGTGCTGGTCGATGCCGATAACGGCACGGCCACTGCCAGGCCGGCCCAATCCACGATATCGGCATTCGAGGCGCGTTTCGCCAAGACGCGCGAGAAGCAGGCGGCCTATGCCGAATTGCGCGATGTCGAACCGTTCACGCGCTGCGGCACACGCATCCAGGTGATGATGAATGCAGGTCTGCGCGACGACATATCGACCCTGCCGCTGGTCGGAGCGGACGGGATCGGCCTGTTTCGCACCGAATTTCAGTTCCTGGTTTCCGCCACGCTGCCGCAGCGCGAACGGCAATTGCGGCTGTATCGCGACGTGATGGACGCGGCAGGCGACAAGCCGGTGATTTTTCGCACGGTCGACATCGGTGGCGACAAGGCGCTGCCTTACCTTCGGACAAGCGAATTCGAGAATGACGAGAACCCGGCGATGGGCTGGCGCGCGTTGCGCCTCGCGCTCGAGCGTGGCGGGTTGCTCAAGGCGCAGGCGCGGGCACTGCTCGAAGCGGCTGCCGGGCGTTCGCTGTATGTGATGTTTCCGATGGTGTCCGAACCATGGGAATTCGATGCTGCCAAAGCTGTATTCGACGAGCAGCTCGCCTACCTCAAGACCCAGAAACGGGTCATGCCCGAGGCGATCCATTTCGGGGCGATGCTCGAAGTGCCCGCCCTGGCTGAAGTGCTCGACCTGCTGATTCCCAAGGTGTCCTTCCTGTCGGTGGGCACGAACGACCTTACCCAGTTCCTGTTCGCCGCGGATCGCGCGAATCCCAAGCTGGCCGAGCGCTATGACTGGCTCAGCCCGGCGATCTTGCGCTTTTTGCGCCGCGTGTCGCAAGCTACCGTGGGAAGCGCTATCGATCTCGGTGTGTGCGGTGAAATGGGTGGGCGGCGCCTAGAGGCGCTGGCGCTGCTCGGACTTGGTTTTCGCCGCCTGTCGATCACACCGGTAGCGGTCGGGCCGATCAAGGAGCTGGTACGCCAGATCGACCTCGCC
>JANQPE010000055.1 GCA_028289565.1 Parerythrobacter sp.
GCCGATCCGGAAACGATCTTCATTGTGCTGGCCGAGCTACTGTTCCACCCGCTCGTCACCGGCTTCCTCCTCGCTGCATTGCTGGCTGCGATCATGTCGACAATCAGCTCGCAACTGCTCGTCGCTTCCAGCTCTCTGACCGAGGATTTCTACCGCCTGTTCCTGCGCAAGGATGCAGATGATCGCGAGCGAGTGAATGTCGGGCGGCTATGCGTGCTTATGGTTGCGGTCGCCGCGATCATGATCGCCAGCGACCCGAACAGCCAGGTGCTCGGCCTGGTTTCCAATGCCTGGGCCGGGTTCGGAGCGGCTTTCGGCCCCCTGATCATCCTTGCCCTGACCTGGGAGCGGATGAGCGGCGCGGGCGCACTGGCCGGGCTGATAACGGGTGCAGCCTTGGTGATGGCCTGGATCGCACTGGACTGGAACGCCGGTTTCCTCGGTGGAGAAGGCATTTACGAGATCATACCCGGCTTTATCGCTGCCTGGCTGGCAATCGTGGTAACAAGCCGCCTCATACCCCCGCCGGACACGCCGGTCGAAACAGGAGAAGCGCATGCTTAGGCTTGCTTTTGGAGCATTACTGATAGCTTTTTCATCCCCGGCCATCGCACAGGATACAACGGGATCCGAAGCCGTGGCGATTGGCAAGTCCACTATCGGCGGCGGCGGTCGCCCGATCGGCGCGGATTGGTCGCGTAGCCCGGTGATCGCCCGGCACGGCATGGCCGCGACCGCGCACCCGCTGGCAACGCAGGTGGCGCTCGATATCCTGAAAAGCGGCGGCAGCGCAGTCGATGCAGCGATTGCCGCCAATGCCGCACTGGGCCTGATGGAACCGACAGGAAACGGTATCGGCGGCGACCTGTTCGCAATCGTCCACGATCCGAAGACCGGCAAGTTCTACGGTATCAACGGTTCGGGCCGCTCACCCAAGGGGCAGTCGCTGGCACAGTTGAAGGAAAAACTTGGTGGCGCCGACGCCTTGCCGCCGGTTGGGCCGCTGCCGGTCACCGTTCCTGGTACGGTCGATGCCTGGTTCGAATTGCACGGTCGTTTCGGCAAGCTGCCGATGAGCGATATCCTTGCCCCCACGGTACAGTATGCCCGCGAAGGCCACCCGGTCGCGCCGGTCATCGCAATGTATCTCGATCGCGCGCTGCGCTCCTATGAGCGCCGGCAGAAAGCAACGCCGTTCGATTTTTCCAATGCCCGTGCTACCTGGTTCGCCAACGGCGCGCCCAAGGCTGGCGAGATTTTCAAGAATCCCGACCTGGCCAATACGCTGGAAACGATCGGGCGCGACGGACGCGATGCCTTCTACCAAGGCGAGCTGGCTCGGATCATGGTCGGCTACCTGCAGCGTCAGGGAAGTGCATTCGCACTCGAGGATTTTGCCGACCACCGTAGCGAATGGGTGGATCCGGCCTGCGTCGCCTATCGCAAGGGTTACGAACTGTGCGAGCTTCCCCCCAACGGGCAAGGTTTCGCCGCGCTGCAAATGGTCAACATCCTCAAGAATGTCGACCTCGCCCAATGGGACCGCGCCAGCCCCGAAGTGCTGCACTATATCACCGAGGCCAAACGGCTAGCCTATGCGGATGTCGCGCGTTTCTACGCCGATACGGATTTCGCACAGCTCCCCGCAGGCTTGCTGAGCGATGGATATGGGCGCGAACGCTTCGCCCTTATCGATCCGGCACGCGCCACTCCCGAATTCGGCCCCGGCGAACCCAAGCTCGAAGGGGAAGGCGATACCACCTACCTGACCGTCGCCGACAAGGATGGAATGATGGTCAGTCTGATCCAGTCCAACTATCGCGGCATGGGTGGCGGGCTTACCCCTGACGGGCTCGGTTTCATGTTCCAGGATCGCGGCGAATTGTTCAGCCTCGATTCCGCGCATCCCAATGCTTACGAACCGGGCAAGCGGCCATTCCACACGATCATACCCGCCTTCGTGAAGAAAGACGGCAAGCCATGGATGAGCTTCGGCCTGATGGGCGGTGGGATGCAACCGCAAGGGCATGTGCAAGTGCTGGTCAACATCGTCGATTACGGGATGAACCTGCAGGAAGCGGGCGATGCGGCACGGCTCAACCACGATGGCGGCCGCCAGCCGATCGAACCGTTGACCGACCCCAGTGCCGATCCGCTGGGAACGCTCAATGTCGAGCCGGGAATCCCGCAGGCGACCATCGACCGGCTGCGTACGATGGGCCATGTGGTGCGCGTGGTCGATAACGGGATCATGTTCGGAGGTTATCAGGCCATCGCCCGCGATCCGGACACCGGCGTTTACACCGGAGCGACCGAAATGCGAAAGGACGGGCAAGCGTCAGGCTACTGATTGGGAGAGAACGAGATGGCCAAGATTACCGGACTGGGTGGCGTATTTTATGTTGCCAAGGATCCCGAAGCGACACGTGCGTGGTATCGCGATACGCTGGGCATTGACGGGGAATACGGCCCCCAACTGAACTGGTCGGAAGAAACAGGCGACAAACCCTACTCTTTGATCAGCCATTTCAGGGACGACAAATATATCCAGCCGGGCAAAGGCGGTTTCATGATCAACCTGCGGGTCGATGATCTCGACGGTTTCGTCGGACAACTCAAGGAAAAGGGCGTCGACATACTCGACAGTGTCGATGAAGGTTACGGCAAGTTCGCCTGGCTACTCGACCCGAACGGAGTCAAGATCGAGCTGTGGGAGCAGGTTTCGGCACCCGGTTAAGGTAGCAGAAACCCTGTCTTAACCATTGGTTTAACCATCCTGTTGCAGGATCTGCGGCATGTTTCGCACTGCGATCACGCTATGCGCCGCACTCGCTCTTGGCGCTTGCAATCTCGTTCCCGAAGGAAGGACGAGCGAGCGGCCTCGCCCGCCTGCCGCAGCCAAGATTTCATCCAGCCCGCAAGCGCGCCAGTGCCTGACCCGCCTCGGCAATACCGGATCTGGCTTCACCGCCCTGCCCGACCGTTACCTCGGTTCGGGCTGCTCGCAGCTCAACACCGTCAGGCTTGCTCATGTTCGCGGAGACACGGCCCAGCTCGCCCTTGCTAATCTCGGCCCGGTCACTTGCCCCACGGCCAATGCCTTTGCCGGCTGGGCACGCTTCGGAGTGGATCGGGCCGCCCGGCAGATCCTGGGCAGCCCGCTGACCCGGATAGAAACCATGGGCAGCTATGCCTGCCGCAACGTCGCGGGAAGCGGTCGTCGCTCGGCCCATGCCAGCGCCGATGCGATCGACATTGCCGCTTTCGTGCTTGCGGACGGACGCAGGGTAAGCGTGATCGGCGACTGGTCGGAAGGATCGCCGGACGAACGCCGGTTCCTGCGTGTCGTTCAGGCCAGTGCATGCAAGCGGTTCGGGACCGTGCTGGGGCCGGAATACAATTCCGCTCACAAGGACCACTTCCACCTCGAACGCGGTGGCAAGAGCGAATTCTGCCGCTAGATTGGCAGCCATCCGTCTCGGTGGCAGGGATTCAGTCGCGCTCCAGCTCTTGCAGCACGGTCCCGATCGCCTCGGCCGAGCTCGAAAAGCCCAGATGCGTGCAACGCAAGGCCACTGCGCGATCGCGCTCTCCCCGACGACCGCAGGAACTGCGCGGACTGACGACCCCGTCGCGTGCACTCCATAGCGCAACCGTGGGGACAGGAGGCTTTTCCGCTATCACCGTATCGATCGGCGGCTGATCTACCCGGTGACCGCTGACGAATTGATAGGCACGCCAGGCATTGTTTGCCCGCGGATTGCCCGAAAAGGGCGTTCCCATGGTGATGACTTTGGCGACGCGATCGGGATGCCGCTTCGCCAGCTCGCGAGCAAACACACCACCCAGGCTCCAGCCGACCATAACGACTTTGCGATCATAGCGTTCATGCACTTCCACCAGTCGCCGTTCGAGATAATCCAGATTGTCTTCGCTTGGCCCCAAATTGAACCCCAGCCCCCAACGCTTGACCTTATGGCCTGCTTTTTCGAGCTGCCGTGCCATGTATCGCATCCGTACCGGATGCGTGGCGAAGCCCGGCAGTAGCATCACGGTGCGCGGCTCCGTTGCAGGAGCGATGTCGATCTTGCGAAACAGCCGCATTGCCGGTTCCGCGAAATGTGTCAATTCGCCGAGAAGGAACCGGAATTTGGGGCGTCCGAGAGATTTCGGGCCGGGTTCCCTGGCAAGCTCCCACCGACGTACCAGTTCAGCTCCCGACGAAGGGAGCTGCCGGAGCGAGGACGGGGCCGGTTGCATTGCCATCGAACTGTAACATATCGTGCGACAGTTCCAATGCAATCTGAACGGCGTGGCCCGTGCTCCGGGCTAGCTTAGCCGCAATCGCCGATACGTTCGGACTTGACCTCCATCGTCATACGCATCTCGCCGCCCGGGATTGCCGGAGACTTCTGGCTCATCTGCATGCGCATGGTGCTCTTTTCGGGTTCTACCGTTCCATCCATGGCTATGCTGGCATCGACACCTCCCGGCCCGGTGCATTTCAGCGTGGCATCAAGATCCGATCCATCGGCCTCGAACTCCGTGAAGTTACACGAAATGCCCTGCTCGCCCTCGCTGAAACGCTTGGCCATGTTGCGAAAGCCCTCTTCCGCTTCGGCCTCGGTCAGACAGTAATTGTTACCCGATCCGCGAAGTCCGCCGGCCATCTCGCGTATTTGCGCAGCCTGGGCCGGGGGAATTCCGGGAATGTCGAAGTCGACCAGTTCGGTATCGCTGCGATAGAGGCCGGGAACCGGTTTCACGAGGTTTTCCGCTTCCATCAGCACGTCGTCGGGCGATTTGGGCTCGTCCGAACCGCCGCTGCATGCCGCCAAGACCAGGTATCCGGCCGGTATCATTACCCATTGCCAACGCATCATCGATTCTCCTCCGATTTGCGAATATGCGGGCCGTCTACCAAGCCCCTCCCATACTGCCAATGTTGCCGTGCACGCCTGTCTTGCCCATATGGCTGGCAATGGCCGAACTTGTAATCAGACGCGGGCTGGAAGAACCCGACACGACCGGCGAATTCAAGCCGCACAAGCCGCAGCGGCCTGACAAGTCGATGCCGGGCAGGAAGTTCGAACTCGTTTCGGACTACACACCTTCCGGTGACCAGCCGACGGCGATCGCGGAGCTGGTCGCTTCCGCGAAGGAAGACGAACAGACGCAGGTCCTGCTTGGCGTGACCGGCAGCGGCAAGACCTTCACCATGGCCAAGGTCATCGAGGAAATGCAGCGGCCCGCACTGGTGCTCGCTCCCAACAAGATTCTCGCCGCACAGCTTTACGGGGAGTTCAAGAGCTTCTTCCCCGACAACGCCGTCGAGTATTTCGTCAGTTATTACGACTATTACCAGCCCGAAGCCTATGTCCCGCGCTCCGATACCTATATCGAGAAGGAAAGTTCGGTGAACGAGGCGATCGACCGGATGCGCCATTCGGCCACGCGCGCGCTGCTCGAACGCGACGACGTGATTATCGTCGCCTCGGTTTCTTGCCTGTACGGGATCGGTTCGGTCGAAACCTATTCGGCAATGATCTTCGATATCAAGAACAACGAGACGATCGACCAGCGCGAGCTGATCCGCAAGCTCGTCGCCTTGCAATACAAGCGCAACGACACCGCTTTCGCACGCGGCAATTTTCGCGTGCGCGGCGACAATCTGGAAATCTTCCCCAGCCACTACGAGGACATGGCCTGGCGAATCTCGTTTTTCGGAGACGAAATCGAGGAAATCAACGAATTCGATCCGTTGACGGGCAAGAAAGGTGCAAGCCTCGACACCGTCCGGATCTATGCCAATTCGCATTACGTGACGCCCGGCCCGACAATGAAACAGGCGATGGAGGCGATAAGGTTCGAGCTGCAGGAACGGCTCAAGGAACTGCACGAGGAAGGCCGCCTGCTCGAAGCGCAGCGGCTCGAACAGCGGACCAATTTCGACCTCGAAATGATTGCCGCGACCGGCTCTTGCGCAGGGATCGAGAACTATTCGCGGTTCCTGACCGGCCGCCTGCCCGGCGAGCCCCCGCCGACGCTGTTCGAATACCTGCCCGACAATGCTCTGCTATTCGTCGACGAAAGCCATCAGACGATCCCCCAGGTCGGCGCGATGGCGCGCGGGGACCATCGCCGCAAACTGACGCTCGCCGAATACGGCTTTCGCCTTCCCTCATGCATCGACAATCGCCCACTGCGCTTCAACGAATGGGATGCCATGCGTCCGCAAACGGTGTGCGTATCCGCCACGCCGGGCGGCTGGGAAATAGAACAGACCGGCGGAGTATTCGCCGAACAGGTCATCCGCCCGACCGGCCTCATCGACCCGCCGGTCGATATTCGTCCGGTCGAGGACCAGGTGCAGGATTGCATCGAGGAATGCCGCAAGACCGCCGTCAATGGCTACCGCACGCTCGTCACCACGCTGACCAAGCGAATGGCGGAGGATCTGACCGAATTCATGCACGAGGCGGGGCTCAAGGTTCGCTACATGCATTCCGATGTCGAAACGCTCGAACGGATCGAGCTGATCCGCGACCTGCGGCTGGGCGTCTACGACGTGCTGGTCGGGATCAACCTGCTGCGCGAGGGGCTCGACATCCCCGAATGCGGGCTGGTCTGCATCCTCGACGCCGACAAGGAAGGCTTTCTGCGCTCCGAAACCTCGCTCATCCAGACAATCGGCCGCGCCGCGCGCAATGTCGATGGCAAGGTCATTCTTTATGCCGATCGGATCACCGGCAGCATGGAACGCGCCATGGCCGAAACCGAGCGCCGCCGCGAGAAACAGCGGGCTTTCAACGAAGAGCACGAAATCACCCCGCAGACCATCAAGCGCGACATCGCCGACATCGTCGCGCATACCGCGAGCAAGGATGGCGTTGTCGTCGATACCGGAGACGAGGAGGTCAACAATCTCGTCGGACACAATCTGCGGGCTTACATCGAAGATCTCGAAAAACGCATGCGTGACGCCGCGGCAGACCTCGAATTCGAGGAAGCCGGTCGACTGAGGGACGAGATCCGGTGGCTGGAAAACGAGGAATTGGGGCTGCCCGACGGCGAGAAGAAAGCACCGCTGGTGGGCCGCGCGACAGAAGGCAGACCAGGGACGCGCAAGATGCGCTACGGAAAGACACAGCGGAAGTGGAAGCGGTGATCCACAACAATCAATCTAATCTATATTGACTAATAGTACTATTTTTGAGATTACGGCATCGCCCGATGGAGAGCGTGATGCAGGTAGAGATAGATTTCGAGGTTTTTAAGGCACTTACCGCCCAACTGGAAAACGAAACCGATACCTACAATGAGGTGATTCGCAGATTGCTGGGGCTACCAGCGAGCGAGCCCGCTCTTTTGCCCGGTGAACTGGATACGCCCGGCCTACCCACCCCACCTCAAGCCAATGCGCTGAGTCCGTTCGCATCCGGTGGCGTCCTATTTTCAAACGTGTATTTCCCAAATGACACCGTCTTTCGGGCTACCTACAAAGGGAAAACCTATCGTGCTCGCATTCAGCAATCCCAGTGGGTCGACGAATTTGGGAATGTAAGAACGAGCCCATCAGATGCAGCGAGCGCGATCTCCGGGACAAATGTGAACGGTTGGCGCTTCTGGTTTGTGCGGCGACCTACTGACGAAGATTGGCAGCGCATGGACGCGTTGAAGCGATGACTCGCATCGACCGACTCTACGCCAAACTGCTCGACAGCCCACGCGCGACGATCAGCTTTCGCGATTTCGAGAAGCTACTCCGTGCCTTTGGGTTCGAGCATGACCGAACCAAGGGCAGTCACGCGATCTGGGTACACTCCGATGTGCCGCGTCCCTTGCCGGTCCAGCCGAGCGGTAAGGACGCCAAACCTTATCAGGTCCGCGAATTTCTTGAACTGGTGGAGGAACACGGCCTATATATCGCGCAGTGAACGAACCGCATTACCATATCAACCTGTTCTGGTCCGTCGAAGACGACTGCTGGATCGCCGATGTGCCGGACCTGAAACCGTGCTCGGCGCATGGTGACACGCGCGCGCAGGCGCTTGAAAATATCAACAGTGCAATTGCAGGATGGCTGGAAACGGCCAGGGATCGCGGCTTTCCCATTCCAGAAGCCCGCTATCGCCCGGCGATCTATGCTGCCGGTTAACTGCCGGTCATTGCAATTTCTGCATCGAAACATGCGATAGTTTTGTTGGTGGCAACCCACATGCCACCGCTAATCTTCCGCGGATCGGATGTGATACTCGCATGGCTGAAGGGAAGAATGAGTCGGGTGAAGAAACGAAATCGCGGCATCGCCACCGAACGGATGGCATTCACTGTCATTGCAGGCTTGATGGCGTTCAGCCTGCCAGCGGCAACTGGCGCGCAGGAAGATCTGTCAGTCGACAAGTGGGAATCGGACGGCGTACTGCTCGAAAATGTCCCCCGCAACGCGGCGAGCGAGGGGCGCAAGGTCCGTGCCCATCTGCCGACCACCAACACCTATCGCTTTTTCGGTTATTCGCTCGACGGCGAGGACGCCTATTTCAATCGCAATGGCGATATCTACCGCTATAACGGAGGCGTGCGTGGGGCGGAACTGGTCCTCGACCGTCCATGGTCGCTCAACGGCGCAACCGTCGCCAATGTGTGCGGCAAGGAAGGATTCCTGACACAGCGGGACAGCAACGGTGACGAATATAACCGTATCTACCTGACAATACCGCAAGCCAGGGACCGGATCAGGCTGACCGAAGGCAAGGCCCGGCGTGTTTCGCTCACCCTCTCCGGCGACAGGTCGCAGCTCACCTATGCAAGCTCCCCGCAGGGAAGCGGCAAATGGCATATCATGACCAAGGATTTATGCAGCGAGGAGAAGCCGAAATCCATCGCTGTATTCAACGATACGATGCGGATTGGCGACTGGTCCCGGGACGGCGCGTTCATCCTCGCGACCACCCAGAACGACGAATCCAATGAGTTGATCACTATCGATGCCGGAACGGGTGAACGGCGTATCCTGATACAATCGCCCGGTTCGATCTCCAACGCCCGGTTCGCCGCCGACGGGAAAAAGGTCTTCTTCATCACAGGTGGCCTGTCGGACTACAGCGCGCTGTACCGGCTCGATCTCGAGACCGGCCGTATGGTGGACATCAGCTCCGGCCTGAAACGCGATGTGGATGCAGCCGTCCTGTCACCGGATCGCACCAAGCTGGCTCTCCTCGTCAACTGGGAGGGACTCAACCGGGTCATCATACTGGATGCCGTCGCACTGCGGAAACTGGATACCGCCCCCAAACGCTCGCCCGGTGTCATTGGCAACGCCGCGTTCAGCCCTGACAATCGTCGGCTGATCATGACCCTGACCCAGCCGGCATCACCGTCGCGCACGGCCGTCTACGATCTTGAGAAAGACAGGCTGCGCGCATGGTCCGGAGGTTTCAGCAATTCGCGCGAGGTTGAACTGCTGCCGAAACTGATCCGCTACCCCACCTTCGACATGGTCGACGGGAAACCACGCGAAATCCCCGCCCTGCTCTACATGCCGCCCGACTTGAAGCCGGGGGCCAAGGTGCCGGTCATGATCAATGCCCATGGCGGCCCGGCATCGCAGCATCGCCCGGATTTCAATCGTACCGTACACTACTACGTCACCGAAATGGGGATCGCCGTGGTCGAGCCGAACATTCGCGGTTCATCCGGTTATGGCCACCAATTCGAAGCGCTCGATAACGGGATGAAGCGCGAGGATTCGATCAGGGATATCGGCGCCTTGCTCGACTGGATCGAAACGCAACCCCGGCTCGACAGCAACCGCGTCGTTATCGTTGGCGGATCATATGGCGGGTATGTCTCGCTGGCCTCGCTCACGCATTACTCCGACCGTCTGCGCGGCGGCATCGCACGGGTCGGCATCAGCGATTTCAAGACTTTCCTGGAAAGCACCGAACGTAACCGAGTCAACAACCGTCGCCGCGAATATGGCGATGAACGCGACCCCGAAATGGCTGCCTTCTTCGCGCGAATTTCCCCACTGGCCAATGCCGACAAGATCACCGCGCCGTTGCTGATCGTGCAGGGCGCCAACGATCCGCGCGTTCCTGCCGCGCAAGCTGCCTATATCCGCGATGCGGTTCGCGCGAACGGAGGGCCGGTCTGGTACCTGCTTTCCACTCGAGACGGGCACAGCCTGCGCAGCGATGAAGCCCGCTATCTCAGCAGCGGGGCGCAGGCGCTCTTCCTGAAACGCTATCTCCTCGACGAATAGCGTTTCAGAAGCGGGGCTTCTGGCATTTGTCGGTCATGAGAGCTGGTTGATTGGCCTGCCTCATGTCCCGCCTCTGTCGCTTGGGTGCTCATGCACGATACGAAGCCGTTTCCGGTAACGTTGTAATAGGTAAAGCGTAGCCGAAGGATTGCCCAAGGCTATCGTATACAGCTAGGTTAGGACGATGGCGCGCATCATATCCAGCCGATCCGCGATACTTGCATGGGCAGCGCTGTCGCTTGCCGCGTGCAAGCCGCCGGCATCGGACGAGTATCTGAAGCGGGTCGACCTGACGCAAGCCGGATCTTTCGCCAGTGAACCGCTACCCTCGCCCGAAACCGAAGGCGCAATCTGGGCCGAAAGCGACCGGACCGGGCGCATCCTGTACGGAATACCGGGTTCGACCCCCTTGCTGGCTCTTGCCTGCGAAAGCAGCGGTAAGGAGCCTTTGCTGCAGCTAACGCGTTTCGCCCCTGCGGACCCGCGTGCCAAGGCGCTCATGGCCTTGGTCGGCAACGGTCATGTCGCGCGCATCCCGGTGGATGCAGCCTGGAACGGCAGCGCGTGGTTGTGGCAGGGAAGCCGGGAAGCCCGGGGTGATACTTGGGAGGTACTGACCGGCCCACGCTCTGTCGAAGCCACCCTCCCCGGCGCCGGCACTGTCACACTCAATCCGAGCCAGCGGCCCAGCCAGCTTATTGCCCAGTGTCGCGGGAACGCCTTGCCAGAGTGACCAGTGCGTCAGATGTCAGAATCTGCGGCAGTTGCTCGGCAGCCCCACCTGGCTCGTACCACAGGTAAAGCGGTACGCCGGCCGCTCCTTGCCGGGTCAGGAAACCGGTGATTGCTTCATCCCGGCGGGTCCAGTCACCGCGCAGAACAACGACGCCTGCCTCTTCGAATGCCATGCGCGTTTCTTCGCGCTCGATGGCAACACGCTCATTGACTTTGCAGGTAACGCACCAGTCGGCAGTGAACCAGACGAAGACCGGACGGCCCGAAGCGCGTGCTTCGGCCAGGGCCGTTTCGGAAAACCGCGCAGGGTCGAGCAGGCTCTCGACTGTGACGGCAACGCGATCGGAATAGCTCGCAGGCAAGGCAAAACCCGCAAATACCAGAAACGGGGCCGCAATCAGGGCAGAGGCAGGCCAGGCCGGCTTGCCGCGCTGCTGTAGCCGGCCGGCTACAGTCAGCGCGATCAGAAGCCCGCCGGTCACAACCATCGCCATTAGGGCGAAACCCTGCCCACCGAGCCGCGCAACGAGCCAGACCAGGGCAAGCGCCGTCAACCCCATCGGGATCGCCATCGCCTTGCGGAAACGCTCCATCCACGCACCCGGTTGCGGCAACAGGCCACGCAGGACAGGAATGAAGCCGATCGCAAGGAAGGGCAATGCCAGCCCGAGTCCGAGCATCCCGAACAGCACCAGCGCCTGTACAGGCGGCAGGATCAGTGCCGCTCCCAGCGCGGCAGCCATAAACGGCCCCGTGCACGGCGTGGCGACAAAAGCCGCGAGCAATCCGGTGGCGAACGCGCTGGTCGGCTCGCCACTACGGGTTATGGACAGCGAAGGCAACGCGAACAACCCGGCCAGATTGGCCGTAATGGCTACGGCCAGCACGAGCAGCAGGACCACTACGGCAGGTTCCTGCAACTGGAACGCCCAACCGATATTCTCGCCCGCCGAACGCAACAGCAACAAGGCGCCGCCCAAAGCAACACAGGCCAGGACTGCCCCTGCCGCATAGGCGATACCTTCCCGTCTTGCCATGGCTTCATCACCGCCTGCGCGCGCGAGACTGAGCGCCTTGAGACTGAGAATCGGGAATACGCAGGGAAGGATATTGAGCGCCAGCCCACCCAGCAGGGCCCCGATCGCAAGCGTCCAGAGCGATGGCGGGGAGGTGCTCCGCAGAGGTGCCGCGCCTTCAAGCGGGACATCTCCGGCTTGTGCGACAAAGCGCACCCCATCGTCCTCGCCCAGAGTGATAATCCCCGATAGTGAATCGGGACGTGGAACGAATTCGAACTCGGTGTCAGGCGGCAGCACGATCTGCGTCAACGGAATCTCGGCAACCAGCAAATCCCCTTCCCGGATGAATGTCTGTCCTGCCGCATATGCCGGCTGAAACCCGTCTCCGAGTTCGCGGGCAGCCACGAACACATGCGGCACACCGATATCGAGCGCGGCAGGCAAGGGAATGCCGATCCGCAGACGTTCTCTGGCGACTTCAAACGTCCCCTCACTGTCCAACATGGGAGGGATCGCTGCCCTCCAGCCATCGAAGCGCGCATCGGATTGCCTCGTAGCAGCCATCGTCACAGGCAGCGTCAAGCGCGCCTCCTCGGGCACGCATATCTCATCCGTACAGGCCAGCCATTGCGCATCGACCGAAATCGGCGCGAGATTCGCCACGACAGCGCCTTCGGGCACCCGGATCGGCACGAGGACGGCATAGCGGCCCTCGTAAACATGGTTCATCAGGCCCGAGATGAGCAATCTTTGCGGAACGGGGTAACGCGGCTTGCCTGCCTCCCAGCCCTGAGGCAGTTGCCAGTCGAGCTGCATCC
The DNA here is from genome assembly GCA_028289565.1 of Parerythrobacter sp. Classification (GTDB taxonomy): domain Bacteria; phylum Pseudomonadota; class Alphaproteobacteria; order Sphingomonadales; family Sphingomonadaceae; genus JANQPE01. Next base: position 12,837 of record JANQPE010000055.1, read on the forward strand.
CGTATCCGGCGTCACCGGGATTTTCCCAATAGCCATGCCATTCGTCGGATTTCGGCATGAAACGGATCGCGATCGTCCATTCCTCGCCCGGTACTGCCGGTCCATCGGCGACCAGTTCCGCCGCGATATTGTTTTCCTGCGCGCGCGCGCCTGCCGCAATGAAAGCGGCGAGGACGACCAGTACCAGCGCGAAAGCGCGCCACAGGGTCCGAATGGGCCTTGCCTCGATCACGTCGCGCCCTCTAGGACGCCTCGCGCAAACCCGCAATGAGGGCGATGATGGACGAAAAGCGCGACTTGTTGATCCTTGGCAGCGGTCTCGTCGGCATGACGCTTGCCTTGGCGGCAGCCAAGAAGGGTATTTCCAGCCATGTCGTCGATCGCGCGGATCCTGCCGAGCTTACCGCCGAAGGCTTCGACGGGCGCGCTTCCGCGATCTCCACGGCTAGCTGGAATCTGTTCCGCAATATCGGATTGGGGGAAACGCTGAAGCCACATGCCTGCCCGATTTCCTCCATTGCCGTGACCGACCAGATGAAACCCGGCCGGATCGATTTCACGCCCGAACCGCACGAGGGTTCGCTTGGGCGGATGTTCGCCAACCGGGCGCTCAGGGTTACATTGTTCGAAGCCGCGGCTGAGGAGCCGTTGATCGCATGGCATGTGAAATCGGAAATTATTGCACGGCATCGCGGCGAACACGGTGTGTCCGCGACGCTACATGACGGGAAGGAACTGCATGCCAGCCTGATGGTCGGAGCCGAAGGGCGGAGTTCGCCGACCCGCGACGAAGCCGGGATCGCAGTCGCCAGGTGGCAGTACAATCACCGCGCTATCATTGCCGGGCTGGAGCATGAGAAACCGCACGACAATATCGCGTGGGAAATCTTCTACCCCGCCGGGCCGTTCGCATTGCTGCCAATGCTCGACGGAGAGAATGGCAGCCATCGCAGCGCCTTGGTCTGGACGGTTGACGAAAAGGATGCGGCCGGAACCTTGAAATTGTCGGATCGCGCTTTTCTGGCCGAAGTGGACAAACGCATGGGCGACCTTTTCGGCACGATCCATTCGGTTGCCCCACGCGCTTCCTTCCCGCTCGGCTTTCACCATACCGCCAAGATTATCGCAAACCGGCTGGCCCTGGTCGGTGATGCCGCGCATGGAATTCACCCTATCGCCGGACAGGGCCTGAATCTTGGCCTGCGCGATGTCGGGGCGTTGGTCGATGTGGTGACTGACGGCATGCGGCTCGGGTTGGAACCGGGCGATGCGCAATTGCTCGCACGTTACGAAAACTGGCGTGGACTCGATTCTTTCATGGTCGCCCTGGCAACCGACGGGCTGACCCGGCTGTTCGGCATTCCGAGCCGTACCGCCTCCGCAGTCCGGCGCCTGGGCATGGGTGGGATACAGCGGATGCCGCTACTGAAGCGCTGGTTCATGGATGAAGCACGCGGTATCATCGGAGACTTGCCGGAACTCTTGAGGGCTTAATTCTGCTCGCTCTCGCCGACCGGGCTGGGCTGTTCGATCCGGTTGCCGAAACCATCGCGCAACCGGCGCGGTTCGAGTACTGCGGATGTTTCGATCAAGTCGAGCGCCCGATGCGCTTCGGCATAACGTTCAGCAGAAGCGATCCAGCCTTCGGCATTGTTGGCACCCGGGAGCTGGCGCACTTCCTCGATCGCGCGCGCCACCCGCCCGCTTTCAAGGAAGAACCGCGCCCGCTCCAAACGAGCCCCGCCCTCGGGAGAGGGAGTGGTTTCGTGGCGAATAACGAACAATTCACCCATCTCGCGCTGGAAGCGTGCCCAGACCGTTTCCTGTTCCGGTTCGACAAGGCTCGGTGTCAGCCCTTCGAGCTGCGCGACCAATACATCAAGCGTCACGGGCTCACGCGAGAAGGAGATCACAGCCTCGACCGCATTGGGCAAGGCATCGCCGAAACGCAGGCGGAGCTGGTCGGCAAGATAACCCAATTCGGCCCCACGCTCGATTGCCCGCCGCGTGGCAAAAGCGATCAGCAAGCCTTCCGCCCTGGCGGCATTACCGGCCGCGGCTTGCGCCTGCAGGTCGAGCCGGGCCAGCCGCTGTTCCGCCGCGGCAAGCCGTTGATCGAGCCCGCCTTGTTGTTCGGCCACTTCCTCGACCAGCTCGGCGGCCTCTTCCGCCGCCTCGGAAGATGTTGGAGAAGGACTGGGTTGAGGCGATACAAGATTGGCCGCGAGTGTGTCTTCTCCCGCTTCGGGCGCATCTCCGGTATTCGCCTGCCCGACCGGAGTGAAATCGAGCTGGCCGCGCCAACTGAAATAACCGACCACCGATGCGCCGAGCAGGAACGCGGCGCCGACAGCAATCAGTACCGGCTTAAGGGAGCCGCGCGTGCGGCGTTGGCTCGAAAAAGAGTCCATAAATTCCGTTCTATGACCCACTCGCGCCATGTTTTGACGTCGTCCTCGCATCGATCATTGGCATATATCGCGTGCCAAGGCCAGCAATGCATCTTCTTGCGGAACAGGCACCGATACAACCTGCTCCCAGCCCGTTCCGGCCATTTCAGCAATACGCGGAGCAAGCGCGGCAAGCCGCAATTTCCCCCGTGCAACGCCCATCCGGTCGCATTCACTGGCGAAATGGTACGCCGCTTCGCCTGAATGGAGCATGATAGTACCGCTCTTACGCAACCTTTCGGCAAGGCTCTCCGACATGGGCAGCGGGACAGTGCGGTAGACCACACGGACCTGGATGGTAGTCCCGCGAGGAGGGATCAGCGGTACATGCTTCTCTCCAGCCAGACGCAGAAGCTTGAAGCCTTGCGTGTCGTCGTGTGGAAGACCGGCCATCTGGTCGAGCAACGATTGAAGCCCCCCCGAGCCGGCATGGGCGATATGGAAGCCGGCGTTTCTGGCGACACGGGCGGTCTTCTCGCCCACCACATAGGCATCACGCCCACGCCAGCGTTCGATCGCATGCCCGCCATGCCGGATCGCGTTCGCGCTGCCGAACAGCAAACCATCGAAGCTGTCATCCGGTGGCGTATTCCAGTCGACGGGACGAATCTCGAACAGCGCGGAACCAAAAACCTCCAGGCCGCGTTCGCGAGCAGCGGCAAGCGTTTCGGACAGTCCCGGCTCGGGCCGTATCGCAATAATCGGCAGATTCATCGGGGACCGTGAAAATGGGGCAGGATACCCGGTGTCGCACGTTCGAGCAGGTCGCTGGCCAGATCGGCCACCGCATCGATCTTTCCCATGGCCAGAGCCGCTTCGCCATCAACCCGCTCGATTCCATCCGGACTGAACAATGCAGCGCGCAAGGTAATTTCGTTCTCCGAAACCAATGACAGGGCCGCTACCGGGCTGTGGCACGTCCCTCCAAGCCCTGCGAGCAAGGCGCGCTCTGCCTTGATCGTCGTACTTGAAGGTGGATCGTCGATCGCCGCCAGCAACGCCTGCATTTCATCGGTGCCGGAACGGTATTCGATCCCGATCGCGCCTTGCGCGGGGGCAGGCAACCATTCTCCGGCGGCAAGCGGGGTACCCGTGCCCGTCTCGCCGAGACGCTCCAGCCCGGCCGCCGCGAGGAAAGTGGCATCCACCTCACCCGCCGCCAATCTGGCCAGCCGGGTGGCGACATTGCCGCGAAACGTCACCACCTTGCAGTCGGGGCGGTGATGCAGCAATTGCGCGGCACGACGGGGAGCGGTGGTACCGATGATGGCACCGCGAGGAATATCCGCTATGCTCCCGGCCCCCACCAATACGTCGCGTATGTCGGCACGCGGCAGTATGGCACCGATTGCGATACTTCGAGGCCGGATCGTCTCGACATCCTTCATCGAATGCACCGCCGCGTCGATCCGCCCCTCGACAAGCCACCGGTCGAGTTCCTTGGTCCACAAGGCCTTGCCTCCGAGTTCGGCCAGGGGACGGTCCTGCACCTTGTCGCCGGCAGCACGCACGGAAACCAGTTCGATCTCGTCCTCGCTCCATCCATGCGCCGCGCACAGGCGCGAACGCGCCTCCTGCGCCTGGATCATGGCAAGCGGCGACTGACGGGTTCCGAGGCGAAGTCTTGGCGTATCGATCATGGAGCGCCGCTTGCCCTAGCCGCCCAATTTGTTCAGGGGAAGCGCGATGGGGATCGTTCTTGGCATAGAATCGAGCTGCGACGAGACGGCTGCCGCTCTGGTCACGACCGACCGACGGATCGTGGCCCAGCGAATCGCCTCGCAGGATGAAGCGCACGCGCCCTATGGCGGCGTGGTACCCGAGATCGCAGCCCGAGCGCATGCGGAAAAGCTTGTTCCCATGATTGAGGCCGTGATGGCCGATGGAGCACTGGAATTACACGATCTGGACGCCGTTGCGGCGACCGCGGGCCCGGGCCTGATCGGCGGGGTAATGGTCGGACTGGTCAGCGCCAAGGCGTTGGCGATGGCAAGCAACGTCCCGCTGATCGCGATCAACCACCTCGAAGGGCACGCACTGTCGCCGCGGCTGGCTGACCCGGAATTGGGCTTTCCTTATGCACTGCTGCTCGTTTCCGGCGGTCATTGCCAAATTCTGCGCGTGGACGGCGTCGGACAATATCGACGCCTTGCCACGACGATCGACGATGCATTGGGAGAGGCGTTCGACAAGACCGCGAAAATCCTCGGCCTCGGCTATCCTGGCGGCCCGACGGTGGAAAGACTCGCCCGCGAAGGCAATGCGAAAGCCGTTCCGCTACCGCGTCCGCTGGTCGGCAGCGGCGAACCGCATTTCTCCTTCGCCGGCCTGAAAAGCGCCGTGTTGCGAGCGAAGGAAAGTGGACGCTATCAAGATCCGGATATCGCGGCGAGCTTCCAGCAAGCGGCGGAGGATTGCGTGATCGACCGGCTGAGGATTGCTCTGGACACCATCGAACCGGTGCCTGCCCTGGTCGCCGCCGGGGGTGTCGCCGCCAACCAGGCAATTCGTCAGGCACTCGAACATCTCGCCAGTGAGCGGAATATGCGCTTTGTCGCACCCCCGTTGTCGCTGTGCACGGACAATGCGGCGATGATCGCCTGGGCCGGCTGCGAACGACTCGAATCCACGGATTTCCACGCCGACCCACTCGATATCGCCGCACGGCCTCGCTGGCCGCTCGATCCAGAGGCGGAACCGGTGCGCGGCGCGGGATACAAGGCATGAGGTCCCGAACATGAGACACTGGATATGAGCGACAAGCAAGCTGTCGGTGTGATCGGTGCTGGCGCATGGGGAACCGCGCTGGCCCAGATGCTCGCCTCGGACGGGCGCGACATCGTGCTGTGGGTGCTAGAGAGCGATCTGGTCGAAGAGATCAATCGCGAGCACACCAACAGCCCCTATCTGCCCTCTGCCGCACTCGCCCGGACCATTCGTGCAACCGGCAACATGGCCGGGCTGTCCGCCTGCGAAACCGTGCTCGCCGTAACGCCCGCGCAGCATCTTGGTAAAGTGCTGAGTGGAATGGAAAATCCTCCGCGCGACCTGGTCCTTTGCAGCAAGGGTATCGAAGCCGGCACCGGGCGGTTGATGAATCATGTCGCCGCCGAAGCCATGCCGGGCAGCGACATAGCGGTCCTTTCCGGCCCGACTTTCGCGCATGAAGTCGCCGCTGGTCTTCCCACTGCCGTGACCCTCGCCTGCAGCGGCGGCAAGACGCAATGGGAACGGCTGGCACCGGTTATCGCGCGACCATCCTTCCGACCGTATTATTCCAACGATGTCGTCGGTGCGGAGATCGGTGGCGCGGTAAAAAACGTCCTCGCCATCGCCTGCGGCGTCGTCGACGGGCTGGACCTTGGCCAGAATGCCCGCGCCGCGCTGATCGCTCGCGGCTATGCCGAGATGCTGCGTTTCGGTGAAGCGCTGGGCGCACGCGCCGAAACGCTGGCCGGATTGTGCGGATTGGGCGATCTCGTGCTGACCTGCTCCTCCACCTCGAGCCGCAACTTCTCGCTCGGCAAGGCGCTTGGCGAAGGGCAGTCCGCCGAAGTTCTGATGGCCGATCGGCGGACAGTAGCCGAAGGTGCGCATACCGCGCCCGTCCTGGCCGGACTCGCCGCACGCCATGGCGTCGCAATGCCAATCGTCGACGGGGTCAGCCGCCTGCTCGACGGAGCCCCCGCGCATGATATCGTGACCGAATTGCTGGCTCGCCCACTTCGTTCCGAACAGGAGCTGCCTGCGTGAGCGATACGCCCGCACAGGATGCACCGAAGGGCGATATGGCTGCGCTCGCCAAGGGCGGGCGGACCAACTTTTTCGGTTTTCTCCTGCGTCTTGCCGCACGCCTGCCTTTCCTGTTTATCGCCGGGCGACTTTACGGCGCGGATGCACTCGGCCGGTTTGCCTCGGCTCTGGTCGTGGTCGAGCTGATTGCGCTGGTCTGTTCGATGGGTGAAAAACGCGGGCTGGCGCAACGTCTGACCGAAGGCGAGGATATCCACCCGGCCAATCTGGTGTTCGATGGAATGCTGCTGGCGCTGCTGTTCTCGGGCGTTGCGGCGGCAATTCTGTGGTTCTTCCCGACCCCGATGTTCCCCAGTGGGGAATATGCCTTTCTCGACAAGCTGCTGGTCATTGCCATCCCCGCCTATGCATTGACCGAGATACTGCTCGCAGCCCAGGCTTATCGTTACGATATCGCAACCACCGTGCGCGCCCGGGCGATCGTCGAGCCGTGGACGATTTCGATCATGGCAGGCGTATTCTTCTATGTCGTACCGTTGCGCGAAAGCGGTCTGGCACTGGCCTATATCGCTTCGATCTATGCCGGCCTTCTTGCCGCATCGTGGCCGTTCCTCAGGACATATGGCCTACCGCACCATTGGAAACCGCACCCGATCCATATGGGCAAGATGACAGCGAAAGCCCTGCCGCTGGCAACCGCCGATGCGATCGAGTGGGGCACGCGGCGGCTCGATATCTTCATCCTCGGATTCTTCGCCGCACCCGCTGCCGTTGGTATCTATTACGTGGCGCAGCAGGTCGCGAGCCTGCCGCAGAAACTCAAGACCAGCTTCGAACCGATCCTCGGCCCCGTCATCACCCGCAATCTCAAGGACAAGAATTACGGAGCAATCGCAAGGCAGGTCGCACAGGTCGGCTTCTGGATCGTTGCGGCACAGGCCGGGATCGCGCTTGCACTGGGCGTGCCGGGCGAAGCGGTGATGGGCCTGGTCGGCCCGAATTTCGTCGGCGGTACGGGGGCGTTGGCCTTCCTGCTTGCGGCGGAGGTGGTCGCGGCCACCGCTGTCGTGTCCGAAGCCGCGCTGGTCTATGTCGCGCGCAAGCGCAATCTCGCCATCTCGCTCGGGACCATCGCCCTGCAGGCCGTGCTGACCGTGGGCGCGATCATGCTGGTCGAAAAGATGGGCTATGGCGAACCGTTCAAGGCAGCAGGCGCGGCACTGGCGCTGATGCTGGCGCTGGGCGCGGCCTCACTGGTCAAGGCCTGGCTGCTTTCGCATATCCTCGGCCATCGGGTGAACAATTGGCGCTGGGCGCTGGTCTGGGCCGCCGCTCCTGCCATCTTGGTCGGCTATCTCGCCACGCTCATGCCCGAATGGGCGGAATTGATTATCGGTATCCCGCTGATCCTCGGCACATATGGCTGGGTGATCTGGCATCGCGGATTCGGTCCTGAGGACCGGGTGTTGTTCCGCAAGAATATCGGCGGGGACAGGACGACCGAAACCTGACTTTTGCCCACTGACGACCCCGTTCAGTCACGGTTCACGGCAACAGGCGATGTTTCCGGCGGACGAAATCCGGGGAGGACTGCCGATGCATTTCGTGAAACTTGCCACCGCCATGTCGATTGCCCTGCTGATGGCCGGATGCGCCGCGCAGCAGGATAGCGACAGGATCGTCGTAACCGGATCGAAGGCCGATGATTCGAGCGCAAGCGCGCCGCCACCACCTCCGCCTCCCCCTCCTCCCCCGCCTCCCGCATCCTACGCTTCGGCCCCGATCATGGTTTCAGGGGCGCGGATTGATGGGAGAAGCGCAGACCAGACCGTATCGGCCAGGCCTGCCGAAAGCGACGTGTCCGGTTACCGCTACGTCCCGCCCATCCTGCTCCCGACCGATCCGGGCCGCGAGCAATACGACGAGAACGAAATCTCGCCAGTCAAGCTCGCCGCAGCCGAGCCGGTTTCCACTTTCTCGGTCGATGTCGACACCGGCGCTTATGCCAATGCTCGCCGGTTCCTGACGCAGGGGCAGATACCACCGCGCGATGCCGTGCGCACCGAGGAGATGATCAATTATTTCCGTTACGATTACGCACGGCCCGAAGATCGCTCGCA
>JANQPE010000061.1 GCA_028289565.1 Parerythrobacter sp.
GATCCGCATGCCATCGGCTTTCACAACGGCATTTTCGCCACCCCCAAGACTGCCAAGCGACGCCGTTCCAAATTCCCCAGGATCACTCCCTTCGGTCAGATCGTATGTCGCGACCGTCCTTAGCGAACCGTCATCGACCGCTTGTAGAATGGCTGATTCGTTGATTTCGCGAGCTTGCATCTGGTAGCTTACGAATTCGACGAACTTGCCATCCGTGAACACCAAGTCGGAACTGTTCTGGAAGTAGAAGCGCAAATCGCCCGCCATCGCGATCGACTCGTCTCGCACTTCCAACTGGTTCTGGTCATAATAGCTTTCGGCAATTGCCCTGGTGTCGCGCATCAGGCCGCGCGAATTGTCGGAAAACCAGAAATCAACCCCCGACTGGAACAGGAAAGCGGCAAAGGCAGCGACCAGCAGCGTGGGGACTGCGGCCACCATCGAAAAGAAGAAAACCAGTCGCACATGCAGGCGGGCCGTACTGCCTGCCGCCCTCCTGATCGCAAGCCGCCTGCCGAGAAGGACCAACAATCCCATTGCCGGTACAAGCGTGCCGAGGAGCAGGACGGCAACTTGCGTTGACGGAAGCAATTGGCCGTCGGGCGGCGCGGTAGTGAATGCCAGATATGTGCTCGCAACCATTGCAAGGAATGCGATGACAGCGGCTACTTCCAGAATCAGGAAGAAGTTGGCTCGCCGCGATGCAACGACGAAACGGCGCCACCAGCGCGGTGCCCTCCGCACCATATTTTGTGTCGAACCGGCCACAGTTGCACCATTACAACGGTTGTGTTGCAAAGAAGCAAGAAGATTTTCGCCAAATCGTATCGGCCGGAAGCAGGATCATTCCTTTAGAATAAAGTCTTCAGGATCGATTTCGAGTTCGGCCAAGCGTTTCCTGAGAGTGTTGCGATTGATACCCAGAAGTCTCGCGGCACGCAGTTGATTACCGCCAGTGCAAGCCAATGCCATGCGAAAAAGCGGCTTTTCGAAAGCCGACAAAGCACGCCGATAGAGTGTGCCGGGTTCAGGCTCAGTTTTTGCAAGCCATCCCTCCAAAACCTGCTCGAAATCGCTGCTACCCCCGCTCGCGGATGCCGGGATCGCCTGTTCCGCGAGTTCGGCAACCGCCTGTGCATCGATCACATCGTCACGCGCGAGAAGAGCCAGTCGAAACACCGAATTGCGCAGTTCGCGAACATTCCCCGGCCATTCCTGCCGTTTGAGCAGCGCGAGCGCTTTTGAGTCCAACTGCCGTGACGGGAGGCCTTCTTCTGCCGCAAGAGCGAGGAAGTGGTTCGCCAATGCTTCAATATCGTCCTTGCGTTCGCGCAAGGGAGGCAATTCGATCGGGACAACATTGAGTCGGTAAAACAAATCCTCGCGGAACCTTCCACTCGCAATCATCGGACGCAGATCGCGATTGGTTGCAGCGATAATCCTGACATCAACGGAAATGTCTTGCCGCCCGCCGATACGGCGGATCCGTCCCGATTGGAGAGCGCGCAGCAGGCGAGTCTGGGCATCGGCCGGCATGTCGCCGATTTCATCGAGGAACAGAGTCCCGCCATTGGCCTGTTCGAACTTGCCGATGGCCTGTGCAATAGCTCCGGTAAACGCGCCCTTTTCATGACCGAACAATTCGCTTTCAATCAGTTCGCCCGGGATGGCCGCGGCATTCACTGCAACGAAAGGCCCGCTCTTGCGCTGACCAAGTTCGTGGATTGCCTCGGCCACAAGCTCCTTGCCCGTACCCGATTCCCCCAACACCAGGACTGTCAGATCGTTGCGCAGTACGCGCGTAATCATCCGGTAAACCGATTGCATTGCCTTGCTACGCCCGACCAGGGGCAGTCCTTCCGTCGAGGCGGCTTCCATTGGATCCGAACCGCCACGCGACCCGAGTGCCTGCCCGACCGCCCGGACCAGCTCATCCAAATCGAACGGCTTGGGAAAATATTCAAACGCACCGGTTTCGGACGCCCTTACTGCCGTATCGAGGGTGTTCTGGGCCGAAAGGATTATGATCGGCATGTCGGGATTTTCGGAACGAATGGTATCCAACCCTTCAATCCCATCCCCATCGGTCAGAACTACATCGGTCAGAACCACATCGAATGCCTTGTCGGCGAGCAGCCTGTCGCGTGCAGCTAGACTGTCGCAATCGGTTACCGACAGACCTTCCTCCTCCAGTGCCGCCTTCACGACTGTAACGATACCGGAGTCGTCTTCGACCAGAAGGACGTTCCCGCGCATCACAGCGCCTCCGCCACGGGCAGGCTGACATGAAAATAGGTGAGTTCCCCGGCCTCGTCGCGTTCGTAGCTTACACATCCACCCATGTCGTCAAGCAGTTTGCGTACCAGCGCCAGGCCCAACCCCTGACCGTTCTGCTTCGATGTAGCGAAAGGTTTGAAAAGGTGCTCCCGCAGCTCGGGCGACACTCCTGGCCCATTATCGCTGACCGAAACTTCCACGGGCAGACGGACAGCCTTGCCGGAACGCGATTTCGAAAAGCTTGTACCACCGACAAAGCGGGTGCGCACACCGACCCGTGGCTCTGTGTTGCCCGCGCACGCTTCACAGGCGTTTGCCAGTAGGTTGATCAGCACTTGCCCGAGCGTGTCGCGATTGGCGATAACCGGCGGCAGGGAAGGGTCGAACTCCTCCACCAGCTCGACTCCGTCGGCGGTTCCGGCCCGGATCGTGGCAATTGCCGCGCGGATGGCTTCATGCACGTTTATTGGCTCGACCGGTTCCGGCCGCTCCCTCCCGAGCGCCTGCATACGGTCGATCAGCCGGGCGATGCGATCCACCTCACGCGTTATCATACGCGTAAGCGAACGGTCGTTCTTGTCGAGCTTCTTGGCAAGCAGCTGGCCGGCCCCGCGGATCGCAGACAGCGGGTTCTTGATTTCATGTGCCAGGACTGCCGGCGCACGCAGTTGCCCGTCTTCATTCGCGTCGCCCTGCCCGATATCGGACACTGTCACGATCCGCCATCCGGAATGATTGAGCAACGGAGAAGCGGTAATGTTGGCGACCATCGCCTTATCGCACAACCGGATCGGCGCGGCACGTGCGACCAGCTTGTTATCGGCTCCCATCAGCAATTCGGAAATCCGGGCGTCATCGGATTTGACCAGGGCATCGAGCCGCTCTCCAAGTAATTTACCTTCGCTACGCCCTGAAATATCTTCCATTGCCTGATTTACTTGCGCAACCCGGCCATCGGGATCGAGTAAAAGCACGGCAAACAGCATCGCCGAAATTTGCGCGCCTGCGTCGGGGCGCGCGATAGAAGTACTCACGCTGCCCTGCGCCGCATGAACGGTTCGTAGAACCGCTCCAGCTCGCCCAGTACCTGTTCGGCATCGTCGATGAAATTGACCCGGTTCCGGAATTCCGCCGAACCATGCATACCCTTGGTATACCAACCCAGATGCTTGCGGGCGACCTTCACTCCAACATCGCGGCCATAGAGCGCCAGCATGCCGTTATAATGCCCTACCAACACTTCATACTGCTCGTCGAAGCTTGGGCTCGGCAGGCGTTTTCCTGTACGCCACCAATGCATTACCTGGCCGAGCAGCCAGGGTTTTCCATACGCGCCACGTCCGATCATGACACCATCCGCACCTGACTGCTCAAGCGCCTTTGCGGTATCTTCTATTCCGCAAATATCGCCATTGACGATAACCGGAATAGAAACTGCCTCCTTGACCTTGCGGATAAAGCTCCAGTCCGCGCTGCCTTTGTACATCTGGTTGCGTGTCCGCCCGTGAACGGTGAGCATCTTGACACCCAGATCTTCGGCGATGCGTGCCAGTTCGGGCGCGTTCAGGCTGGCATGATCCCACCCCATCCGCATCTTGACCGTAACCGGTACATCGACCGCATTCACTGTCGCTTCCATCAGCCTGGTCGCCAACGGGACCTCGCGCATCAAGGCCGAACCGGCCATCCCGTTGGTGACTTTGCGCACCGGGCAGCCGAAATTGATATCGATAATCGCCGCTCCGCGATCCTCGTTCAGCCTAGCAGCCTCGCCCATCGATTCCGGATCGCACCCTACGAGCTGCATGGAAACCGGTTCCTCGATCTTGTCCCAGGCCGCTTTCTGAATCGACTGCCGTGTCTCGCGGATAGCAGCTTGGCTGGCGATCATTTCGGTCACATTGAGGCCCGAACCATAGCGGCGCACAAGCGAGCGGAAGGGCATATCGGTCACACCGGTCATAGGGGCCAAAAGAACCGGGCAGTCGATGACGATGGGGCCGATATTGATCGACTTGAGAGGCGGAGGGGTGGGAAGCGGATCTGTCACAGGCGTGCCTAAAATTTGGGCAGCGCATAGTGCATTGCAGCATAGCACGCAAGCAGGTAGCCCAGTCACCATGAACAAGCAGGCTATCCTTCCTCCATTCGCGGCGATTGTCGTCGCAGCCGGGAAGGGCACGCGCGCAGGACAAGATATTCCCAAACAGTTCGCCATGTGGCGGGGACGGCCTGTCATACGCCATTCCACGGAAGCGCTGTCTGCAGCAGGCGCATCCCCGATCGTCGTCGCGATCCCGCCTGGCCATGCGGATGAAGCCGGCAATGCCCTCGCCGGGATCGAGGGCATTCATTTAGTGAAAGGCGGAGCGACGCGCCAGGAATCGGTTTTCAAGGCATTGCAGGAACTGTCTGACAACGCCCCTCCCTCCATCCTGATTCACGATGCGGCACGCCCCGATCTCCCTGCCGATATCATTGCACGCCTTCTTTTGGCTCTCGACAAGCATGATGGAGCCATTCCGGTCCTGCCGGTTGTCGATAGCCTGGCGAGAGATACCGATGGCTTCATGACCGGTGCTGTCGATCGGGATTCAATCCGACGAGTACAGACACCGCAGGCATTCCGTACCCAGGCCATCGCCTCTGCTCATGCAGCCTGGCACGGAGCACTCGATGCAGGCGACGATGCCCAGGTTCTTCAAGCCGCAGGAGGCAGTGTCGCATTCGTCGAAGGCGATGAGCGTTTGAAGAAGCTGACTTTTGCGGAGGATTTTTCGATGACCGCTCCACTTGCCCGTACCGGCCTCGGCTTCGACGTACATCGACTGGTAACGGGTGGAGAGCTCTGGCTTGGCGGCATTCGGATCGAACATGACAAGGGCCTGGCCGGGCACAGCGATGCCGACGTAGCATTACACGCCATAGTCGATGCCTTGCTCGGAGCGACCGCACAGGGAGACATAGGCCAGCATTTCCTTCCAAGCGACTCGCAATGGAAGGACGCATCATCGGATCGCTTTCTCAAGCATGCTGGAAAACTGGTCGGTCAGGCCGGATACAGGATCGGCAACATAGATTTGACTATCATATGCGAGGCTCCAAAGATCGGACCTTATCGCGACGCCATGCGCCTCAGAATCGCAGAACTGCTGGGCGTTGACACAAGCCAGGTGAGCGTGAAAGCAACCACCACGGAAGGGCTGGGCCTTACTGGCCGTGGCGAAGGAATTGCCGCCCAGGCTATCGCGACCGTCGAACATGAGGGATAGAAACGTAATGATCGGAAGCTTGAAGAACCTGGGGACGGTGACGGCCCTGATGGCTATGGTCGTTCCTCATGCCGCTTTTGCACAAGATTGCGTGGCACAACAGGATGTCAATGACGCGGTTGTCTATGCTTTCCCGCTTTTTATCGAATCATTCGAGGGGAAATGTGGCGACAGCCTTTCCCCGACCGGTTTTCTGGCTACCGGAAGCGACGACATGGTGGCTGCGTTTACCGAACGACAAGATGCTGCATGGCCGGGGACGCTGCGCCTGATCAATCAGTTCACCCATCACGGCCGTACTCCCGGAGAAGACAAGGACGATAGCACTGACGACAGGTTCGCGGAAATACTCGATGCACTCCCGGAAAGTGTCATTCGGCCATTTTTCGACGCGATAGTCATGCAGAAAATCACGGAGGTAATTCCGATGAAGGACTGCGGCAATATCGAACGGGGCCTAGAGCTTGTTGCCCCCCTACCCCCTGAGAATATCGGTGGATTGGCAGCGTTCATGTTCGAGATGACCGATGTGAAAAACCCGGACATTTGCCCCTACGAAACCGAATGAGCGCAAGTTTGTTACCCGAAGACGTCGTCGATCTCGCACAGCGTGTGGTCGAGGAGAATGCGGCCGCTGGCCGCAAGATCGCGATAGCCGAAAGCTGCACGGGAGGTCTCGTTGCCGCTGCCCTCACCGAAATTCCGGGTTCGTCCGCAGTACTCGACAGAGGCTTTGTAACCTACTCCAACGAGGCCAAGATGCAGAGCCTCGACGTGGCCAGTGATATTATTGAAACCTTCGGTGCGGTTTCCATCGCATGCGTGTGGGCGATGGCGCAGGGCGCATTGGCCAACAGCAATGCCGATGTCACAGTCGCGATAAGCGGCGTTGCAGGTCCCGGCGGCGGTACGGTCCACAAGCCGGTAGGCACGGTTGTGTTCGCCCGGGCATTTCGCAAGGGAGGAGATCGGGAAGAAGGCGAACTCAAGCGCTTCGACAGCGAGGATCGCGCGGAAATCCGCCGTCAGGCCACACTTTGTGCGCTGGAGTTACTGCTACCGTAAAGCTCCTCGGCACGTGTTTCGAAAGCCGCAACCATCTTGCGAAACGCACGTTCGAAATACTGCCCGGCAAGCGCTTCGAACATGACGTTCTTGAACGTGAAATCGACGCAAAAATCCAGTTCGCAACCTCCCTGGCCCAGCGAAGTGAAAATCCATCGATTATCGAGATCGCGCAATGGGCCATCCAGATAATGAACCGTAATCGCATTCGGGCGATCCTTGGTCACTTTCGAAGTGAACTTTTCCCGGATGGATTTGAAGCCGACCAGCATGTCCGCAACCATCTCGGTTTCGCTGTTGCTCCGTACGCGTGTCGCCACGATCCAGGGTAGAAATTCGGGATAACGAGCCACATCGGCTACGAGATCGAACATCTGCTCCGCCGTATAAGACAGTGCGTGGACCTCGTGGATACCCGGCATCAGGTGCTCTGCTTGGCCAGCTTCGCTTCGCGTGCTGCACGCATCTCGGCGAAATCGTCGCCGGCATGATAGCTGGACCGGGTCAACGGGCTGGAAGCCACTTGCAGGAATCCCTTCGCCCGGGCGATAGACCCGAAAGCCGCAAACGCCTTGGGCGTCACAAAGTCCTCGACCCTGGCATGTTTTGGTGTCGGCTGAAGATACTGCCCCATAGTTATGAAGTCGACGTCGGCGCTACGCATGTCATCCATTACCTGATGAACTTCGAGCCGCTGT
The DNA here is from genome assembly GCA_028289565.1 of Parerythrobacter sp. Taxonomy (GTDB): domain Bacteria; phylum Pseudomonadota; class Alphaproteobacteria; order Sphingomonadales; family Sphingomonadaceae; genus JANQPE01. The sequence goes on from JANQPE010000061.1 coordinate 7,313, forward strand.
TCACCAAGGCCGAGCATGATACCCGACTTGGTGAAGATCAGCGGATCGTGATGCTTGACCTCTTCAAGCAGCCGTAACGAGGCATAGTAGCGAGCACCTGGGCGAATGGTTGGGTACAGGCGTGGCACCGTTTCGAGGTTATGGTTGTAAACATCCGGTCCTGCTTCACAAATCTCTTCGACAGCCGCTCGCATCTTGCCACGAAAATCGGGGGTCAGGATTTCAATCGTGGTATTCGGGGTTTCACGCCGTAGCGCCTTGATGACCTTTACGAACTGACCTGCCCCACCATCCGGAAGGTCATCGCGGTCGACCGAAGTAATGACGATATGCTCAAGGCCCATCTTGCCGGCAGCGATCGCAACATTTTCCGGTTCCATCGGATCGACGATCCGTGGCATTCCGGTCTTCACATTGCAGAACGCACAGGCCCGGGTGCAGACGTCGCCAAGAATCATGACCGTGGCATGTTTCCTGTCCCAGCATTCCCCGATATTGGGACAGGCCGCTTCCTCGCATACCGTATTGAGATTGAGATCGCGCATCAGCTTGCGCGTCTCCTGATATCCCTTGCTGACAGGGGCCTTCACCCGGATCCAGTCTGGCTTGCGCTGGCGGTCCGGACGGTCCGGATGCGGTACTGACGACAGATCGTTCATGGCGCCCATCTAGTGCCCTCGCTCCTATCTTGCCAGCCCCTTCGCGACACGGCATGAGCGGCCCATGAAGAGCTTCTCGGACCTTGTCGATGGATATCGTCGCTTCCGCAGCGGTATATGGCAATCGCAACACGAGCGCTGGCAGACGCTCAAAGAGGGCCAGGCCCCGCAAGTCATGGTAATCGCGTGCTCGGACAGTCGAGTGGACCCGGCGCAAATATTCGATGTCGCTCCAGGAGAGATTTTCGTGGTTCGCAATGTGGCTGCGATGGTTCCCCCGTTTGAAACCAGTCCGGGCTTCCATGGCGTTTCCGCCGCACTCGAATTCGCCGTGCAATTCCTGAAGGTCCGCGAGATCGTCGTCATGGGGCATGGCTTGTGCGGAGGCTGCAAGGCAGCGCTCACACGCGACCTCTACGGCAATGAGCCGGGACATGGCGGCCACATCGCGCATTGGATCAGCTTGCTGGACGAAGTACGCGATCCGATCGCGGAAAAAATGGGGACCACGGGGCGCGAGGCAGAACGAGCCATGGAACTTGCAGCCATTCGTACCAGTCTCGAGAACTTGCGGACATTTCCTTATGTACGAGAGAAAGAGGCGCAGGGGTCGCTTACACTCCACGGTGGCTATTTCGCCATTGCCGACGGCGTTTTTCACCAACTTGACAAGGACAGCGGGGAATTCGTCCCGGTAGAGTGACTTGCGCTGGCATGGCGCGCGCTCCATGGAGCATGCCATGTCCGACAACCATAACCTCAACATTGCCCTGCTGATCGACTCCGACAATGCAAGCCACAACGGCATCGATCCAGTCCTGACAGTCCTTGCGGAACTGGGGCAAGTGAACATCCGCCGCGCCTATGGCAATTGGCGCAAGACCTCGCTGAAAGGCTGGGTCGACAAGATGCATCGCTATGGCATCGAACCGCAACAGCAGTTCGACATGACCAAGGGCAAGAATGCGACCGATATGAAAATGACCATCGACGCGATGGATCTGATGTATCGCGGGCGCGTTCATGGTTTCGGGATCATGAGTTCCGACAGCGACTTCATGCCATTGGCAATGCGTATTCGGCAGGACGGGTATCCGGTTTACGGCTTTGGCAGCGCCAAGACCCCCGAGGCATTTCGTCAGGCTTGCACACGCTTTATCGATGTCGACGCCTTGATCCGCGCCGAGCAAGAAGAACGTAAGCCAGGCAAGAACGACGAACCGTTGGACGAAGAACTGCTGAACCTGCTGATCGATGCCTATAATGCCAGCCGCCGTGATGAAAAGGGTTTCGCCAAACTATCCGAAGTCGGCCAACGCGCCGGCAATCGTTCCAGTTTCGATACACGCAATTATGGCTATTCGCGACTGATCGACCTAGTGGAAGCCCTTCCCAACTTCCTCCATGAGCGACGCGACAACGGGCAGGTCTGGGTCAAACGCCTGCGCTAATGCAAAAGGCACGAACTTCGGTTCGTGCCTTTTGCATTTTATCCCGGTTGCTTTATTCGGCCGCCGGTTCCTCTGGCGGTGCGGCCGGGGCCGCCTCTGCCGCCGGAGCAAGCGAATCCACGTAATGACCCCACAGGCGGGCAATCGGTCGACGCGCACCCCGCACCTTTTCGAAAGTCGCCTTGGCTTCCGCCATCTTGCCCTGATCGATTTGGGCGATACCCAGGCGTGTGAGAACGCGGCCTGAATCAACGCCCGGCTTGGTTAGAGCGAGTTGATACATTTTTTCAGCTTTGGCCGGCTCGTTGAAGTTGAGGTAAACATCGCCAGCATTCGATGCCAGATTAGCATTGCCCCCTTGAGCGTCACGCTCAAGCGCCGGCAGGTCCCGGCGCAAGCCGCTCGTCTGCGCAGCGGCCATGCTCTTCGCTTCTGCAATGAACGGATCGCCGGAACTGATGAACCCGCCAGCTATGCCTTCATCTATTACCCGGCCCACTTCGGAAGGCAGGCGGCGCGCGTCGGCGGCATTGATATAGTCGTTGTAGTCACGATCCGATCGCAAGCTTTCGGTACGGTCGGCCAAACGCAGGAGGTCGAGCAGTTCCGGATCGTCATATGAGGCGAAGTTACGCTGCACCGCGATCGCATCGCCCCAGCGATCGGGCGACGGATAGTTGAGAAGGTACATCTCGGCGAACTCCGCCGCCTGCTGGGCCAAATCGTTGTTGTAAGCGGTGGCAAAACCACGGCGGATCCAGCTTTCATCGATTGGCTGGCCCGCAGCCTCACGGGCATTGATGATATCCTTCAGGTAGCTGAGACCGCCACTGTAATCTTCCGCGTCGAAATACGATTCCGCCAGCATCATGCGCATGTCGCTGGCGTTAAAGGTCCTGACAGTCCCATCCGCGAGTCGGCCCTGGAAGGAATAATCGGAATCGATCGCCTTTTGCAGAGAAGTCCGCGCCGCCGGATAGTCTTCCAGATTGCGATGCAACTGAAAGGCAGTGAAGTGGAACTGGCCGAGCTTGGCCGAGTCCGGCTTGCCACTGGCAATCATCAAATCGAGACCCTGAAGCTGGAGTTGGGGATCGTCGAAATCATTGCCTGCATTATAGACCAGACCGCCTGCAGCATTGCGGTCGTCATCGGTTTCGATTGCAGCGACAACTCCGGGCAAGGCGGCCCTGATCGCCGCCTCGTCCGGCACCAGTCCCTTGGTAAGAGCGTCGGCAGGCCGGTAGGCGGCCAGGAAACCTTGCGAATAATTCGTCTTGGCTTCCTTGCCCTTCTTTTTCTTCTTCTGCGCATGTACGGGCTCTTCGAGCGCGGCCGCACCGATTGCGACACCGGTGGACAGAGCAATGGCCATGGCAAGATGCGAAGCCGGTCGCTTGGTGCGGACATTCGGATTGTGGACGAAAGAAAGCATCTGGGTCCCTCCCAAAAGTGAAAAAGTGGGGCGTGTAGGCGAACAACGCATGACAAGCGCGCTAGTGCCGCCTGCCGCATCGGATTGCAAATCCTAGTAGGCAGATCGGGCTGAACGCGCTTTGAACACCCTCAAGACAGCCCTTTTCGTAACCGAATCCGAAAACCGGACCGGAAATGTGGAAAAAGGAGCGATTCAAGCCTCCAAGCAGGGCCGTTCGGTAGCGATTGTGGCCCGGAATGCCTAATGTGCAGGGCATATTTCCTCACCCAGCGAGTAGGAAAGAGGCCCCTTGAGCAACGAGACCGAAACCCTGCCCCCGCCTTCACCCGAAGACGATTTCACACGCATCGACATCGTCGATGAAATGAAGACGAGTTACCTCGATTACGCAATGAGCGTGATCGTCAGCCGTGCGCTGCCCGATGTGCGCGACGGCCTGAAGCCTGTCCACCGCCGGATACTCTTCGCCAGCCGGGAAGGCGGCTTCGTCGCCGGACGCCCATATCGCAAGAGCGCCA
>JANQPE010000087.1 GCA_028289565.1 Parerythrobacter sp.
GGCGACTTCGCGCGCTTGCAGCGGGCCGAGCAGGCCGCCCTCCGGATCGACACGATAGGCACGCATCCGCAGCGAATTCGGCGTCAAGCTGTCATCCGACGACAGGCGCGCCTCCACGCTTGCGCCGGCGACTTCGCCGCTTGCAAAAATCTCGTATCGACCGCTTGCCTTGGAACCATTGCCCGATCCACCCTGATATCCCAACCGCACCACCGCATCGACCGAAGGAGTCCGCCAGACCTTGTATTCGGTATCGGCGTGCGGATATCGCGACAGGTCGAAACCCTGCTTTTTCGGGCGAAGTCGCGCGGCGCGACTTCTGCGCTCGATCGCCTCGATAAACGGTAGCGGTTCGTCGCTCTCGATCCGCACGACGGCGTTGTAGAGATCGGGCTTCAGGCGGATGCCGAACCAGCGCGACATCGCGCCGATATCGACACACCACCCTTCGGGCGTATCGTATATTTCATTGCTGAGCGGCGCATACCCTGTGTTCATGTTTTGTACCGTATTGGAGGCACGGTCGAGCGTGAATGTCTGGTCCTCCGCAAACAACCAGCCGGTTGCGCGGCGCGACTTCTTGTCGAGCCGAATCGGCAAGTCGAGTGACTGAATGACGTCCGCCAGGTCGAGACAGACGCCGCTCGTCGTTTGGTAACCGCGGACATCGTTGGTCAGCTTGTAGGAGCGCACCTGTAGCTGGAGCAGGAGAAAATCGTCGTCATTCGCCTGCCAGCCCGCCTCGCTCTCCTGCGCAGCGGCAGTTCCGGGCATGACGAAAGCCGCCGCGAGGGCCGCGGCGGCGCCGAAATTCCCGAGGGCGCGAAAAGGCATGACGTGTTTGCCGCTTGCTCCTGCGCGCGCCTAGCCGATCGCCGTTTCGAGCGCTGCGATCAACGCTCCGCCAGCTTCGGGCATTTCGCGATATTCGATCCGTACGGGGCCCTTCAGGGCCGCCGCCTGCTCGGACGATAGCGGCAGCGTTACGCGGCGCTCGCCCACTTCGGGATAGATGGCCACTCCACGCACCATGTAGACCGGCTCGCTGTTCCCGCGTTTCATCACGCGAATCTCGCCATAGGTCGAGCTTTCGCCTTCACGCTGCATGGTCAACTGGAACCACTTCTGCTTCTCGCCGGTCACGATGCCGGGATCCGACAAGGCCACCGTTGCCTGCAGACGGCCATGGCGGATGATGACCGGGATGGTCACGCCATAGATCGGGATCAGCTTAATCTTGATGCCCTGGGCCTGCTCGGCCTGCTCTTCAACCGGTTGCGGCTTGGGAATCGCACGGAACGACATGTGCACGCGATATTCGCCGTCGGGCAATTCCACGGCCGGGCGGGCGGAAAGGCGCACGGCCTGCGGCTGGCCCGGAGGCAATGTGATTCGGCGCGGCGCATAGCGAACCATCCGCATGGCCGCCTGCTCGAGTTCGTTCGCTTCTTCGCGGCTCACTTCCACCAACTGCCCCTCGGAAGTCATCCGGCGCAGCTCGATACCGATGCGATATGTCGCCTCTTCGGAGCCGATATTGCTCAGGATCACTTCGGTCCCCCGACGGCCGTCGAGGATAACCCGGGTCGGCGCGACCAGCAGGTCGCCCTGGGCGGACACCGGCAGCGCAATGCCGAAAGTGCCAGCAGCGGCAAGGCAGGCAAGGAAGCAAGAAAGGCGCGAGGCGGCCAGGCGAATCATAAAGCGGTCTCCCGAATTGCTTGCGGGACCTTCCGATCGACCCCTGCAGTCTCGCCCTGACGGTAAGCGAACAGGGTTAAGATCCACTAAACATGCGAGGCAGTCGCGAATTCATGCAAAAGGCCGCGCCCGGTAGGGGCGCGGCCTCGCTGCTTGTCGGTTCCGGCCCGGAGCCGGACCGTCGATCAGTTGTATTCGACGCTGACGTTGAACGTACCGTTATAGACACCCGGTCCTTCGCTACCGTCGAAAGTCAGATCGCCGGCCACGGCGAATTCGTTGGTGCCCGAAGCGTCGTAGACGAGCGTGTATTCGTCATTGACGGCGTCATAGGCGGCATCCGAGTTGAAACCGTCGAGCACCAGCTCGTCGGCCGCATTGCCGGCGGTGCCGCCAGCGCGGAGCAGGTTGACCGAACTCGGCAGATTGATCTGCAGGGTCCTGCCGTCACTAGCCGTATCGACCGAGAACTCGGCGATGTCGGTCGCTCCGCTGCAGACGATATCCGCATCCGAACAGTCCAGGTTGCCGGTCGAGGCATCGAGCGACACGGTGCCGGCACCGGTAACAACCATCGCGCCGAAATCGAGCGAGGTGCCCGAAACGAGCGTGACGTCGATCGATTCGAGAATTTCGGCCGTCGCGGTGGCGTCGGCATTGTCGGCTGCGAAAGCAGGAGTGCCGGCAAGCGCGGCAGCGAAAACGGCGCCTGCGGCGCCCATACGAAGCTTGTTGATCATGTGGTCCTGGTCCTTTTAACCGTGGTCTTTGTCCCGTGCGGGACGACCCCCGAGGACCTCCCGCCGAATGAACGCGGAACGCCCACTCGCAAGGGTTTGAATAGAGCTGCCGGGTTCAGTCTTTACTTCGAGGAATAGTTAATGCGTGAACGGTTATCCGTTAACACAATATCTCGGCGCAAAATATTTTATCGCTTTATATCAAATGGTTGAGTCGATCTTCAGATATCGCCGCCGGTCAGGCGCTGGCAAATCAGATCGAGTTGGTCGAGCGTGCGATAGCGGATCGTGACCGCCCCCGAACGCGGATCGGAATCGGTCCTGATCCGCACCGGAAGCCCGAGAAACTCTTCCAGATGCGCCTGGACCGCAGCGATATCGGCATCCTTGGCCGGATCGCGCGACACCCTCGCCTTGCGTCGTGGCCGCACATCGCTCTCGGATGCGCGAACCAGCCGTTCGATTTCGCGGACCGACAGGCTTTCCGCGACCGCCCGCCTGGCCAGCTCGCCCGCCTTGTCATGGCCTATGAGCGCGCGGGCGTGACCCATCGACAGCTCCTCGCTTTCGACCAGGGCGAGCACATCACCCGGCAGGCCAAGCAAGCGCTTGAGGTTGGCAACGTGGCTGCGCGACTTGTCGACCATCTTGCCGATCGCCGCCTGGGACATTCCCTGTTCCTCGGCCAGTCGCTGATATGCGCGCGCCTCCTCGACCGGGTTCAAATCTTCGCGCTGGATGTTCTCGATCAGCGCCAGCGCCATCGCCTCCCGATCATCGAGATCGCGAACCAGTGCCGGGATTTCATGCAATCGCGCCTTTTGCGCGGCACGCCAGCGGCGCTCACCCGCTACAAGCTGATACCGCCCCCCGGCCAACGAGCGGACGATTACCGGCTGGATCACACCACGCGCGGCAATGGAATTCGCAAGCTCCCGCAACGAATCCTCATCGAAGCGGCGGCGCGGTTGACCGGGCAGCGGTTCAATCGTCGAAACTGCAATCAGGGCTAATCCGCTATCGCTGTATCCTGTTGTTTTTCCATCACTTTTATTCTCATTCCCAATGCTTTCCCCAACCAGGGGCTCTTCCCGCTTGGTTTCGCCGAGCAGGGCACCGAGACCCTTGCCAAGTTTCTTCCTCTTGTCCGCCGGGCCTCGTGACGGGACGGAAAAGCGGATCGAATCCGTATCCTTGCTCATGCGGCTTTCCTTTGTTCAGGCAGGCGTCCGATCAGTTCACGCGCCAGCGAGATATAGGCACGGCTTCCGGCGCAGGAATGATCATAGACCAACGCGGGCATCCCGTGGCTCGGCGCTTCCGACAGGCGTACATTGCGTGGAATAACGGTTTCGAACACGAGATTGCCCAGACAGTCGCGTACGTCATCAGCCACCTGGTCGGTCAGCCGATTACGCCGATCGAACATGGTCAGGACGATGCCGATGATACCCAAATCCGGGTTGAAGCGCTGCTGGACCTGCTCGACGGTCTGCAAAAGCTGGCTAAGCCCCTCCAGGGCGAAGAATTCGCATTGGAGGGGCACCAGTAGTGTGTCCGCCGCCCCCAGAGCGTTGAGAGTCAGCAGGCCGAGCGACGGAGGGCAATCGACAAAGCATATATCATGCCCGGAATGGCCTCTGAGCGCGCCGTGCAGCCGTGCCGTGCGATCCTCGACCGAAACGAGCTCCACCTCCGCACCGCTCAGATCGACGGTAGCCGGAACAATATCAAGCCCGGGGATGTCGGTCGGTTGGGCGCATTCTGTCAAGGACATCTGGTCGACGAGGATATCGTAGCTTGAGCGCACCCTGCGGTCGCCGTCGATACCCATGCCGGTCGAGGCGTTGCCCTGCGGATCGAGATCGACCAGTAGCGTTTTCCAGCCAGTTGCCGCCATGGCGGTGGCGATATTGATTGCCGTAGTGGTCTTTCCCACTCCGCCCTTCTGGTTGGCTATGGCAATCGTGATCATCGCTTCCCGCCCTTTCCGCGCAAGCTGCCAACAATAATTCCCGCTTCCGGATCGGTTCGCGAAGGTTCCACGTGGAACATGCCGCGCCGTTTTTTCGGCAAGCCATCGAGTTCTTGCTGTGCCGAACGCCCTTTAGGCAACAACCAAAGAGTATCGCCTGTGGAGAAACGTGCGGACAAATCGAGCAAACGCGGCAGCGGAGCGAAGGCGCGGGCCGAAATAACTCCTGCCGGAACGCTTTCCACATGTTCGAGCCTTTTTCCCGCCACGGTACAGCCAGGTAGCCCGATTTCGACGATTATCCGCTCAAGCCAGTCGATCCGCCGCGCGCGCGATTCGACCAACATGACCGGCCAGTGCGGGCGCATGATGGCGATTATCAGACCGGGAGGCCCCGCTCCGCTACCCAAATCGAGCCACAGGCCCGTTTCACGTGGAACATGGTCGAGCAATTGCGCACTGTCCGCAATATGCCGCTGCCACGGGATGTGAAGGGTGCCGCGCGAAACAAGATTCTGCCGCTCATTCTCCTCGGCCAGCTCGCGAATGAAGAATGTCAGGCGCTCCATGGCCGTCTCGTCGCATCGTTCGGAAACGAAACCCCTCGCACTGTCCTCGTCGGCAATCACGCGGCAAGCTGCTTCGATCGACGGCGGGCAAACACCAGCAGCGCGGACAATGCGGCGGGCGTGACCCCGGCCACCCTGCCCGCAGCCGCGAGATTTTCCGGGCCAGCCCGCGACAGACGTTCGACCATCTCGTTGGAAAGCCCCGGGACTTCGGCA
>JANQPE010000088.1 GCA_028289565.1 Parerythrobacter sp.
TGTCGCGAAGAAACTAACGGCGATAGCGACCAGCTTCGCCAATCGCGGATCGATCCCCGCGGCATCGCCAGCGCCAACAATGGCCGTGGTCAACAACAGACCGATCAGCGCCGAAATCACGAACAGCGCCTTTTGCCGGGTGCGATGCCGACCACGCTCGGCAACCGTATCGGTAAACACCGTCCTGCTGGAAAGCAGCCAGTGCGCAACGATGCCCGCGCAATACGCGCAGGCCGAGGCAAGTGCGGGAAACATTCCTACTGCCAGAAGGGCAAGGAAACTGCCCATATCGACCGACAAGGCGCCTACGCTTGCCAGAAGGTAGCGCAACAGGCGAATGTCGCGCAGTTTCGCCAGGAGATCGGTCATATGCGCCGTCCTCGCTGCGTCATGCCGCTTCACGGTCGTCCGGCTTGATCCGTTCGGGCACATCGCGCACCGAATTGAGAGCCGCCGCCTGGTCTTCGGTCACCGCCGCGTGTTCCGATTCCCTCGCCGGCAGCGCCTTTTCGGCACCTTCATCGCCGGCTTCGTGATATTCGGCATCCTCGTTGACACACCAGGTGTCGTATAACCGCTTTCCGGCAACGATGTTCTCGACCGTCAGCATGGCGGTCATCATCGCGTGGTCCTGGTTGTTGTAACGGTGCATTCCATTGCGACCGATCAGGTGCAGCGTGGGATATTTTTCTTCCAACTCGGCACGCATCGCTTCGACATTGGCGGCATAGGTCTCGTCATAGACAGGATAGGCCTTCTCCTGCCTTACCACCGTGCCACCGATAACATCGCCAGCACTGCACAGGCCGAGAATGTCCATTTCCTTTTTCGCCAGTTCGATCAGGTCCTCGTCGGAGGACGACCACAAACCGTCGCCTTCGAAACAGAAATATTCGAGGCCCACGCAGGCGACATCCTCGTCCGGCACCATTTCGGGCGACCAGCTACGGAAATTCTGCACCCGGCCGACCTGTACCTTGCTGTCGTGGATATAGATCCAATTGTCGGGGAACAGCTCCTCCGACCGAATCTTTAGCGCCACGGTCAGGAAGTCGCGATATTTGAGATTCGAGGCGTTCCAGGTCGTATCGGGCAGTGGATGCATGCGGGCCGCAAGCTCACGCATCGGCGCGGAGCTGATTGCGTGTTTCGCTGTAATCATCACTTTGCCGTCGGGGCCGGTCGCCGTCATCCGCCAGCCTCCCTCATTTCCCTTGGCGCCATCGGTGGCCAGTTGCCCGAGCGCATGCCCCATGAACAGCCGACCATGACCGGTCGCGAGAATCTTGTCGCGCGCGGCTTCCCACATCATCCCCGGCCCGAGGCGCGGATAGCGGAAGGTCTCGAGCAGCGTCTTCACCGCCTGCCCGTCATTGGGTTTCTTGTTCAGGCCCATCGAGCGCTTGAGGCCGTCGACCACTGCATTCCACAGGCTGAGTCCCTTGATCCGTTGGGCGGCCCAGTCGGCGCTCATCTCGTCGCACGGCATGCCCCATACCTTCTCGGTATAGGTCTTGAAAAAGATCGAATAGAGCTTTTCGCCGAACTGATTGGTCGTCCAGTCCTCGAAGCTCTTCACATCCTTTAGCGGAAACAGCTTGTAGCGCAGGTAACTGACCATGCAGGTGGTCGAGCGCCACAGGCCCAGATTGCTCAGCGCTTCGAACGCACGCAACGGATAGGAGTAGAACTTGCCTTCGTAATATATCCGGCTCATGCGCGGACGCTGGATGAAGTCGTCGGGCAGGATCTCGTTCCACAGATCGACGACGGCTGCGCTTTTGGAAAAGAAGCGGTGCCCGCCGATATCGAAGCGGTACCCTTCGTGCTCGACAGTGCGGCTGATCCCGCCGACATAGGTCGCGTCCTTTTCGATGATCGCAACCGACTTGCCCTGCTTGGTCAGCAGATAACCTGCTGTCAGTCCGGCCGGACCGGCCCCGATAATTGCCACATCGACAGCCAGTTGCGTCGTCTCGTTACCCGTCATGAATGCCCCCGGTTTGGTGTCTGACCCGGGAGTGAAGGAAAATGGTTAGGAGATGATTAACGGCCAGTGATCCGACAGGATCGTCGTCACTCGTGTTTCAGTGCATGGTGCGGGTGGTGGGACTCGAACCCACACGGGCCGTGGCCCAGGGGATTTTAAGTCCCCGGCGTCTACCATTCCGCCACACCCGCATAAGGCGTGCAATGCGCCCTAACGGCTCACGCGGCAAAGGCCAATCGGGAGCTGTCGGATATTACGGGTTTGCGGCCCAACCTAGGGATTGAGCCGTTCGCGCATTTCCTTGCCCGGCTTGAAATAGGGTACCCGCTTGGCCGGTACTTCGACCGGCTCGCCCGTGCGCGGATTGCGCCCGGTGCGCGCATCGCGTTCGCGGGTGGAAAAGGCGCCGAAACCTCTCAGCTCCACACGTCCGCCTTCGGCCAGGCGCCTGGAGATTTCCTCGAAAAAGATATCGACGACCTGTTCGACTTCATCCGCGCGCAGTTCGGGATTGTCCTTCGCAAGGGCCTGCAGCAGTTCCGATCTGATCATTACCAGTCTCCCGGCCATCGTCCCGCGACAGTTTCCCTTGCGCGGGTTAGATGCACCTCATCCGCATGCCCGGGGAGGGCAGCGGCAATAACGACCCTGTGCTTCTCTGCCAGAGCACGGCGCACGACGCAATTGCCTGAGCCGAAATTCCTTGGAATTGCCCTGTCGAGAATTACCCTGCCGATCAGGCGCTTTCGAACAGATCCGCCGTATCGATCCCCAGCCTCTGCATTCGGGCCTGCAATTCGGGCCATTCCTCGGCGAGGAACTGGTCACGCTCGGACCGGCGCAGCTTATCGGCGGCACCCGGGACCACATACATGCCGACACCGCGCTGAACCTCGACTAGGCCGTCGGTCTGGAATTGTTGGTAGGCCTTGGCCACAGTCAACGGATTCGCGCCTTGTTCCGCGGCGAACGCACGCACCGACGGCAGCATTTCCCCCTCTGCATAATCGCCCTCGATAATCGCCGCCGCGATCTGATCGCGCAGCTTGAGATATACGGGGCGGCTTTGCTGGGTCATTTCCACTTCCTTCGCGCAAACGGCGCGTCCGGTTACAACGCGAGGTGCATCAGTGCCATAATACAGCGCGGCGCGCAAGCTTCCGCGAATCCGCCGCAAGCGACGAGAAAATGCCGGTTTCGCCTGTAACTAATGCTTCACATGACGGATTCTGACGCTAGGGTGCGCGCTTTCATGCCTTCCGATGTGAAGAGAGGGCAGAATTCAGGGATATGAGGGGACGCACGTCCATGCACGAGTTCATCTTTACCTTCGGGTCTGCCTACGAAATGTGGGCATTCTGGATCGCAGTGGTCGCCTTGGCGGCATTCCTGCTGGGCGGGTTGTTTCTAGTTACCCGTCCGCAAGAGGAAGTTATCGGACACCCCAAGGGGCTGTTCTTGCTGTTCATGGCCGAAATGTGGGAGCGGTTTTCCTACTATGGCATGCGCGCGCTGCTTATATTCTACCTTGTGCAGCACTGGCTGTTCTCCGATTCCGAAGCTTCCATAATCTACGGCGCCTATACCGCACTGGTCTATATTGCTCCGGTGGTGGGCGGCTTCCTCGCCGACCGCTATCTGGGCCAACGCAAGGCGGTGCTGTTCGGCGCCATCCTGCTGACCTTAGGCCACTTCTTCATGGCCTTCGAAGGCGACGGCGGACAAAGTTCGCCGATGATCAACGTGTTCTGGCTCGCGCTGGCACTGATCATCGTCGGCTCGGGCTTCCTCAAGGCCAACATTTCTGTGATGGTCGGGCAGCTCTACCCGCGCACCGATGTGCGCCGCGATCCGGCCTATACCATTTTCTACATGGGCATTAATGTCGGCGCCGCGACTGCTTCGATCATCTGCGGTTACCTTGGCCAGACTGTCGGTTGGGAATACGGCTTCGGTCTTGCCGGCTTTGGCATGCTGATCGGCCTCATATTCTTCGTTCTGGGCAAGCCTCTGCTGCTCGGGAAGGGCGAGCCGAAGGATCCGGAAAAACTCAAGGGCGGTAAGGAATTCGGGATCTACGGCGCCGGCCTTGCCATGGTGGCGCTTTGCTGGGCCGCCATCCAGTATCAGGAACTGGTCGGCTGGGTACTCGGCATCTTCGGCCTTGGTCTGGTCGGATACGTACTCTACATCGCCACCGTCCGGCTGCATCCACACGAACGCGATCGCATCTTCGCGGCGATGTTCCTGATCTTCGTATCGATCGTATTCTGGGCGCTGTTCGAACAGGCAGGTTCCTCGCTCAATCTGTTCACCGACCGCCATGTCGACACGCAGGGCGTCAGTGCCTCGATGTTCCAGTCGATCAACGCGATCTACATCGTGCTGCTTGCGCCGTTGTTCGCCATGTTGTGGCAGGGTCTCGGTCGAGCGGGCATGGAACCATCGACCCCGATGAAATTCGGACTCGCGGTAGTCCAGGTCGGACTCGGCTTCCTGGTCCTGGTCTGGGGTGCGGAATCGGTCGGCATCAATGTGCCCACACCTGTTCTGTTCATTTTCCTTATCTACCTGTTGCACACGACCGGCGAACTTTGCCTCAGCCCGGTTGGTCTGAGCGCAATGAACCGCCTCAGCCCGGGCCATATGGCCTCGCTGATCATGGGCACCTGGTTCTTTGCATCGGCCACCGGTAATTTCGCGGCCGGCCTGATCGCAGCCGCCACTGGCGCGGAAGGTGTGGGCGAGGAAGCCGGCAAGCAGGTCGTGCTCGATGTCTACTGGACGGTCGGTCTCTACGCAGTCGGTGTCGGGATCGTCGTGATGGTGATCAGCCCGCTGATCAAGAAGCTGATGCATCTCGACACGCTCAAGGACGAAGATGTCGGCGACGACCTGCTGGGTCAGTCGGAAGTCGGCGAGCCGCAGGCTGCCGGTATCCATCCGGCAACGCGTTCAGACAGCTAAGACACGGGGAAACACGCATGCGCTATCGTGCCTTCGCAGCAATCGGGGGCGCGATAGCGCTCGCGGCCTGCTCCACTTCCGACAGCGGACAATCGGTCGCTTCGACCAGCTCCGCGCAAGAGACCGGACAGGACGCGGCAAGAGACGATTTCGTCCCTTTCGCCTCGACTTACAAACGCTATCCCGGCACGCCGACCGCGCTGGTCGGCGCGACGGTCTATGACGGGGCAGGGGGCCGGATCGATAACGGCACCGTGCTGTTCGCAGATGGCGAGGTCGTCGGTATCGGCGGAGCGGACCTCGCGATCCCGGCGGGCTACACGCGCATCGATGCAAGCGGGAAATATGTTACCCCGGGGATTATCGACATCCACTCGCATCTGGGCGACTACCCGACACCCTCGGTGCAGGCTCATTCGGATGGTAACGAGGCGACCAGCCCGACCACTCCCGAAGTGTGGGCCGAGCATTCGGTCTGGCCGCAGGATCCCGGTTTCAGCCGGGCGCTGGCGAATGGCGGGGTGACGAGCCTGCAGATCCTGCCCGGTTCAGCCAATTTGATGGGCGGGCGTTCGGTAACGCTCAAGAACGTGCCTAGCCGCACGGTGCAGGGGATGAAATTCCCCGGCGCGCCCTACGGATTCAAGATGGCCTGTGGCGAAAACCCCAAGCGCGTTTACGGCAATCGCGGGCGCATGCCTTCGACCCGGATGGGCAATTTCGCGGTCAACCGCCAGACCTGGCTCGATGCCAAGGCCTATGCGGACGGAGACCGCGACAAGCGCGACCTCGCCAAGGAAACGCTCGCCGGGGTGCTCGACGGTGAAATCCTGGTCCACAACCATTGCTATCGCGGTGACGAGATGGCGCTGGTCATGGATATGGCGGAAGAGATGGGTTACCGGGTCTCCGCCTTCCATCACGCGGTCGAAGCATACAAGATCGGCGATCTCTTGCGCGAAAACGAGGTCTGCAGCGCAATCTGGGCCGACTGGTATGGCTTCAAGATGGAAGCCTATGACGGCATCCCCGAAAACGCTGCCCTGATCCATAATCAGGGCGCCTGCGTGGTGATCCATTCGGACAGCGACACGGGCATCCAGCGGCTCAATCAGGAAGCCGCCAAGGCGCAGGCTGCCGGAGCGCGCATGGGCATCGCAATATCCGATGCCGAAGTGATCCGCTGGATCACGCTCAATGCGGCCAAGGCAATGGGCATCGACGATATGACCGGCAGTCTCGAGAGCGGCAAGATGGCCGATGTCGTGCTGTGGAACGGCGACCCGCTAAGCGTCTATTCGCGACCGGAAAAGGTCTGGATCGATGGTGCATTGCTGTTCGATTCCAGCGATCCGAAACGCAGGCCGGTAAGCGATTTCGAACTCGGCCAGCCGGGCGAAGGAGATGTGAAATGAGCACACGTATCACATTTGCCGCAACCCTTGCCGCGCTCGCCTTTGCCGCCACCGCTTCAGCGCAGGATTTTGCCATCACCAATGCCACGGTTGCAGTAGGCGACGGCAGCGAACCGATCGAAAACGCGACCGTGGTCGTTCGCGACGGCAAGGTCGCCGCCGCCGGGAACGGAGTTTCCGTTCCGGCCGGCATGCCGGCGATGGATGGTACCGGTAGCTGGGTCACCCCCGGGCTGGTCGCCACTGTCACCACGCTGGGGCTGTGGGATGTCGGCGCCGTCAGCGAAAGCAATGACAGCCGCGCAGGCGATGCGAATTTCGGCGCCGCGCTCGATGTCGCACCGGCAATCAACCCGGCTTCCCAGCATATCGCGATCAGCCGTGCCGGCGGGATTACCCGTTCTGCCGTCATGAGCGGGCCGTCGGAGTTCATCTTCGGTGGACAGGGGGCAATCATCGACACCGGGGCGGACCCGCAACCCATCACCAGGCCGCGCGCGTTCCAGACAGTAACGCTAGGCGAGAGTGGCGCGCGGATCGCCGGCGGCAGCCGCACGGCAACGCATGTCGAATTGCGCAACGCCCTGGACGAGGCACGCGCCCATGCGGCCGGACGGTGGGCCGGTGACGAAGCCCAGCTCACCCGCGCCGATGCCGAGGCTCTCGGCCCGGTCGTTTCGGGCAAGCAGAAACTGTTTGTCGAAGCCGAACGCGCATCCGACATTCGCGCCGTCATCGGCCTCAAGCGCGAGTTCCCGCGACTCGATCTGGTGCTGGTCGGTGCGAGCGAGGGCTGGCTGGTCGCAGACGCCATTGCCGCGGCGGGTATCCCGGTCATAGCCAACGGCCTGGTCGACTTGCCGGAACGGTTCGAACAGCTCGCCTCCACCCAAAGCAATATCGGCCGGATGCGGCGCGCCGGGGTCAAGGTGGCGATCAATGCCGCTGCGATGGAGCAGCCGCGTTATCTGCCGCAATTCGCCGGCAACCTCGTCTCGCTACAACGCGTGCCACGCGCGGCAGGGCTGAGCTGGGGAGAAGCCCTGGCGGCGATCACTTCGGTCCCGGCGGAGATTGCCGGTCTAGGCGAACGTCACGGCGTGCTCAAACCCGGAGCGGTTGGCGATGTTGTGGTATGGGATGGCGATCCGCTCGAAGTTTCCTCAACCCCGGTGCGCGTCTATATTGACGGGATCGAACAACCGCTCACCAACCATCAGACAAGGTTGCGCGAACGCTATCGCGATCTCGACGAGAGCGACCTGCCCAAGGCCTACGACTGGTAGCGGGGAGCACGAAATGGATGCGGGACTGACTTCGCTCATTGCCGCCAGCGTCCTGTTCGTCGGTGGCCATTTCGCCATGTCGCACCCGCTTCGCGCAGGCATGGTGCGCGCGTTCGGCGCAAACGGGTTCCAGGGGGTTTACAGCCTGGTCGTCGGAGCGGCGATGGTGTGGATGTATTTCGCCTTCAAGGCCGTCGCGAACCCGCGGATGCCACTGTGGAACGGGTTCGATGACATAGGCTGGGCCGTTGCAAGCCTGCTGACGCTGGTCGCGATGATCCTGCTGGCCGGCTCGTTCTCGGGCAACCCGGCGCTAGCCATGCCCGGAGCGGAAAAGGCGGCCAGTGCCGAGCCGCACGGTGTGTTCAAGATCACCCGTCACCCGATGATGTGGAGCTTCGCGCTATGGGCAATCGGCCATATTATCGCCGCTCCGACCGCGCGCACCCTGGTAATCGCGACCGCCGTGCTGACGCTGGCCCTGGCAGGCTCGCACATGCAGGATCGGAAAAAACGGGAGTCGATGGGCGAAGCATGGTCCGGTTGGGAAAGCCGGACGAGCTACTGGCCACGCTTCGAACGGATATTCGCGGTCGGCTGGATCGCGTGGGCCGTGGGCATGGCGCTGTGGCTCGGGTTTAGCTGGATCCACTTGCCCCTTGGCGGGTGGGATGCCGGGATCTGGCGCTGGCTCTAGCGCGGTGCGTCAGTCGAGCGCTTGCACCCAGTCGAAGCGTGCGCGCTGGGTTTCCGGCAGAAACACCTGATCGTGATCGAAGCCGTCGAACAACTGCAACGTCGCGCGGCGCGCCAAGCCGGCAAGTTTTTCGCCGTGACCATGCGGGATGACCCTGTCACCTGTGCCGTGCTGCACGAGAATCGGTAGATCGAGCGTGGCAATCTTTGCCGCGTTGTCGAACCGGTCCTTGATCAGCCGCTGCACGGGTAGCCATCCCATATTTGTCGCCGCGACATCGGGAACACTGGTGAAGGGGGCGGACAGGATGAGGGCCCTTACCTCGAATTCGCGCGCCATCTGGGTCGCGGTGCCCGAACCGATCGAATTGCCGATCAGGATCGTGTCGGCCGGGCTTACCCCGCGCCGCGCCAGCCACCCCATCGCCGCACGGCCATCGCGATAGAAACCCTCCTCTGACGGATTGCCCGGATTGCCTCCATAGCCACGATAATTCACCAGTAGCAGTCCGTAGCCCGCCTCGGCAAAGAGCGTGTTGGCCGCCATGCTGCCGGCCAACGTTCCGCCATTGCCGTGAAAATAGACGATCGTCGGCAGGCCTTCATTTGCCTCGCGATGAAAAGCACGCAAGGCCAGTCCGTCGGATGTCCGGAGCCCCGCTTCCCCAAACCCTGCGGCGACAGCAATCCGGCCCTGAGGAGCAGGGTATATGACTTGCCTTTGGAGGCTCCAAATCAAGAAAGCCGTCAGGCCATATAACGCCAGCAGGACCAGCGGTGCCGTGACAAGTATTCGTACGATGCCGGTCAATGTCCCTTGAACGCAGGCATGCGCTTTTCGATCAGCGCCTCGATGCCTTCGATATGGTCTTGTGTGTGATGCATATGCGCTTGCGCGGTGGCGGCAAGCTCGAGTGCGGTGTCATAAGTCACTGTCCGGCCCTGCCGCATCAGCCGCTTGGTTGCGCGCAAGGCTTGCGGCGGCATGGCGGCGATCTTTCCGGCCATGGCCATGGCTTCGTCCATCAAGGCGTCCGCTGCGACCACACGGCTGACAAGGCCCCGCTCCTGCGCAGTCGCGGCATCGATTACTTCGCCGGTATAGAACAATTCCGCCGCCCGGCTCTGGCCGAGGATACGCGGCAGAATCCATGTCCCGCCATCGCCGGGAATCAGGCCGAGCTTGAGGAAAGTAACGCCGAATTTCGCCTTCTCCGAGGCAATGCGGATATCGGCCAGGCAGGCAAGGTCGCAACCAAGCCCGATCGCCGGGCCATTGATCGCCGCGACCAGCGGTACGGCCAATCCGTCCAGCGCGCGCAATGCCTTGTGGATATTGCCGCGATATCCGTCCGCGATATCGGCAGGCGAACCACCGAAATTGCCTGTGCGTTCGCGCATGGCCTTGATGTCGCCGCCGGCGGAAAAGGCCTTGCCCGCCCCGGTCAGGATGGCGCAACGTATCTCCGGGTCGTCATCGATCGACTCGCACGTGGCGGCGAAATCGTCACCATCGCCATCGGCACCGAGGGCGTTCATGGCTTCGGGCCGGTCGATAGTCAGCGTGGCGATATGGCCGGATCGTTCGATACGCAGCATCAGGCCAGAGCCCCTTCCACACCGGCGCTGTTATGGCGCAACGCCTTGAGCACGGTGTCGACGATATGCGGCGCGTTGAGACCCGCCTCGTCATATTGCCGATCCGGCGCATCCTGGTCCTGGAAGGCATCGGGCAGGCGCATGGTGCGAATCTTGAGGCCTGCATCAGTCAAGCCCTCGTCGCTGGCGAAGGTCAGGACATGCGCGCCAAGACCGCCTATCGCGGCTTCTTCAATCGTGATCACGACATCATGCGTGCGCATCAGGCGTTCGATCAGCTCTGTGTCGAGCGGCTTGGCAAAGCGCAGATCGGCAACCGTCGTCGATAGTCCCTTGGCCTCCAATTCGTCGGCGGCCCTGAGGCTTTCGGCCAGCCGTGTGCCGAGCGACAGCAGTGCGACCTTGTTGCCTTCGCGCACGATCCGACCCTTGCCGATTTCGAGCTTCTCGGGCACCTCGGGCAGCGCCGCACCCGTGCCCGCGCCGCGCGGATAGCGGAAGGCGATCGGGCCATCGTCATATTCCGCTGCCGTGTAAGTCATATGAACCAGCTCGGCCTCATCGGCGGCAGCCATCACAACGAAGTTGGGTAGGGTGGAGAGGTAAGTGATGTCGAACGAACCAGCATGAGTCGCACCGTCCGCGCCGACCAATCCGGCGCGGTCAATAGCGAAGCGAACCGGCAGGTTCTGAATCGCGACATCGTGCACCACCTGGTCGTATGCGCGCTGGAGGAAGGTCGAATAGATCGCGGCAAACGGACGCATGCCCTGCGCAGCCAGCCCCGCGGCAAATGTCACGCCATGCTGTTCGGCAATGCCGACATCGAAGGCGCGATCGGGATGCGCCTTGGCGAACCTGTCCACGCCCGTGCCGCTCGGCATCGCCGCGGTAATGGCACAGATGCGCGTATCGGTCTCGGCCAGTCTGGCAAGTGTTTCGCCGAATACGTTCTGGTAGTTGGGAGGCCCACCCGAGCTTTTCTTCTGCTCACCGGTGATGACATCGAACTTGGCCACGCCGTGATACTTGTCGGCACTGCTTTCGGCCGGTTCGTATCCTTTGCCTTTCTTGGTCACGACATGGACCAGCACTGGCCCTTCTTCGGCATCGCGGACGTTTTCCAGCACCGGGATCAGATGTTCGAGATTGTGCCCGTCGATCGGACCGACATAATAGAACCCCAGTTCCTCGAACAATGTTCCACCGGTCACCATGCCGCGCGTGTATTCCTCGGCCTTGTCGAGCGTCGAATGGACCCGGCGCGAAAACTTGCGGACGACTTTCGAAGCAAGGCTGCGCAAACCGAGATATTCACTGCTCGACACCATCCGGGCGAGATAGGCGGACAACCCGCCGACCGGAGGCGCGATCGACATGTCGTTGTCGTTGAGTATCACTACCAGCCGATTGCCCGCCTGCTCGGCATTGTTCATCGCCTCATACGCCATACCCGCGCTCATCGCGCCGTCGCCGATTACCGCTATCGCCTTGCCCGGCCGGTCATTGAGCTTGTTGGCGATCGCAAAACCCAGGCCGGCGGAAATCGAAGTCGAGGAATGCGCCGCCCCGAACGGGTCGTATTCGCTTTCCGAACGTTTGGTGAAACCCGACAGGCCCCCGCCCTGGCGCAGGGTGCGGATACGATTGCGACGACCGGTGAGGATCTTGTGTGGATAGGCCTGGTGGCCGACATCCCAGATCAGCCGATCCCGGGGCGTATCGAACACGTAATGGATGGCGGCAGTCAGCTCGACGACACCAAGGCCGGAGCCGAGATGCCCGCCGGTCGAACCGACTGCGGATATCATTTCCGCCCGCAGCTCGTCGGAAAGCTGGCGAAGCTGGTCTTTGCCGAGCTTGCGCAAGTCTTCGGGAGTATCGACGGTGTCGAGCAGCGGGGTATCGGGACGTTCGCTCATCCGGTGCGCCTTACACCCGGAAATCCAAACTGTCGATGAACGGTTGGCCTACAAAAATGCACGGTTCGTCGTCAGGCGCAACTGTGGCACAAGCCGCGGACCTCGAGGATCGGGCGGCGAGTGCGGAACTTGCCGGCCTCGGCCACGCTTCGTACCTGGCGCGAGACATCGTCGTCGTCGATATGGGTGGCCTCGCCGCACTCATCGCAGACCAGGAAAATGCAATCGTGTTCGCAACCGGGATGGGTGTTCGCGAGATAGGCATTGGCGCTTTCGACCCGCATGGCGAGATTATTGACCACGAACAGGTCGAGAATGCGGTAAACGCTGTTGGGGGCAACGCGCTTGCCCCGCGCGACCGAGAGATTGTCGGCAATGTCATAAGCCGAGGCCGGTCGTTCATGACGCGCCAGCTCGACGAAAACGGCTTCGCGCATCCCGGTCCACTGCTCGCCCGCCTCGACCAGCGATATGCGCGCGGCATCAACCAGGCTTTCGCCCGAATGTTCGCGATGGCTGTGATTGTATTTACCCATAGCCGCCATATAGCGATGCTAGGGATGCTGTGCCACTAATTGCGTCGAAAGGTCGCTCGGTAGTGGCCGGGATAAAGCCGCTTGAGGGCGCGCAATTTGGGCGCATCCCAGCGCACGACATAGCGATGCCGCGGATTTTTCGCGACGAAATCCTGATGATAGCCCTCGGCCTTGTAGAACTTCCTGTAACGCTCGATCCCGGTCACGATCGGACGGCTCCATTTGCCCGAAGCGCTCATCTGCCTGAGATAGGCGGAAGCAACCGTACGCTGCTCCCGGCTCATCGGCACAAGGGCGGCACGATATTGGCTACCCACATCCGGTCCCTGGCGATTGCGGAGCGTCGGATCCGCGCCGACCGAGAAGAAAATCCGCAACAACTGGTCATAACGAACAACGGACGGATCATAGACCACCCGAACCGCTTCGGCATGGCCGGTAACCCCGCTATTGGT
Source organism: Parerythrobacter sp. (assembly GCA_028289565.1). GTDB lineage: Bacteria > Pseudomonadota > Alphaproteobacteria > Sphingomonadales > Sphingomonadaceae > JANQPE01. The sequence goes on from JANQPE010000088.1 coordinate 12,867, forward strand.
CCGCTCGTAGGTCGCGGTTGCGGCATTGCCGCCGTGATAGCCGGAAACCGCGCTCTTGACGCCCTTCACATGACTGAAGATCGCTTCGATACCCCAAAAGCATCCGCCAGCGAACACTGCGACTTTCAGCCCCTTCCCCTCTTTCGCGACACGCTTTGCGGCAGGCGCGGCAACGACATTCTCCGCTGCAGCCGCCGGTTGCTGGCAGCCCGAAACGGCCAGGCCCAAAGCCGCAATCAGGGGAAGCGCGCGCCTCATTCGACCGGAGCGGCGATTGCCTGGGGAATGACTTCGTCCCAGATTTCCGGACCCGCCGACACGCCGACAAGGCATGTACCCAGCACGAAGCCGATAGTGAAGTTGCGAGCAAGATCGGATTTGAAAAAGGCCATGGCGTTCGTCTTCGGTTTCATTTTCGTCGTGATTCGATGCGGCGGTGTATGCGCGAACCACTTTCAATGCGGTGAATACCGCGTTTGCATTCTGTTATCCGGTTGTGCCGACGGGTTGGTTACACCGCAGCGATCTCAATGCCGGAAATGGCGCATGCCGGTGAAGACCATCGCCAGTCCAGCCTTGTCGGCCGCAGCGATCACTTCGTCATCCCTGATCGAACCGCCCGGCTGGATGATCGCGGTTGCCCCGGCTTCGACCGCGGCAAGCAATCCGTCTGCAAACGGGAAGAAAGCATCGGATGCCACGGCACTGCCTACCGTGCGCGGCTGCGGCCATCCATGCTTCTCCGCCGCTTCGGCCGCCTTCATCGCCGCGATGCGCGAACTGTCGCGCCGGTTCATCTGGCCCGCGCCGATCCCAGCGGTCGCCCCGTCCTTGGCATAGACGATTGCATTCGATTTCACGTGCCGCGCAACTGTCCAGGCGAACAGGCAATCCTTCAACTCCCGCTCGGTCGGCGCACGCTCGGTGACGACCTTGAGTGAGTCTTCGGCGATCGAGCCGTTATCGCGACTCTGGACCAGCAGACCGCCGGTGATCGGCTTGACCGCAAGCCCGCCACGACGCGGATCGGGCATGCCGCCGGCAACCAACAGACGCAGGTTCTTCTTCTTTGCAAACGCCTCGCGCGCTTCGTCGCTTACCGATGGCGCGATAACGACCTCGGTGAAAATCTTGCAGATCGCCGCCGCCGTTTCCCCGTCAAGTTCGGTGTTCACGGCAACGACCCCGCCAAATGCCGACACGCTGTCGCAAGCGAGCGCTTCTTCCCAGGCATCAAGCAGCGCGCCGCGCTGCGCGACGCCGCAGGGATTGGCATGCTTGACAATCACGACGGCCGGATCGCCGCCGGCGAATTCGGCGCACAGTTCGAGCGCTGCATCAGCATCGTTGTAATTGTTGTAGCTGAGTTCCTTGCCCTGAAGTTGCTCCGCCTGTGCGATCCCGTGCCCATGCGGACCGGCCGGCGTGTAGAGCGCGGCGTGCTGATGCGGGTTCTCGCCATAGCGAAGCTCGGCGGCGCGATAGCCGTTGAACGCCAGCATGTCGGGGAACTGTTGCTGCTGGTCAGCAAATGCGAACCATTGGCTGATCATGCTGTCATAGGCCGCCGTCGCCGCAAACGCCTTGGCCGCCATTTTCTTGCGGAAATCAAGCGATGTCGCACCGTCATTGCCATCGAGTTCGCCTAATAGCGCCTCATAATCCGCCGGGTCGGTGACAATAGTGACGTATTGGTGGTTCTTCGCCGCCGAGCGGACCATGCTCGGCCCCCCGATGTCGATATTCTCGATGATTTCGGGCCGTTTGGCACCGCGCATCACGGTCGCCTCGAAGGGGTAGAGATTGACTATGACCAGGTCGATCGCACCGATCGCATGCTCGTCCATCGAGGCCACGTGCCCGGGATTGTCGCGCACCGCCAGCAAGCCACCATGGACCATGGGGTGCAACGTCTTGACCCGCCCGTCCATCATTTCCGGGAAACCGGTCACGTCGGAAACATCGCGCACGTCGAGGCCCGCTTCGCGCAATGCCTTCGCGGTACCGCCGGTCGAAACCAGCTCGACCCCGCGCCCGGCCAGCGCCCGGCCCATCTCGACCAATCCACTTTTGTCGGACACCGACAGCAGCGCCCGTCCGATTTTCACGTCACTCACGGACATTCATCCCATTTTCTTGAGCAGCCAGGAGAAACTCTCCCCGCCGCGCGAAGCCATTCCCTTGACCACCAATTGCTCGATAGGCGTCGGGCGGCCGCCGCCATCGACCCACATGCTTTCCTCGACAGACAGCTCGCCGCCATTATCACCAAGATTTGCCCGGAACTGCCAGTAGCTGCCGTCGGGCAGGGCAAGGCCCGCGCCCTTGCGGTCTTCCGACAACCCGATCTCGACTCCAGGCCCGATGTGGAAACGGATAGCGAAGCCAACCTTGCCGCGCTTGGCCTTCTTCCCGGCCGGAATGAGCAAGTCCTCGCCGCGTAATTCGCCACCATTGTCGCGCAAGATAAGAATCCGGCGGTGCATGAGATTATAGCGAACGGCATAGCCGTCATGGCTGGCCTCCAGCCGGGTCGCCTTGCCCCCATCCAGATCGAGAACCTTCCGGTCGATCTCGACCTCGTTCACACCGCTGCCGAGCTTGCCCCCCATCAGCACCGCGGTCGAATTGGAATCGTCCAGCACCAGCGCGGAATGGGCAGCGGTGGCGCGCAATCCCTGTTCGATACGAACCGGCACTTGTCCGCCCGCGAAGGCTGCGCCGCCACAATTGACGATAATCCGGCATCCGGCATGCGAAAATTCAAAGGCCAGCGTCGACGCGCAACCAGAGCGGGCATGCTTGCCCAACGGCGGCGGCGCGGCGTCGAACTGCAACAGGCCCTTGCCCGCCGCCACACGCTGATACCCCCATTGCCGGGTGTCTTTGAGCGGCCGTGTGCGCACACCGCTGGCCTCGATCAGGGAGGCAATGTTCGCGGCACGCACAGCGCCGGCACCCTGCCAACTACCAAGCCCGCCATCGCCGTGGACCAGTGAGAGCAAGGGAGGGACAAGCAACTGGAGCATCGCACCCAGGAATTCCGGCGGCTCGCGATCGACCGCTTCGTAGCAGGCGCGCAAATCGATCAGAGAGCGGATTGCCTCCATCTGCGCCAGCGGGCTACGCGACAGCACGCCGCCATCTTCCGCCACCAGCTCGCCCAGCGCCCGCGCGAGGCCGGCTTCCGCGAACAGGCGCCGCGGCTTGCCCTCTGGCATCAGCAGGCCCGCGGCCACCAGCGCACCCCAGCCGACCACCTCGCCCAACCGGTCTCCGCTCCTGACCACCTTGCGATCGAGCCAGCGCGCAGTCTCGGCGATAACTCCCAGCAGGTTCGCCCGCACGGCATCGTTCTTGCCCGAGAGAATGAGCGGAGCAAAGACCAGCCAGTTGCGCAGCCGCTGCCCGGCACGCTCCGTAGTCCAGGCCGCACCCTTGCCCGGTTTCGGATTGGCATCGAGCCACAGCCCGGCAATCCGCTCGGCCACGCTCACGCATTGCTCGCGGGGGGCGCTCGCGGCAAGGTCGCGCAACCAGCCGAACCCGTGCACGACTTCCTCGAACGGCGGGGTCAGCCTGGTGGAAGAGGCGAAATCCATCTGTGCGATGGGGGCCTTGACGCCGTGAACCAGGAAATGACCGGCCCGCACGGCGACACCTGCCGCGCGATAGCCCTGCAAAGGCGTTTCGACGGTGCCGAGCAAACGCGGTTTCGCCGGCTTGGTCAAAGGGGAGGACAAGGTCGGGCCGGGTATGCCCAGGCGATAGGCTAGGCGAATGAACCGCTCCGACGGCCTGAGGCCGGGCGGCTGGATGTCGGCAATAACCAATGACCGGCCGGGCTCGAGCACGCCTCCCCCGGTGTCGTCGGAGGGGGCCGGGCGAGTCACGAGGGAATCCGATCCGCCGGCCGGCAATGGCATTGCGCTGTCTTCGCTGTCAGCCGGAATGTCCTGCGGTGGTGGGGCTTGCAGATCGAAGTCGGTGGCGCGGTCCATTTAGCGCCCGCCCCGCAGAGCCGCGATATTGTCGGCATAGCGATCCGGCCCGCCGGCAAAGGTCGCGGAGCCGGCCACCAGCACATCGGCGCCGGCATCGACGCATTGCCGCGCCGTATCGGGATTGACTCCCCCATCGACTTCAAGGTGGACGGGCCGACCGACCTGGTCGATGCGCCGGCGCACGGCTTCTATCTTGTGTAGCTGGCTGTCGATGAAGCTCTGTCCGCCGAACCCTGGATTGACACTCATGATCAGCACGAGATCGGCCAGGTCGATCAGGTAATCGAGCGTATCCGCCGGTGTCCCCGGATTGAGCACCACCCCTGCCTTTTTGCCCAGCCCCCGGATCACCTGGAGCGTGCGATGGACATGCGGCCCCGCCTCGGGATGCACGGTAATGATATCGGCACCGGCCTCGGCGAATGCCTCGAGATAGGAATCGACCGGCGAAATCATCAGATGGACATCGAACGGCTTGCCGGTATGTGGTCGCAGCGCCTTCACCACCCCCGGGCCAATAGTGATATTGGGGACATAATGCCCGTCCATGACGTCGATATGAATCCAGTCCGCACCGGCATTGTCGATGGCGCGCACCTCCTCGCCCAACCGGGCGAAATCGGCCGAAAGGATGGAGGGGGAAATAAGCGGTGTCGCCATGGTGCGCTTTGTTGCAAGATCGCCAAGGGGAGTAGGAGTCGGCGAGTCACGCCACAAGCGATGCCCGCGCGCTTTTCCACATTGCCGGGCACAAATGGCTGATTTACGCATGTGAACGGGCGGGTTCAGGCAAAATTCAGCCCTTTTTTCCTAATACACGGCACGAAACGGGGTGGTTTGGCGCAAGCTCCCCCCATAACGAATACCCACTGCCCGCAGTGGACATTCCCGGAAAACGGATATGATGAAGAACCGACCCGAATTTCGAGTGCCGATGCTGGCAGCCTGCGCAGCGATGGCCTTCACCGCCGTGCCCGCCGAAGCGCAATACCGCCAGAAGATCGGCAACAATCTCAGTCAATGCGCCTCGGGTAGCGGCCCGGCGATCAGGGTGACCCTGATGGGCGTGAAATCCTCCAGCGGAACGATGCGCGTCCAATATTATCGCGGCATCAAGGCCGAATGGCTCAAGAAGGGTAAATGGCTCAAGCGCGTGGAAGCCCCCGCACGCGCAGGGAGCATGACCTTCTGCCTGCCGGTCGACAGCGCGGGCAATTATGCCGTTGCCGTGCGGCACGATATCAATCGCAATGGCAAGACCGACCTGCGCGAAGATGGCGGCGGAATGTCGAACAATCCCAGCATCAACATCTGGAACCTCGGCAAGCCGAGTTACAAGAAAACCGCCTTCGCCGTTGGCAGTGATGTAAAGTCGATTACGATCAATATGAAGTATTGGTGAGCGGTCTCGGCCGGAAAGCCACCGCTCGCTACTTCCCGCGCTTGCGCCACACCGTGAACAGAACCCCTGGCGCAGCCAGGACCGGATGTTTCTCGCGCCACGGCGTGACCGCCACCGGAACGCCCGTATGACGCTCGATCTTCCAGGCGGCATAGCGCGCAGCCCCATCGAACGTCGTGCTCGCCTTGACAAGCCGCAAAAGGTTGAGCGGCTTGCCCAACCTTTGCCGCTTGCGCCACCAGCGCAGGATTTCGGCCCGGCGAATGTCCGGAAGCTCGGGATGGATCGTGCCGTTGTCCCTTCCAAAGACGATCCCCTCCGCCTCCAGCGCCAAAGGCAACAACCCGTCGAAGTGCTCGCGGTTGACCGACAGGATCGCGTCCTCGCGTCCCGGCCTCTCAACCCGGAATTCGGCGCGATAGGTCGCCTGAAACAGCCCCCGCCAGTAATCGTCGGGTGTGCCTGAGGCGGGGCCCAGGGCAACGGCCAGTCGCGCGGCGGTCCTGGCTACCTCGGCCAATGCGGTAACGATACGCCATTTCGCATCATCCCGCGCCACCCAGACCAGCCCACTCGGCTGAACGAAGCGAGCCCAGATCGTCGTGTCGCGACTGTCACCGCAGGCCGCGCGCTCAAAGGTCGAGAGCGCCATCTGCGCGACCTTGGCGCGCAACATCCGCCCATCATGTTCCCACTCATGGTAGCTGACGCGCGGCCAGACACGTTCCTTCTGGCGGCCGGCATTCAGCAGATAGAAATCGAGCACGCCCTCGAGTTCGCCCGTGCGCAGATTGGAACCATAGAACAACGCGGCTTCCGCCCCGACTTCTTGTGCCAGCTTCTGCGCGAATGCCGAGACCGCGGGATGCACAGACACGACAAGCCGTTCGGCGATCCGCTGCTCGAGCAGGCCGCTCACGGTACCACGAAGGTCAATTCGGGACCGGTCGTCACGTGATAGCGGCCGGCGGGAAAGGCCTCTCCATCGAGGATGAACTCGGCATCGATGGAAAACTCGAAGCTGTCGACCGGCTGTTGACGCATCCCCATGCGCGACATCCAATCCGACATATATCCGGCAAGGAGCAGCGGCATCAGGACAAGCAAGCGACGATGCGGTCGATCCATCGTGGTGAGTTTCAACCCCTCGCGATGCTTGCCAAAGATCTTGAGGCCGACAGGAAAGCGCTCCAGGGTCGAAGACAGCAGCAAGGCCCGGCGACCATCATAACCACCGCCGCTATGCGCCAATTCCTTCCGTCCGGCACCGAGAAAGATATCGAGCTTCACCCCGCGCCGCCACTTGTTGCTGTCTCTCCCGAACAGCGCCTGCAATACGCCCCAGAACGAAGTAACGCCGACTGCGAGGCTGTCGAATGCGCCCATCCTGTGCGCATCCTGCCCAGCGCGAACGCCAAGCGTGAAACCGCCAGCACCCAGGATAAAGCCGAGCATGCGCCCGGCAACTCCTTCGCCATCGTCCTCGACCGGTTCGACAACCAGCGGGCGGCGGTAGACTCGGTTGCCTCCGGGGAAGGCGGCGATAGCGTCGGCGAGATTGTATCCCGCCGGCGCACCCAGATCGACATTGAGGGCATTGGTCTTGCCCTTCGGCAGTACGGCCAAGACGGGCCAGTCGTCGCCAAAGATGACTTCTCCGCAAGTCAGCACGTCCCTTACGGTGCCATCGCCACCATTGATAATGAGGAAATCGATCCCGCATCGCGCAAAATCACCCAAGGCTCGTGCGATTTCCTCGCAACCGTCCGGCTGCGCGAAATGCACGTTGGATCGCTCCGCAATCTGCAAATCGCGTCCCCTGTTCCGGTGGCTGCGCGGATTGTAGATTACGCCCACAGCCGGTGGGGCAGAGCCGGTTTTCGTCTGCGGCAATTCGCGGTTTTCGGTGGTTTGGCCGGACATGCGAGGATCGCCTTAGACGCTGGGCGGGGCCTTGCTCCACTTTTTTCTGCCGCAAGGCTGTCCGATGCTGTAGTTCGGCAGCCATGTTGCATCCCGACCTGCTCGATTCCGCCCGCTCTCTTTCCGACAGTATCGTCGCGCTTCGCCGCGCCATTCACGCCGAACCGGAGCTTGGCCTCCACACGCCGAAGACCATGGCCAAGGTCCGCGAAGCCCTGGCTCACCTGCCACTCGAATGGCGCGAAAGCAGCTCCACGACCGGCCAGGTCGCCATCCTGAAGGGCGCGAAACCCGGTCGCCGCGTATTACTGCGCGGCGACATGGATGCGCTGCCAATGACAGAGGAAACCGGACTCGAGTTTGCCTCGACCATCGACGGACGGATGCATGCTTGTGGACATGACACGCATACCGCAATGCTGGCAGGGGCCGCGGAATTACTGGCCGCGAGACAGGATGACTTTGCCGGCGAAGTCCTGTTCATGTTCCAGCCCGGCGAGGAAGGCTTCCATGGCGCGCGCTTCATGCTCGACGACGGGTTGCTGGGCGGCGAGGATGTTGGCCCCCTGCCCGATGCGGCCTTTGCCCTTCATATCATGCCTAATGCACCGCATGGCGTGCTGGCCGGGCGTGCCGGGGCATTGATGGCCGCAGCCGACCAGTTCGAAATCCGCGTGCGGGGACAAGGAGGCCATGCCTCCATGCCGCACGACGCGCGCGATCCGATCCCCGCGGCTTGCGAGATCGTGGGGGCGCTGCAAACGATGGTCACGAGGCATTTCAATGCAGCCGATGCCATAGTGGTGACAGTAAGCCAGCTCGAAGCCGGAACGGCGCACAACATCATCCCCGATCATGCCGCGCTGAAAGGCACGATGCGCACATTGTCACCCGGCAGCCGGGCCGAAGCGCAGGCGCGGATCGTGCAAGTTGCCGAAGGAGTGGCGGGAGCACATGGCATGGCCGCGGAGGTCGAGATTACCGAAGGCTTCCCGGTTACCCTTTGCGATGAGCGCGCCGTCACGCTCGGCCGCGCAGTAGCGCAAGACCTGTCGGGCGAAGGCGGCTGGCGCGACCTGCCTACCGCGATCATGGGCGCGGAGGATTTCTCCTACGTCCTCGAGCAAGTCCCGGGCGCGATGTTCTTCCTGGGCGTCGCCCCCGAAGGCGACGACTGGCGGCAATGCTGCGGCATCCATTCCCCGCGCATGATGGTCGACGAAAGTGCGCTCCCGCACGGCACGGCCATGCTTGCAGGCTGCGCGCTCCGGTTTCTGGAGCGCGGTTTCAACTGACTTATGCTGTTTACGTAACCGACCGGAATCGACATGCTCGGCTTGAAAAGAGCCGAAACGATTCGGCCGCAACCCTGCGGAGAGAAGGTGGATGTCAGACGACAATCCCTATTACCCGACTTACGGCGAAGCCCTGGCGGCGCATGCACGGGAGCGCCCCGATCAGGTTGCGCTTCGCTATCGGGAGCGGGCCACTGATTATGCGACCTATGACCGACATGCAACGCAGATAGCCAACGGCCTGGCGGTGATGGGCCTGAAGAAAGGCGATCGCGTCGCCTATTTCGGCAAGAATACCGACCTTGCCATCGAGCTTGCGCTGGGCGCTGCGCGTGCCGGCATGGTGTTCGTCCCGATCATCTGGCGCCTTGCCCCGGCGGAAGTCCGTTTCATAATCGATGATTCGGGGGCGAGCGCCCTGTTCATCGAAGACGAGTTCACCGGAATCGAATTCGATGGAGAGACCATCTCGATGGACCACTCCTTCGAGAGCTGGCGCGATGCACAATCGGATGCGGCGGTGACCATCGAAGTCGATACGCACGACCCGCTACTCCAGCTCTATACCTCCGGTACCACCGGCCTGCCCAAGGGCGTTGTGCTGAGCCATCACAACGGCACGCATATGCGCCCGATGATGAAGAAGCACGGCATCTACTGGTACTGCGCCGATCCCGGAGACAGTATCATATTCGCCATGCCCTACGGCCATATCGCCGGGGTCGGGACAGTGATGGGCGCGGTCTATATCGGGCAGGAGATGATCATTCACCGCGAATTCGATCCGGGACTGATCATCGCCGATGTGCAGGAGCATCGGGTCAAATGGCTGTTCATCGTCCCCGCCGCGCTCGCGATGATGCTGGCCCATCCCGATGCAGCCAAGGCCGACTTCTCCTCGGTCAAGGGCCTCACTTACGGCGCCAGCCCGATCCCGCTCGACCTGCTCAAGCGTGGTGTGGAGCGGCTCAAATGCGATTTCGCGCAGCTATACGGCCTGACCGAAACCTTCGGCACGGTGGTCTCGCTGTCGCCCAATGATCACAGACCGGAAAACGTCAAGGGGCGTGAACATGTCATGAAGTCGGCCGGCAAGCCGATGCCCGGTACCGAAGTCGCCATTCTCGACGAGGACCACAAGCCTCTCCCGCCCGGAGAGATCGGCGAAGTCGCCATTCGCAGCAAGGGCGTGATGCTGGGCTACTGGAATCGCCCGAAAGAGAACGAAAAGGCGCTGATCGAAGGCGGCTGGTTCCTGACCGGCGATGCGGGGATCGTGGATGAAGAGGGCTATCTCTATATCCAGGACCGGATCAAGGACATGATCATCTCGGGCGGCGAGAACGTGTATCCCGCCGAGGTCGAAAGCGCGATCTACGGCCATCCGGATATCGCCGACATCGCCGTTATCGGCGTGCCCGACGCAAAATGGGGCGAAGCGGTGAAGGCCGTGGTAGTCCGCAAGCCGGGCCACGAGCTCGACGAGGCCGGCGTGATTGCCTATGCGCGAGAGAAGATAGCCGGCTTCAAATGCCCCAAATCGGTCGACTTCATCGACGTATTGCCGCGCAATCCCTCAGGCAAGATTCTGCGACGGGAACTGCGTGCACCCTATTGGGACGGGAAAGATCGGCAGGTGAATTGAAGGCCCGCCCCATCGCGCTTGTCGGACTTGATCGCGATGACAACATGGCTGCCGAGACGCTGTATTGTCGGCCGGATTCGAGGACATCAAATCCCTATGCGCACAAACAGCCCGCTTGCTCTTTGCCAACATGCCTGAGGTCGCAAGCTTCTCGTTCATTTTGAGCCATGCTCCGTTGAACCTGGTCGGTGATTAATTCGGGAAAGTTCACACTATCGGTCTTCTGTCTTCCTTGAGTGACAAAACCTCATTGCATGAGGAAAGGACGAGGGAAGGGCGCCCTGCGTATAAGTAGAGACGAGTTCGCCTGAGGCTTACGGCGCCAGTGAGCACGCTTGGTGAGAGCTATGCTCCATGCTAAATGACCCAGAAACTGGGGGCAGTGATGGGAAAAAGCGAGAATTATTCGGTCGCTCACTGGCGGGTATGTCGTTGCTTCAAGCTTTGCATTTTTCTTTTTCTGGCAATAACTCTGCCGACATCAAACGCGTCAGCTCAACCATCAGCCGAGGGGGTAACCGAAGCCGCCGCAGCCTATCAGGATAGTCTCGCAAGAGTTGATGAGGCCAAGGCCGAGAGAAACGCGATAGATCAATGGGCAAGGTCGCAAGGCATTGATCCCTACAACTCAGGCAGACGCCGGGAGACCGTTGCATTGGATCGACGAATCCAATCGCTGAATCAAGCTGCGGAAAGAAGCAAGGCCAAATACAACCAGCAAATAGCGATTTGGCGCCGGGATATGCAGCCCTATCTCGACCTGGAAGCGTCCGCTTTGGCCGGCATCCGAACTTTGCGTAGCGCCAATCGACCGGTCAGCGATGTCAATCGCGAACGCGCGCTGGGAGCACTCGAAGCCGATCTTCAGAAACTTTATCCTGACTCCGTTCGGAACTTGTCCACCATCATTGACGAAATGTCCGCCCTGGTTCGAGCCGGACGACCGCTGGCCGCCATTCATGAGGAACTTTCCACCAAATATAATGACGGGCCGAGCAAGGTTGCCATTGGAGACTTGGTCTCCGCGATCAGAGCTGAAATCCTGAAAGCTCCGCAATTGTCGCGCGTCGCCGCTTTCAACAAGGCTGCCGCTAATCTTGGAAACCTGCTGAAAATCGCAAAGATCATGAATCCAGATTCAGGCGATCCACTGGCCGCACCACGCCTCAATCAGCTAGCTGATCTCATAGACGTATCGAAAGCCGGAGTCGGGAGGCATCCGGTCGGCTACGCCCTTGGGATGTACGGCCTGATCGTCGACGATATTGCAGGTTCGACACGAATCATCCAGCACCGGGTCGCATTGAACAATATTCAGGGACTGATCGAAGGCGGCTTACGCCGTCAGGACCCTTACGGCGATCTGTGGCTGGGCTTGAACCCCGAAGTGATTTTCGGCCTCCCCTTGCCCAATCCCGCAATCGTTCCGGACAAGACCAGTTACGAGGAAGGCGAAGGCATCACGGGCAAGTGGTACGGCTCCATCCGCTATGACGAAAGTGGATGGGTCGGCATCGTTCCCGCAGGAACACCGGACCACGAAACTTGGGCAGATTCCAAAGATCTTGATTACGCGCGGATAGTCAGCCCGGATGAGCGAGGCGATTTCAATTTCCGCTCCGACTTGCAGCCTGGCAATTACGAGCTGCGCATGTACGAGAACGACAGCGGTGGCGAATTACTCGCAAGGCAGTCCGTCTCGATCACGTCCAAAAAGGAGAGGGAGATCACAAGGATATCCGACGCGCAGGCCCCGGACCTCTCCGGGATCTGGATCGGACGGGATTATTCATGTGACGGCCAGGCCTATTCAGAAGAAGTGAGCTTTAGCCAAGAGGGCGACCAAATCATCGCTATAAAACGCACCGGCGACCCTTGCGTCTTGGCTGGCGATGTGACTTTCAAGGCGAGAATAAATGGCGGCGCGGATTGCCACGCAGGGACGCCAGAAAATCCCTCCAGCAGTATCATCCGCGGGACCTTTGTGCTGCGGTCAACTGATCGGGTCGAAGTTTGCGGCGGAACTTTCGTTCGACAGCGCGCCAAATCGGAAGCAAGCTGGGAAACTTCGGAAGGCGATATGGATTTGCCAGAAAGTTTGAATGCCGGTCAGCAGGTTCGTGCCAAATACAATCAAGATGGCGGGCGCATTGTCGCACAGCTTTCCAACGGTTCAAACGGCGGGCTGATCATGTCCGGGCATTGGATCGAAACTGCATCAAGCAGAAAATGCCCAGGCATGTTCGATGGGAGCTACTACTGGGGCACCATTAGTTTCGTTTTCGATGCAACGCGCGAGGCCTTTGCCGGGCTTTGGGGCTATTGCGATGATGCACCGACCAACATCTGGACTGGACAAAAGCGCTAACACGTTGATCGGCATTGTCAGGTCGGTCGCACCTATTGCGGATTGAGTGGCTGAGAGCGGGTTGAGTGGACGTCAGGACTTCGCGAGCGAGACAGGCCATTCTCACGTTTCAATTCATCGCCATGGGTTAGTCATCTGGTGGTTTTCCGTATCTGCGATTTCTGCCGTCCCTGTGGGACATCTGCAAATTGGTCGTGAGCAGAAGGGCTGCTTCCGTGATCTGAGCCAACAAAATCCGACAGCCCGCTAACGGCCCCAGATAAGGTCACGCACCTAACGTCTGCAAATGGGAGTGGAAGTAGTCATTCAATCGTCTAAAGAAAGAAGAATGAGAACCAGCGTCACCGCTCTAGCCTTGCTTGTCGGCTCTTGCGGACCTTCGGACAGTTTTCCTGTAGCCGACTTCGCTTTGGAGTGTTCCTCACTCGACGAGCCTACGTTGAGGAACTCTTTGGACGCGTTTGCGAAACAAGAGGGGCTTTCGACTGATTTACAGGTAAGTTCGGCAGAGTACCTCCGCTTAAGGATGGATGGAGAAGGTTTTGGGCACCAGACTTACGTCGAGTTTTGGGCAGTCGAGACAGAGGACACATGGACCACATGTCGTGAGGCAAAGATACCTTGCGTTGATGTGACTGTGTATACTGGCGGACGCATTCCGGAAGACGAAGGCACTTCGAATACGGTCACTCAGCGACGAGTTGCCGAGCGACTTAAACGACTACTTAATGGTTTCTGCACCTCTGAAAGAGTTGATCCGAACATCTGACTATGGGTCGTGAGCGGAAGGTCAGCTATTGGAAGCAAGGCTACTTGGATTGTCATTTGCATCGGTCCTTGAACCAGATGATCCTCCTCGGCGACGCATACGGCAATGCTCAGTCCGAAATCGTCGCCACCTTTCCTGCGAAAATCAGCGCCTTCCTCCAAGACTGTCTTACAGTTTTCGAGGCAGCCGCGATATGGGGCGGAGATCCCATCCGTTGCCTAGCGCCTATCCGCGCGGAATCCGCAAGGTGATGTTGACATGAAACGGCAAGATAGAGGTCTTCCTCCACTGTCAAAAGCATGTCGCCATGCTCAGATGGCGGTTCCCCTGCAGCAAACACCACATCAAGCATTCTATGGCTGAGAAGGGTCATCAGTTCTGACGCAGGTTGAACTGGCAGCGTCACTGAGCAAGCCGCAGTCCTTCGTCTCCAAGATCGAAACAGGAGAGCGGCGCTTAGACCTGAACCTGATCGAAATGGTTGCGATTGCTGACGCACTGCAAGTCACGCCAGCCGACATGCTCGAACGCCTCGAAGCCATGCTCTCCCGGCCCGTCCGGATTTGATCTACCGCTAGGCTCTAGGGGCTGTGAGAATTTGCAATGCCATATTTTGGAAGACTTCTGTGCGACAGCGTTGCACGATCTCACTAGAGCAAAGCTATGTGCGAAAAGCGCGTCAGCTAGTGATTTGTGGAAATTGCGCTAGTAAGTATCGTTTAGAGGGGGTGTGCGGAACACGGATGGCGCAAGACAAGGACAAAAAACAGGCCCCTTTGCATCGTCAATTGCCAGCGCTTCGAGTGAAGCAGTGGCAGGATGGTTGGGATGAGATCGACTTCAATTCTGACGAACGTCGATCAAAACCGATGCCTTTCTTCTACCAGATGTCGATACCTGCAATCGAGTTGCGATCACTTTGTGGCATTTATCGGCGCTCTACCAAAACCTTGCGATCTCGATCAGATGATACTGGTATCCAACGGCAGCACGATATTGATCGCTCGAACGAAATTAGTCGCTTCGTGGACTATGGCTACCCATGGTCAACAATCAGCAAAGCGAAGAGGCAGTCCGAAGAATATGATGACCTTCGGAAGCCCGGTTGGCTTCCTACCGCGATTGTAGTCAATATTCTGACCGCCAGCGACAAACGGAGAGGGCAACGAGTTGCCGAAGCCGACTTAGTTACCGTTGAGGACGGCGACACAATTTCAAAGGTCTTGTTGCCCTATTCCGAATGGGTGCCAGAATGGACTGCAAGCAAGCTGCCGCCGCTCGAAGTGATTGACGGCCAACATCGGCTCTTCGCTTTCGGAGATGACATTGCCGATGACTTTGAGTTGCCTGTTGTAGCATTTCTCGGTCTTGACATTAGTTGGCAAGCTTACCTCTTCTACACAATCAACATCAAACCAAAGCGCATCAATCCCAGCTTGGCTTTCGACTTATATCCGCTTCTTCGCAGCGAAGATTGGTTGGAGAGGGCTGAGGGTCACTCAGTGTATCGCGAAACACGCGCACAAGAAGTTACTGAGGTTCTCTGGTCACACAAAAGGAGCCCATGGTTTGACCGGATCAACATGCTAGGCGAACGGGGCGAAGAAGGGGTCTCTCAATCGGCTTGGATCAGATCAATCATGGCGACCCTGATCAAGCCATGGAACCAAAGAGGAAAAAACACGGGTGGCCTCTTTGGCTCTAGGCTTGGCGATAATGAGGAGGTTTTGGGCTGGAACCGTGCTCAACAGGCGGGCTTCCTAATCTTCTGCTGGAACGAGTTCGCGACCGCCGTCGAGGAACATAAGAGTGACTGGACCCGATCCCTGCGGACCATCGACAAGGCGCGTTCAAAGCAAACAGAAGGCGATGCCGCATTTTTCGGACCATATTCGCTGATCGCTACAGATCAAGGTGTTCGCGGTTTCCTTCAGATAGTAAATGATGTGACCTATTTCTCAGCATCAAAATGGAATTTGGGTGATTGGTATTCAGAGAACTCCTCGACTTCGGCGGACATTGATGCTGTGTCGCAAGCCGCCGGGTCTTTCGAGAAAACGGAAGCTGCCGAACCACTGAAAGGCCTGATGAGAACGCTCGCCTTCTTCGATTGGCGAACCAGCGCAACGCCAGACCTCGATGAAAAGCTCCGCAGGCAGAAGTTGGTCTTCAGGGGAAGCGGTGGCTACAAGGAACTTAGGCTTCAGCTTCTGGAGCACATAGAAAAGTCAGGTTCTGACCTATCTCCCTTAGCTGCAAAAGTCCGAATACAGGTCTTTGGCGAATGACTTTGTCATCCGGTGCGAGATCGCGCATCCAAAACATAAGCAGAGATCATGTCGAAACGACGGTGGGGGACTTGCGAAGGTATTTTGCCAGAAGCCTGTGGCTTGCGCCGAATAACAGATACCGCTCTGACACCATAAACAAGATCCGAGAGGATTTTGGTCCCGCCGGTAATTTTACTCCGATCAAACAATCTAACCTCGCGCACTATATAGCATCGAGCACCCAAATGCACTGCATTGACGGCTGGAGTTACCTCGCTGCCGCAATTTCGACATTGCTACGCGGTGACAGCTTTGCCGCCGTTCACTTGGCTTACTACGCCGAGTTGCGTGCTGCGATGTCAATCCTCGCCTCGGACGGAGTTGGCGTGCTTAATCGTAGGCACTGCGCCCTTACTGGGCCAAAAAAGGCGGACAAGCTTCCAGCAAGGATTGGCGGCACGCATGCTTTTGCATGGTCTGCGCTAGAGGAATGGTCGCGGAAAACTAGCGCTGGCGATTTGATAGCGGAGGCCATCACTCCGTTTTCTATCCCTTTGAGTGACTGGATTTCCAATTTACCGGGGTCATATACTTTTCAACCACTAGCCCAGTCTTGGATAAGAACCTGGGGTGTAGATTTGAAGCGGCTCGCCGACCAAGAACGAGGGGACCGCCACGCTCGGAATGAAGCAAGCTATCGCCCAACAGCGCTCTCAAATGACCGCACAGTGTCAGCAAATGAAGCTATTGGACTTTCGGAGCAGTTCTGGGAGTTGTGTGAGCCAGTTGGCTCATCAAAGTTTGAAAAACTGGATCGCCGGCTGCTTCGCAGTAGCCTGAAAGCAATATTTGTGGGCCGCAACGCATCTACACCCAATGCAACAAACGACGCTTACAAAGCGTTTGTCAGTGCGGTTGTCACCTCTCAGACAATCTCATCGGATCAGTATCGCAGGGATATTGAGCGCTTCCTACTCCGTGACGACACCGAGGGTGGCGAGGGCGTTACGCAACTTGCCAAAGTTGGAATTGCGGACGCCAATCATGGACAGTTGGGTGTGATTGCTCGTGCGTTCTTGTTGCTGCGGTTGGCTTCAGGAACCGTTGATACGACCCTGCGCAAAGCTGGCGTCCGGGAAGACGAGCTTAGGTTCTGGAAGGACGGCCTGCTTCAAGAGAGAGGTCTATGTGATCCAGACTTTCCTCCAGATCAACTGGGAGATCTTTGGAAGGACGTTGATGATGAATTGAGTGAGATTAGGAGGCGGCTTCGGGAAAAAAAGGACTGCTCACTTGCATCACTTCGGGGCGAATTTGATGGCGCATTGCTGCGCCTCGCAGGCTTCGATGCCGTGCCTCTTTGGGCAATCGAGCGGGCTTAGGCAGTGGCGGCCACTTATCTAAAATATATGGGCTCGAAGCGCTCCATGCTGACAAACGGTCTGGGCGACATGCTTGACGAATACGCGCCGCGATCAGCCCGCTTTGTCGATTTATTTTCCGGTTCTGCAGCGGTCGCTTCATTTGTCGCAGAACGCCATGCCACTGAGGTTAGAGCCAATGACCTGCAGCGCTACAGCCAAATACTTGCGGCGACTGTCGTAGAGCGGACTGAGCCTCTAGATGGTGAGGCGATTTGGAACGAGTGGGACTTGGCTGCTTCGTCCGTTACTGAATTCGAGCGGCTACCACCCCCTATTCCTGCTTCTCCAGAGATTGTTGCCGCGCATCGGGCATTTAGCTCCAGATGCGCCAACAGGCCGATCACGCAAGCTTACGGGGGACACTATTTTAGCACCCAACAAGCGCTGGAATTCGACGCCTTCAGGAGCGCGATTTCAACTGATCCGCAAATTGCCTCTCTTCAGTTGGCGGCATTGATCATAGCTGCCAGCCAATGCGTAGCCGCACCGGGTCATACTGCCCAACCATTCCAGCCGTCTGACACAGGCATCGTGTTCATTGCTGAAGCGTGGCGACGATCCGCTCGTGATCGTGTCCGCAATTCGATTGTTGATTTGTCAAAGCGGCATGCCCTGCGAACGGGACTTTCAACTCAAGCGGATGCAAATTCCGCCGCGACAGATTGTTCAGAAGGGGATCTCGTGTTCATCGATCCTCCCTATTCTGGCGTCCACTACAGTCGCTTCTATCATGTGCTGGAGACAGTTGCGGAAGGCAATTGTGGTGATGTTGCAGGGTCTGGGCGCTACCCAGCCCAGAATAAGCGTCCAAGGTCGAGCTACAGCATGAGGAGCCAATCGTTGGCTGCGCTTGAGGACCTATTTGTAAAGCTCGCCAAATGTGGTGCGACCGCAATAGTGACATTCCCGGAACGGGCATGTTCAAACGGCCTTTCCGGTGCCGATGTAAGGGAATTGGCCAAGAAGCACTTTCATGTTGATGAAATGGCCGTGAAGAGCAAATTTAGTTCAATGGGTGGTCGAGGCGATGGCGAAAATCGGCAGGCGGGCCGTAGTGCTCGCGTCATCACCAACGAGATCATGTTCCATCTAAGATCACCAATGTAGCATCTCTAGCTTCTGCTGGTGCAATTCACAGAAAGCCGTGCGTCTACCATGCTTGGGAAGCTGTTGCCGAAGGTGTTTAGCTAGGGCGTTACCGACACATAACTGCCACAAGGCAGGACTTGGCTTATCCAAAAACCCCAGAAAACTGGCGCACCCGAGAGGATTCGAACCTCTGGCCTCTGCCTTCGGAGGGCAGCGCTCTATCCAGCTGAGCTACGGGTGCCTGCGGCCAAGTGAGCGCGGCGCTTAGCAAAGCGGTTTCAGGCTTGCCAGTCCCTTCTCCATTACGTGCAGGCATTAGCGATTTGGCAAGCGGTGCGCACTATGCGTGCGTGCGACATGACTGCCACGCCTCCCACCGATGACCAAGCGATGCGCGACAATACGCGCCGGAACGACGAGAAATCGTTCGCCGCGCAATGGGCCGCCGTTCAGGATGCCGCTTCCGCCGTGGCGATGCTGGCCGGCTACGCCCCGGAAAGGCCCAGCACGAAAGAGCGCAGCTTCCCGGCGCTGATGCATGATGCCGGCGGAATGCGCATGGAGCTTGCCCGTAACGGAGTGGCCGATCTTGCCGCCGTCCTGCAACCCGGCCTCACCGCCTTGCTTGCCGTCCAGGCGCGCGGGCAAAATGCCAGCGCCCCGGCAAAGGCACTGTGGGCCGAATACAAGGCCGCGCGCGACGCCTTGCTGGCCTTCGCCCCGGAACGCGGGCGCATGGGCCCGCAACGCAGCACCTGAACCGCAAAGCGGCTTGACCGGGTTCGCTGTTTGTTCCAAACGGTGCCGGTGAACCGCCGTCGCTCCCCTCAATCCGCCACCGCACTTGCGGAAAGCGCGCAAGACGTGACACGCGGCATTACCCGCCTGTTCGCCCGCAACGATATCTGGTGTCTGGCCGAAATGCCGCTGCGAGGCGGACGCCGTGCGGACATGATGGGTATCGATCCCAAGGGCCAGGTGGTGATCGTCGAGATCAAGGTCAGCCGCGCCGATATGCTGGGCGACGGCAAATGGCCCGACTACCTCGATCATTGCGACCGCTTCTATTGGGGGATACCGCCCGGCCTCGATCGATCCCCGCTGGAAAGCGAAGACTATCAGCCCGGCTGTTGCGGGATTATCGTCGCCGACGGATACGATGCCGAAATCGTCCGTCCCGCTCCATCGCAGCCACTCGCAGCCGCGCGGCGCAAAGTCGAGGTGGAACGGCTGGCCCGCGCCGCCATGCGCCGCGCGATCGTCAATGCCGATCGGCAATGCGAGCCGTGGAGCAACGCAAGCGGGATGAACGAATAGGCCTGTTACAGGACCGCACGCTGAGGCATAGGTTGCATGATGACCGGAGCCATCCTCCTTTCCGCCCTGGCCATGACGGCGACCGTCGCCCTGCGCTATCTCGCCACAAGCGGTATCTTCGCCTGGATGACAAGGCGGGTGCGCCCCGGCCTTTACGCACAGCTCAAGCCGCAAATCGCCAGCGAGATTCGCTGGTCGCTGCTTTCCGCCGCGATCTATGGCGTTCCGGCGGGAATCGTCGCATGGGGCTGGCAACAGCATGGCTGGACGCGCATCCACATCGGGTGGAACGATTATCCGCTGTGGTATCTCCCGCTATCGCTCTTCGTTTATCTGGCCGTCCACGACACATGGTTCTACTGGATTCATCGCTGGATGCACCGGCCGCGCTGGTTCAAGATCGCGCATGCCGTCCACCATGCCAGCAAGCCGCCTACCGCCTGGGCGGCGATGAGCTTCCATCCGGTCGAGGCGATAACCGGGGCCGTGGTCATTCCCGTGCTTGTCTTTCTGGTTCCGATCCATGTCGCGATGCTGGGCCTGGTGCTCGCCATCATGACGGTCATGGGCGTGACCAATCACATGGGGTGGGAAATGTTTCCTCGCGCCCTTGTTCATTCCCGGTTGGGCAACTGGCTGATAACCGCCAGCCACCACCAGCGCCATCATGAGCAATATACATGCAATTACGGACTCTATTTCCGCTTCTGGGATCGCCTTTGTGGCACCGATCGCGGCCTCTCGGACGGTTTTGCGCGCTAGGCCTTGCCGCGGGTGCCGTTGTCCTGTCGGGCACCGCGCCTCCCGAGCACGGTGATGTCACCGTCACCGTCACCAACATGCGCTCGACCAAGGGAGTGGTGTGCGCCTGCATGACGACCGATGCCGAACGGTTCCCCAGATGTCGCGGCGATGAGACCGCACACCGCATCGTCGTGCCGGCAAAGAAGGTGCTCGAACTGACGTTCCGCAACGTGAAACCGGGACGCTATGCGATCGCACTGCTCCACGACGAAAATGAAAACGGCAAAGCCGACCGCGTATTGGGAATGATGCCCAGGGAAGGGTTCGGTTTCTCGCGCGACGCCAAGGTCCGTATGGGTCCGCCCAAATTCGATGCGGCGGCATTCGCAGTCGGCGAAGGCGGCATTCGCCAGTCTATCCGCATGCGCTACATGCTCTGATCGCGCATCTGCCATGTGGATGTGACGTCATGGTCCCGGCGAGAGAAACCCGTGCAACTTAACGCGATGTTTACCATGTCGCGCCAGAACCATTCCCGAAACCAAATATCGGGGGCTCTGACAGGTCATGGATACATTTCGCGGAAACTTCGGCTCGTCGGACAATGGCGACGACCAGCGCGATTACGATCTCGGCGATGAAGATGCCGGGATCGACGCTCCGCCCGCCGCGATCGGCACTGACGAGCGCCGGATGCAGGTACGCGCCTATAACCATTGGGCGAGCCAGCTGCAGGATCGTAATTTCCCCTCGATCGAAGAACTCGAGCCCGATGAAATCGGCGATTTCGGCCCCTACAGCGTCTTGCTAGATTTTACCGGCGGGATCGAAAATCCGGCAGTGCAATATCTGGGCGCGGAACTCGCGGAAGAATGCGGGGCCGATGCGGAAATCAGGCATCTGGATGACGTCCCCGCCCGCTCGCTACTTAGCCGCATCACCGATCACTATATGCAGATCCTCGCCAATCAGGCACCGATCGGCTTTGAAGCGGAATTCATCAATCAGCGCGGAAGCACGATCCTGTATCGCGGCATTCTGCTCCCCTATTCGAGCGACAATGAAACGATCGATTTCATCTATGGCGTGATCAACTGGAAGGAAATGGCCGACCAGATCACCAGTGACGAATTGCTGCTCGAGATCGATCAGGCTCTCGAAGAGGAGGCCGCAACCGAAACGCCGAGCGAAACCGTACCGCTCGCCGATTGGGCTGATGGGCCCGGAATCAGCGACCTCGCAGGCGAAGGCGGTGACGGCGAGAATGCCGACGATGCCTTCCCCGCGCCGGCCTTCGGAACCGAAGGCCAAGGCGAAGGTCCTGGCGATGACGGTCCGTTCGCATCGCTCCTCCACGCCTCTCCGGAACCCAAATCGTCCTCGATCGATTTCGACAACAAGGCGGGCGACGCGTTTGCGGATATGGAAGAAGAGTCGGCCGGCGAGGCGCCGGAAGGCCTCTATGACTGCCTCGCATCGGCTCGCGAACTGGCACAGGCTGCACGCAGTTGCGAAGACCGCAGCCGCGCAGCGCTCTATGCCGCCGTCGGTCGCGCCTACGATTTCAGCATCGAAGCACGGCAGGCTCCCGAAGAATTCGACGAACTCGTTTCGGAAAACGGCCTGACCGTACAGGAACGGGCGCCGATGACACCGGTGGTCAAGCTGGTCTTCGGAGCCGATTACGACAAGACGCGCCTGACCGAATATGCCGCCGTGCTCAACCATGCTCACCGGGTCGGGATCGAGCGTGGGGCACTGGCCGGCTTTCTTTCCGCCGCGGATGGCGGTCTCAAAGGGGTGGTCAACGCCGAACGCCGGTTGCGTCGCGAGGAAAGCGGCAAACCGGTCGAGCCGGTCGACGCTCCGCGCGCGAAACTGGCGAAGAAGTTGCGCGCAATCGCGCCGCAGAGCTTCGAGGCCATTGAAGCGGATGGTTCGGAATTCGGCCTGGTGATGATCCGCCGCCTGGAAACGGGCGAAGTGGCGATGCTGGGCGAAGTACCGGAAGACATCCCGCTGATCGAGCGCGCGGCGCGCAAGCTGATCGCCTGATCCGGCTGACGTTTCGAAGCCGCCTCTCCAAGGGCTGCTTCACGCCAACCCCGAGGAGCGGAGCCTTTCCCCGGTCGGCCGCGGCGCATCCGGTGGCTACCACAACATGCCCGGTTCTCCATGTTCCGCCTGGTCCGAAGCAGCGGCAGGGGCAGTGACCGAAGCGGCGAAGGCGCCCTTTGGCTGGGTAGGGATTGCGACAGCGGGCACGATTTCTGCACAAGGCCGGGCTTGTACAAGACGGCGACACGGCGCAGATCGTGGTAGCGATCGAAAAGGACGGCCATGAAAGCAAGGAACAGGAGACGTCGCCGGATGATCTGGCTCGCAATGATGCTGGTTGTGCTCGCTCTCGCGGGTTTGGGCATCTGGCGCTGGGCAATGGCCAACCAATCGGTTGCCATGCTCGATAGTGTCGACCGGATTTTTACCGGCGGCGATGCGGTTTCGCTCGGCGAACCGGCACCGTATGGCGAACATCCGCAACAGGTCATACACCTTTACGGCCCACCGGTTACGGACGATTCCGAGGCCTGGCCGGTCGTTGTTTTCATCCATGGCGGAGGTTGGCGGGCCGGCAATCCGGAGGATTACGCTTTCGTGGCACGCAATCTTGCTCCCGAAGGCTTCGTCGTCGTCAATGCCGGCTATCGCCTGGGTCCGGACGGCAAATTCCCGGCCATGCTCGAAGACGGAGCGGCCGCATTGGCATGGGTGAAGGCGAACATTGCCGGTTATGGCGGCGATCCGGACCGGATATACCTGCTCGGCCACTCAGCCGGAGCCTATAATGCCGCGATGCTCGCACTCGACCGCCAGTGGCTCGGGCGCGAGGGCCTGGCCGACGACACGATCAAGGGCGTGGTCGGCCTGGCCGGCCCTTACGACTTTCTCCCGCTGGATGGAGAAAGCGTGGAACTCGCCTTCGGCGATGCGCCGCGGATCGAGCAGACACAGCCGGTCGCTTTCGCACGCGGGGACGCTCCGCCCATGCTGCTTGCGACCGGCACGGCGGACACGACTGTCAAGCCGCGCAACAGCAAGGCACTGGCCGAAGCGCTGACGGCCGGCGGGCAACCAACCAAGCCGGTATTGTTCCAGGATTTGAGCCATGAAGCCATCGTCATGGCCCTGTCCCGTCCGTTCGAACGCGGCGGCACTGTAAAGCGGGCAATCCTGGATTTCCTGCATGAGCGCGAAACAGAGCTTGATTCCGGCACTGTTCCTTCATTGCCTGTTCAGGGCGAAACCGGCTAGCACGTTGGCAAAATGACCTGCCTCGCCCGCCTTTTCGCCGCGCTCGCCGTGCTGGCACTCTCCGTACAGCCGGTGGCGGCGCAGTCGATCCTGCGCGATGCCGAGACCGAAGCCCTGCTCGAAGACATGGCCGACCCGCTGGTCGCCGCAGCCGGCCTGCGGCCCGAAGATGTCGACATCGTCCTGGTCAACGATTCGTCGATCAACGCCTTCGTCGCCGGAGGGCAGGTGGTCTATATCCATTCCGGCCTGATCAACGCCGCCGACACCGCCAACGAAGTCCAAGGCGTGATCGCGCACGAACTCGGTCACATCACCGGCGGCCATATCATTCGCAGCAGCGAAGGTATCGGTGAAGCGACCAATATCACGCTGCTCTCGATGCTGCTGGGCGTCGGCGCAGCTCTCGCCGGTGCCGGCGACGCCGCGATCGGTCTCATCATGGCCGGACAGCGCGCGGCGCTGGGCAAGTTCCTGGCCTTCTCGCGCGTGCAGGAATCCGCGGCCGATGCGGCGGGTGTCGAATATCTTTCCAAGGCGGGCATTTCGGGACGCGGATCGCTGAGCTTCTTCAAGAAATTGCAGAATCAGGAATTCCGCTACGGTTTCAGTCAGGACGACGATGCCGCCTTCACCCGCACCCATCCGTTGAGTGGCGATCGCATCGCCCGGCTGCGCGAGGAATATATCAGGGACGCGGCATGGGAGGCGCCCGACGATCCCGTGCTGCAGGCCCGCTTCGAGCGGATCAAGGCCAAGCTCTATGGCTACCAGGCCGAACCGGCCAGGACGCTTCGGGCCTATCCCGAATACCTGACCAGCGTCCCGGCACGTTACGCCCGCGCCTATGCCTATCACAAGGATGCCCGGATCGAGCTTGCCCTGGCCGAAGCCGATGCGCTTCTCGCCATGGCGCCCGACGATCCGTATTTCCTCGAACTCAAGGGCCAGGTCCTGCTCGAATCGGGCAAGCCGGAAGAGGCGCTGCCGGCCCTGCGGCAGGCATCGGAATTGACCGGAAGCCACCCCTTGATCGCATCCATGTTCGGCCATGCGCTGATCGCCACCGAAGACCAGGCAAATCACGAAGAAGCCGAACGCGTGTTGCGCGCCGCCGTCGCCCGCGACCGGTACAATCCCTTTGCATGGTATCAGCTCGGCGTGGTTTATGCCGCACGGGGCGATATGGCCCGGGCCCGCCTCGCCAGTGCCGAACAGCAGGTCATACGCCGGCAATATGCTCTCGCCCTGCGGAGCGCGCAGGCTGCCGAAGCCGCTCTGCCCGAAGGCAGTCCCGACTGGCTGCGGGCACAGGATATCGGCTTGCAGGCGCGCGCCGAGCTTGAACGGCTACGGGAGCGACGGTAGCCCGGTGCAATGACCCGTTCGTTCCTGCTCACCGCTCTCGTCGCCCTGGTTGCCGGTTTCGGTGGCGCAGCGCTGTGGTCGTTCAGCGGCCTTGGCCACCACCAGACCCGCGCCTACCTGCTCGAAAATCCGGAGCTGCTTCCGCAAATGGCCGAGAACTACCAGCGCAAGCAGGGCGAAGAACGGCTTGCTTCGGTCGAGGGCGAAGTTGTCGCACCCTTTCCGGGCGCGGTGCTCGGCAATCCCGGCGGCTCGGTGACGCTGGTCAAATTCACGGATTACGGCTGCACCTATTGCCGGATCAGCAGGCCGCATGTCGAACAGCTTATCGCGCACAACCCCGAGTTGAAGGTGGTTATCCGCGAATGGCCGATTTTCGAAGGCAGCGATGCCGCGTCGCGCATGGCGCTGGCTGCGGCCCGGCAGGGTAAATTCGCACAATTCCATCGCGCCATGTTCGATCGCGGACCGCCCAGTCTCCCCGCGATCGAGGCCGCCGCACGCGATGCCGGGCTCGACATGGATGCCGCGCGCGCTTTCGCTTCCTCGCAGGAGGCGGATCGCGAGTTGGCGCAAAACATGACCATCGCGCGGCAGCTCGGCTTCAGCGGCACGCCTAGCTGGGTTGTCGGCGGACAATTGTTCGAGGGGGCGGTGGGTCCCGAAACGCTGCAAGAAGCGATCGACGCCGCCAGGGATTCGTGAAACGCGCCGCGCTAGCGCTACTCGCACCGGTCCTCGTCCTTGCGCTGGTCCCGGCAACGGCTCGAGCCAGCGATTTCGATCGCCTGCGACAAACCGATGCCGCGCTGCTCGAAGCAGGCTGGCGGCTGACAACGGGCAATGCGCAATATTGCGAAGAGACGGATCTGGCGACAGGAATCCTGCTCCACGACGCAGCCACCTATCCCGATGGCGAAGACATCAAGGCAACGCTGGGCTTGTCAGGCGATATCGGCGTGCAGGCCGTCGCAACCGGCTCTCCCGCCGCATTCACCGGCATTGCCAGGGACGATACGCTTGCCGCGATAGACAGGGACAGGATCGCTCTGTTTCCATCTGACAGCGCGCGTAAATGGATGCGCGTGCGGGAACTGGAGGCTGCCTTGTCCGATTCGCTGAAGGGCGACGGCCTCGTCGAACTCGAGCTGATACGCGACGGCGTGACACGCACCGTCGAGATCGCTGGCATGCCGGCATGTCGCGGCCGGTTCGAAGTGCGCTTCGGTGAAGACGGCGCTTCGGCGGACGGTGGATCGGCCTTCTTCGGCAGCGACTTCCCGGGCTTTGCCTATCCACCAGACGAATTCGCCGCTGCCGTCGCGCATGAACTGGCGCATAACCTGCTGGGCCATCCGGAATGGCTGGCGAAACGCGGACGCAAGCGGCGCGATATCCGGCAAACCGAGCGCGAGGCCGACCGGCTGATGCCCTGGCTACTGGCCAATGCGGGTTACGATCCGGGCGCGGCGATCCGGTTTATGCAACGCTGGGGCCCCGAACATGGCGGCGGATTGTTCCGCAGGCGGACGCATGACGGGTGGGACGAGCGAGTCGAGATGATCGCTGCCGAAGTCGCCACGGTCGAGCGCGAAATGGCTACAAGCGGAACAGCCGACTGGACGCATTTCCGTGCCCTCACGATAGCGGCGGACTAGGTGTTCTCGGCGACTTTGGCGTATATCGAGTTGATCGGCCTGGCCATCACCCGGCGCACCATCGGTTCGAAGAAGGACAGCGGCTCGCTGTCGTAATCGGGGTCGAACGCCGCCTGATCGTATTTCTCGCAGAATTCGGCGCAGGCGTCGAAATGAGGATGGCTGCGGAAGCTGTCCCCAAGGTCACGATCCATGCCGACATGGTGGAAATAGTAATAGCCCTGGAATGCGCCGTGATTCTGGCAGATCCAGTGATTTTCCTCCGAAACGAACGGTTTGATCAGCGCAGCCGCGACATCCGGGTGGTTATACGTACCCAGCGTGTCTCCGATATCATGCAGCAGCGCCATCACTACATATTCCTCGCCGCGGCGATCGCGATGCGCGCGGGTTGCGGTCTGGAGCGAATGTTCCAGCCGGCAGACGGGAAAACCGCCGAAATCGCCTTCGAGCAGCTTGAGATGCTCGAGCACGCGGTCCGGCAGGCCCTTGGCGAAGGCCATGTACTGCTCGCTGATGATGTCCCAGTCTTCCTTGGTGCCTTCCTTCATCTCGCGGAATTTCGCGCGCTGCCCGGCCTCGTGGCGTGTCTTTTCGGTCGCATCCATGGCGATTCTCCCTCGCCGGACAGTGTAGCGCATGCGGCAGGCGAGGCAAAACAGGTCTGACGCGCCGCGCGAAATCGGCTAGGGGGTGGCGATGGCCGTGCTGCCCTTTCGCCCGACAAGGTTCTTCGAGAACAAGAACCGCGCGTTCTGGAACCTGCAATTCGCAGGTTGGGGCGGTGCATTGCTGTTGCGCGCCACCTCGGCAATAGCCAATTCGCTCCCGCTCGATTTTCTGATCGTCGTCCTGATCGAGACGATAACCGGTTTCTCGATCAGCCTCGTCCTTTCGGTCATCTATCGCAAGCTGATCAATCGCCGGCCGATCGTGACCTGGGGTGTGACCGCGATATGCCTTGCGCTCGCCGTCACGGTATATGCGCTGATCGACACCTGGGTGCTGGGGCTTTACCGGCCCGACAGCGAATCCGGTTTCGCCCAGTTATTTATCGGCATCCTGATTTTTCCGCTGACCTTGCTTGGCGCCTATTCCGCGCTGTATTACGCGATCAACTTCTTTCTCCAGGTCGAGGAACAGGCCGACCGGCTCGAACGGCTCGAAGCGCAGGCGACCAGCGCCCAACTCGCCATGCTGCGCTACCAGCTCAATCCGCATTTCCTGTTCAACACGCTCAATTCAATCAGCACGCTGGTGCTGCTGAAACAGACCGAACCCGCCAATGCGATGCTCACCCGCCTGTCCTCCTTCCTGCGTCACACGCTGGTCAGCCAGCCGGGCGGCAAGGTGAGCGTGGCACAGGAAGCAGAGACGTTGAAGCTCTATCTCGGGATCGAACGGATGCGGTTCGAGGATCGCTTGCGCACCGAGTTCGATATCGAGTCCGAAGCCGCCAAGGCCTTGCTGCCCGCCATGCTGCTGCAACCACTGGTCGAAAACGCGATCAAATATGCCGTGACACCGCAAGAGGAAGGAGCGCGGATCAGCGTTGCGGCTCGACTCGTCGGAAGCCGCTTGCGCATAACCGTGTCCGATACGGGCCCGGGCTTGCAAGGAGAGGGAACGAAGCCCAGTCTGCCCACCGCAATGACCAGAGAAGACCAATCCATATCGACCGGCGTCGGCCTCGCCAATATCCGCGACCGCCTGGCGCAGGCCTATGGCGAGGACCACCGGTTCGAAATCCTGAATCCGCCCGAAGGCGGCTTTACCGTGAATATCGAAATCCCCCACGAGACTGCACAAGGCGATGATGACGATGGAGGCCCGGCCTCCGCTGCCGATCCCTCGCTGCCGCCGTCCGTTCCCCAGCAACCCGCAATCCCCCGGATCGGAACCGCACCATGAGTATTCGCACCCTGCTCGTCGATGACGAGAAGCTGGCTATCGAGGGCCTCCGGTTGAGGCTCGAGCCGTTCGAGGATGTCGAGATCATCGACACCTGCGCCAATGGCCGCGAAGCCATTCGCAAGATCAAGACGCTGAAACCGGACCTTGTCTTCCTCGACATCCAGATGCCCGGTTTCGACGGATTCAGCGTGGTCAAGGGCGTGATGGAGATCGAACCGCCATTGATCGTGTTCGTGACCGCGTATCAGGAACACGCGATCCGCGCGTTCGACGCCAATGCGGTCAACTACCTGATGAAGCCGGTCGACGAGGACAAGCTCGCCGATACGGTCGAGCGTGTGCGCCAACGCCTTGCCGAAAAGAAATCGGCCGACGAAGCGGAGAAGCTCAAGAACGTCCTTACCGAAGTCGCGCCCGATGCGGCGGAGGAATTTGCCGAAGACGACGGTGAAAGCAGCGAGCGGTTCGAAAAGCTGATCAATGTCAAGGATCGCGGGCAGATCTTCCGCGTCGAAGTCGAATCGATCGAGCATATCGAAGCGGCCGGCGACTATATGTGCATCTATACCGGCGACAATTCGCTGATCCTGCGCGAGACGATGAAGGATCTCGAACGCCGCCTCGACCCGCGCAAGTTCCAGCGCGTCCACCGCTCGACCATCGTCAATCTCGACCAGGTGCGGCAGGTGAAGCCGCACACCAATGGCGAATGCTTCCTGGTCCTCGACAGCGGAGCGGAGGTGAAGGTAAGCCGTTCCTACCGCGATGTGGTGGCGCGGTTCGTGCATTAGTTTGTTCGCGCCTCAGGCGGGGGAGTTTGTTTTAACCTCAGGCGCCGGCGGCCCCGTCCGGCGCCTGAGGCACAAAACAAACAACTCCGCGCCCGCGCTTGCGCAAAACAAACGACTCCGCCACATGCACCGCATGAGCGCCCCCTTCTCCGTCCCCGGTTTCGATCTCGACCGTTTCGTCCGTGAAACGCTCGCCGAAGACCTCGGCGAAGGCCTGCCGGATGGCGGGCATGATGTCACATCCGAAAGCGTGATTCCAGCCGATGCGCGCTTTTCGGGCGTGATGGACAGCCGCGATCCAATCGTGGTCGCCGGCCTGCCGGTCGCCGAGGCGTTTTTCCGCGCGCTCGACCCCGAAATCGCGATCGAGCGCCTGGTGGAGGATGGCGACGCGGTCGAACCGGGTGCGGACCTGATGCGCCTGTCGGGCAATGCCCGCGCCCTGCTGACCGCCGAGCGCAGCGCGCTCAACACGGTGCAGCACCTCTCGGGCATCGCGACCATGGTCCGCGAATACGTCACCGCGATGGACAATCCGGACTGCACCCTGCTCGACACGCGCAAGACGATCCCCGGCCTGCGCCACCTGGAAAAATACGCCACCCGCATGGGCGGGGCGAGCAATCACCGCATGGGATTGTGGGACGCGGCGATGATCAAGGACAACCATGTCCTTGTCGCCGGCGATGTCGGCGAGGCCGTACGGCGGGCGGTCGATGCCGGGGTCGAAGAGATCATTTGCGAGGTCGACCGGCTGGACCAGATCACACCGGCGCTTGAAGCCGGGGCCACGCGCTTGTTGCTCGACAATATGGAGCCACCGACCCTGCGCGAAGCGGTGGCGATCGTGGCCCAAATCTCCGGGGGGCGGGTGCCGACCGAAGCCAGCGGCGGGATCAATCTCGACACGATCAAGGCCAAGGCGGCGACAGGGGTGGACTACGTTTCCGTCGGCCGCCTGACGCAAAGCGCGCCCGCCGCCGATATCGGGCTGGATTTC
Organism: Parerythrobacter sp.; assembly: GCA_028289565.1. Classification (GTDB taxonomy): domain Bacteria; phylum Pseudomonadota; class Alphaproteobacteria; order Sphingomonadales; family Sphingomonadaceae; genus JANQPE01. The sequence continues at coordinate 43,160 of JANQPE010000088.1, forward strand.
ACTCCGCTGTGATTCCCTTCCCCCCTGTCATTGCGAGGCGCCGCGGGCGACGCGGCAATCCAGACGGTGCGGAGCTGGATCACCGCACGGTTTCGTCGCTCGCGATAACGGCCGCGTTTCTTCTGGTGTCATTCACTCAAACCACGGCTCACGCCCAGGCCTATCAGTGCCGCATGCCCGCGCAGGTTTCGGTCCCGGCGATCATGCCCGATGCCAAGCCGCGCCGCCTGCCGGTGACCGGCTATACACTGGCTGTCAGTTGGTCGCCCGAATTCTGCAAGGGGCGCGAAATGCAGGCGCGCCATCGCACGCAATGTTCGGGGCGCAATGGCCATTTCGGTTTCGTCGTCCACGGCCTGTGGCCCGAATCGCGCGGAAACTGGCCGCAATGGTGCCCGGCCTCGCGGCGCCTGACGCCAGCAGAAGCACGACGCAATTTGTGCATGATGCCCTCCACCCGGCTCGTCGCCCGGCAATGGAGCAAGCATGGCAGTTGCATGACCCGCCGGCCGGAGACGTATTTCAAGGTCACCCGCATCCTGTGGAACAGCCTGCGTTTTCCCGACATGGACCGCCTGTCGCGCCAGGACGGGCTGACCGCAGGCGATATCCGCACGCAGATCGCCAACGCGAATGGTGGCTGGGAGAAAGAGCATATCGGCATCCGTCTCGACCGTCGCGGATGGCTGGAGGAACTGCGCCTGTGTTACGGCAAGGATTTCAGGCCCGTGCGCTGCGACCGCCGGCGTTTCGGCGCGCGCGACCGGGTAAGGGCACGAATCTGGCGGGGGCTGTAGGCGATAGCGCGAAGGCGGCGATTTCGGGGTGGGGTGCCGTCAACTTTGTCGCACGCTTGTGAAAATCTTACTGACGCCTCTGACTAACTTCATCAGGCCCCAGGCCCAGACTATGAAAATCCGAACCCGCAAGGGGATCAAGAGAGTTGGCCCTGGCGATCTGGGCGACCCCCTCTTTGTCATTACCTTGTCGCAGGCTGATAATCCCTAGGCCATAGATGGCTGATGCGTCTTCTGGTTCGATACTCAGCGCAGCTTCAAAGTCATTCCTCGCTTCGGACCAGTCCGACTGCAGAATGTGAGCCAGTCCGCGATTGTTGAGATACAGGACGTCACTAGAGTTTAACGAGATTGCGCGATCAAGGTCAGAGATTGCTTCCTCGATCCGGCCTAGATGCAGGTACGAAAACCCGCGATTGTTATAGGTATCGGCATCAGTAGCATTGAGCGCTATTGCAGCGTCGTAGTCTCTGATTGCTCTACGATAATCACCGAGATCGCCGAAAGCCACTCCTCGATTAGTTCGGTAAATGTCTTCTAGTGGATTCAATTCAATGGCGGATGTGTAGTCCACGATGGCCGCATTTACGTCACCACTTAGATGGTGCGCTATCCCACGATTGTAAACAGCGGTCGAATAAGTCGGATCAATTGCAATGGCCACGCCATAATCGGCAATCGCATCCTCGAATTCGCCTCGATCTGCATAAGCGTTTGCACGAGCGTTATACGCTCTGGCGAACCTGGGGTCGGCTGCCACCGCTTCGCTATAGTCGGAAATTGCGCCAACATGGTCTTCACGCACCGCCCTGCTGTTTCCTCGCACATAGAGGGCTTCCGCAAGTTCGCGCCGAGATAACTGCCCAGCCTCGATTAGTGATGTACAGGCCTCTATGGTTACTTGAGGGGCGCGATCTTCACTTTGCCTGCGGCATTCGTTTGCTCTGTTCGACTCCTCACTAGCTAGCGCAGGCGTTGACGCTGCTGCTAATCCGCAACCGGCAAAGGCCGAATACATCATGCAAAAGACTATGTTCTTCACCACCCGTGACCTTATCAATTGCTATTGGCGGATCATTCCGAGGTCCGTCACACGTCACTAACGCCCACAAGGCATTTGACAACGTCCGCAATCGGGGCGCAAGCGCTCAGCCCGCCGTCACCGCCGCTCCCGGAAAAACCCCCGCAGCAATTCCGCCGCCTCGCCCTCGCCCATGCCGGAATAGACCTCCGGCCTGTGCAGGCACTGGCCCTGCTCGAACACGCGCGCGCCGTGCTCCACCGCCCCGCCCTTGGGGTCTGCCGCGGCGTAATAGAGCGTGGCGATCCGGGCATGCGCGATGGCGCCGGCGCACATCGCGCACGGCTCCAGCGTGACCCATAGCTCGCATCCGGCCAGCCGCTCCGAGCCGGTCGCTTGTGCCGCTGCCCGCAGTGCCACCAATTCGGCATGGGCAGTCGGATCCCTGTCGATGCGCGGGCGGTTGTGCCCTTCGCCGATAATCATCCCGTCCTTCACCACCACCGCACCGACGGGAACCTCGCCCAGCCCGGCGGCTTCGCGCGCCAGCTCCAGCGCGCGCTGCATGGGTTCGGGGATCGGCCAGCGGGTCATGCCGGGCGCGCTAGCGGCGGGTGCGGATCGATGCAACTTTGCTTGACGATTCGCGAGGTCGCAGCTATGCGCGCGCCTTTCCGGGACAGACCTAGCGTTTGGGCCGACAGAATCACGGGCCATCGCACGACGCTGGCCCCCAACCTAGAACGAACGAGAGATATCATGTCGCGCATCTGCGAACTGACCGGCAAGGGCCGTATGACCGGCAACAATGTCAGCCATGCCAACAACCGCACTAAGCGTGTCTTCCTGCCGAACCTCCAGCACGTCACGCTGATGAGCGAAAAGCTGGATCGCAGCTTCAGGTTCCGCGTGTCGACGCAGGGCCTGCGTTCGGTCGAGCACAATGGCGGCCTCGACAACTGGCTGCTCAAGACCAGGGACGACAAGCTGTCCGCGCGCGCGCTCAAGGTGAAGCGCGAGTTGCTCAAGGCGGAAAAGGCCGCCTGACGGTCCAAACTCTCAGGGACCGGGCCGGGGCCTAGCCCCAACCGGGCCTGTCGTCGATTTTCGAAGGGCGCGCGGGATTCTCGCGCGCCTTTTGCGTATCCGAAGGGTCCCAGCGCAGGCGATAGACGAGCGTGCGTTGCAATGCTCCGTTGTTATCGTCCGAGATGATCCACACGGTCAACGCGCCATCCTCGCGCGAGCGGACGGCCAGGCCTTCGAAATTGTCGGTTGGCAGCGGATCGGCCAGCTCGCCGAGCGTTTCGCCCGACCAGACCTCGCCCTCG
>JANQPE010000098.1 GCA_028289565.1 Parerythrobacter sp.
GCCGCCTTGCTCGACGATGCGCTCGACGAAGACCTCGCGGCGCTGATCGTGCGGGTCGATTCACCCGGCGGCTCGGTGCTTGCCTCGGAAGAAATCCGCCGCGCTATCATGCGCCACAAGGCAAACGACATCCCGATCGTCGTATCGATGGCGAATGTCGCGGCCAGTGGCGGTTACTGGGTCTCGACTCCTGCCGACCGGATTTTCGCGGAACCCGAGACAGTCACCGGCTCGATCGGTATCTTCGCGGTTATCCCGACTTTCGAGAGGGCCGCGGGCGATATCGGCATCAATGCCGATGGTGTGCGGACTACGCCGCTTTCCGGGCAGCCGGATCTTATCGCGGGCTTTTCGCCGGAAGTGGATGCGATCCTGCAAAGTTCGATCCAAGACGGCTATAATGACTTCCTCTCCCGGGTGTCGGAATCGCGCAATCTGTCGACCGAGCAGGTCGACCGCATCGGCCAGGGCCGTGTGTGGGACGGCGGGACGGCTCGCCAGATCGGGCTGGTCGACCAATATGGCGGGATCGAGGATGCGATTGCCTGGGCGGCCAGCCAGGCCAAGCTTGAGGAAGGCAAATGGCATGTCCGCTATCTCGGCGATAATGCCGAAACGTACGACACCTTGCTTCGCAGCCTCCTGACCGGTGGCCAGGAACAGGTGCGGGGCGGCGATCTGTTCGCGATTGTCGCACAACGCGAGACAGCGCTGGTCAATCAGGTCGACCAAGACATCGGACGGCTGCTATCGGTTCGCGGAATGCAGGCTTACTGTCTGGCATGTCCGGTGCAGCCTCATGCGCAGATGCAGAAACGCGGGACAGTACTCGCTTCACTGGCAAAATTCTTTACGGACTGACCCGTATCGGCAGCAATCGCCGCTTGTTTTTTGCAAACCTGCATGGCACAGGCGCGCGCCTGCCGCTGCGGTCGATCGAAAGGCTTGGACGGCGGGCGCGTAGCTCAGTGGTAGAGCACACCCTTCACACGGGTGGGGTCGCAAGTTCAATCCTTGCCGCGCCCACCATTTCTCAACCTTATTTCTCCTTGGAAATCCCGCTTGCCAACAGGTCGTTGGCGAGCCTGGCGACATCGTCGGGAGACTTCTCGCCATCGCTCCAGATCGCATAACGCAGACCGAGAAATACGTTCATTCCCATAATGGCCCAGGCGTGCGCCTCTTCCAGGCCTGACTTGTACTCACCGGCTTTCTCGCCTTCCCGCAACCGTTCCAATATGCGCTCGGCAATGGTCTCGTAATGCTCTCGATAGCTTTGCGGGTCGACGAATTCGGCTTCGTCGATGATGCGGTAGATTTCCTTGTGCTCGGTGGCAAAGCGCAGGAAGGCCGATAGTGCCGCACGCTCGATATCCAGTGCCGGCATCGGTTCGGTCAACGCTTCACGCGCGGCGCGCTTCACCGCCTCACTCATATCCCCGACCAACGCGCGAAAGATCGCATCCTTGGAGTCGAAATAGGTGTAGAAACTGCCCAGCGCGACACCCGCGCGTGCAGTGATCGCGCTGATCGACGCTTCATGAAAGCCGTTCTCGCCGAACTCCGCTGCAGCCGCATCCAACAATTTTCGCAGTGTGCGCCGCCCGCGATCGGTCCGCGGTGTCTTGTCCATCTGTGTCGCGATAGCCTGTTCGCCCCGTTCCATGAGCAATGACGCTACGGCGCACCAGGAGATAATACAAGACTAAACTTGAAAGTTGGTTCAGGTTTCAATATTGGTATGTACCACAGGTTCAGGAGGATCGTTCGCATGCCTATTCCAACACGCCGTTTCGCTGCCACGCTACTCATCGGCACTGCCGCTTGCGTGCTTGGCACGCAGCCCTCATTGGCCCAAGACGCGGGCTCGGATGCGGCGGCAGCCACAGAAGACGATGGCGGCAATATCATCATAGTGACTGCACGGCGGCGCGACGAACGCATCACCGATGTCCCGATTTCGATCACCGCGATCGGAGGTGAGAAGCTTTCGAAGTCCGGGACGCTCGAACTGACCGAAATCGGACAGGAAGTTCCCAATCTGACGCTCGAAGTTTCGCGCGGTACCAATACTACCCTGACTGCCTTTATCCGCGGCGTCGGCCAACAGGATCCCGTCGCCGGGTTCGAAGCGGGGGTCGGGCTTTACGTCGACGATGTCTATCTCAACCGGCCACAGGCTGCCGTACTCGATATTTACGACGTCGAACGGATCGAAGTTCTGCGCGGACCGCAGGGCACCCTGTACGGCCGCAACACGATTGGTGGCGCGATCAAGTATGTGACTGCGCGACTGCCCGACGAAACTTTGCTCAAGATACGCGGGACCTATGGCTCCTATGACCAGGCCGACCTGATCGTGACCGCCTCCACCCCTCTGACTGACAGCCTGCGTGTCGGTGCCAGCGGCGCGCGCCTTTCGCGTGGCGGTTTTGGCGACAACCTCAACCTGTCCGGGGTCGAGAATTACAACAAGGATGTATGGGCCGCGCGCGGGACAGTCGAATTCGACAACGGACCGCTCTTCATTCGCCTGTCCGGTGATTACGTGAAAGACAATAGCGAGGCGCGGCAAGGCACGCGCCTGATTCCCGGGTTGTTTTCCGGCGCACCTGTGCTCGACGATGTTTACGACACGCGTGCAGGCCTCGACATCGTGGATCAACAGGTCGAAGCTTATGGCGGTGCGCTGAATATCGCGCTTGAGTTGAGCGACACCATCACGCTCAAGTCGATCACCGGCTATCGCGAGGACAGTTCGACCACTCCGATCGATTTCGACAGCCTGCCCGCCGCTGATCTCGACGTTCCGGCGATTTACGAGAACGAGCAGTTCAGCCAGGAGTTGCAACTCCTTTACGAAAGTGACCGATTAAACGGGGTGATCGGCGTCTATTATCTCGACGCCAGTGCGTTCACTGCCTTCGACGTGGCGCTGTTCAACACCGGAGCTCTCATCAACCTGCCCGGACTCAACGCACAGACGCTGGGCGATGTCGATACGGAAACCTGGTCGATCTTCGGCGACTTCACCTACGATATCACCGAACGCCTCAGCATCTCGCTGGGTGGGCGCTACACATCGGACAAGCGCACCAGCCGCGTATTGCGGACGACCTTCATCGGCGGTTTCTCCGACTTGTTCGGGCCTAGCACTGCCGTGCCCATCGCAGTTACTTCGGACTTCGACGGCAGCGAGACATTCAAGGAATTTACCCCGCGCGCTTCGCTCAGCTTCAGGCCGGACGACAACCACAACATCTATTTCACCTATTCACGCGGCTTCAAGGGCGGTGGGTTCGATCCGCGCGGCCAGACTTCCGCGGCTCCCGACCTCGACGGCGATGGCGATGTGGATTTCGATGACCAGTTTGAATTTCTGCGCTTCGCACCGGAAACGGTCAACAGCTACGAGTTGGGCTGGAAAGCCTCGCTGCTCGACAATCGTCTCAATATCGGCCTTGCGATTTTCAAGGGCGACTACGACGATGTCCAGATTCCCGGATCGGTCGGCGTTGACACGAATGGCGATGGTATCAACGACAGTTTCATCGGTATAACGTCAAACGCCGCCAGTGCCGACGTCAACGGGATCGAATTCGAAGGCAATGCGCTGGTCGGTCGCGACTTTGCCGGAACCGGCAGCCGCTTCACCGTCAACTGGGCTCTTGGCTATCTCGATGCGGAATACAACACCTTCATCGACGCCTTCGGCAATGACGTAGCCGACCAAAGGGTGTTCCAGAACACACCCGAATTCACCGGGCATATGGGTTTCGATCTCGGCCTGCCGGTGGCTAGCGGGACGGTTGATTTGCTGGGTTCGGTATCGTTCCGTAGCGACGCCAGCCAGTTCGAAGTCCCCAACCCGTTCCTCGACCAGGACGGATTCGCGCTGGTCGATGCGAGCATCGTCTATACCGGCGACCGCTTCAGTATCGGAGTCCACGGCAAGAACCTGTTCGACAAGCGCTACATCGTCGCGGGCTATAACTTCGTGGCCGGCGGGACGAACGGGCAACCTTTCGTGCCCACGCTCGGCCTCGAAGGCACGCTGACCGGTTTCTACGGCAATCCGCGACAGTTTTTCATTACCGGGGAAGTTCGCTTCTGACGGAGGATCATGCAAGTGCTAGCGCCCAGTGATAGCCAGATGCCCGGCTCCAATCGTATCGTATCCTTCGACCGGCACGTTGTAGGCTCGCGCATACTCTCCCAGCCGGTCGAGCACCTGCCTTGCCGTGAGTCCGAATTCTTCCAGGGTATAAGTGTGTGGATGGCATTTCAGGTCGCGTGAGCGATCGAGGAACGCCTCCATACCCTGTATCGCGGGCTCGATATCGAAACCGAGGAAATCATACACGCGCTGCATGGTGCCGCGCCAGTCGCGTTCCATATCCTCGTACTGCACATCGATCAGTTGCTTGCGCGGGATGGAATCGCGTGCCGCCCGCATCCGCTCGACCTGCAGTTCGGTCTTGCGCAACCATTCCCGCCCCAACCTCGCCGGATCGGCATGATCGGAATAGATGATCGTCTGATTCCAGGCGAGAGAAGCAGCGCTGCCGACCACCTTCAATGGATCGCGATGGGTGAAAATAAGCCTCGCATCGGGGAACACTTCGAGCAGGGCAGGCAGATCGAGCATGTGCTGCGGAGTTTTCAGGATCCATGGTCGCAACGAAGACACCTGCTGCGACCAGCCAATCAATCGCAGCAGGTCTGCCATGTGCCGATAGGCCGGTACCGCACTCTCGCCTTCGCACCAGCGGCCATAGCGTGAGACATGCCACTGCGCCTCGTGCTTCATTCCCCACATCGAATTGGCCAACAAGCCCAGCTCTTCCTCCGGCTCGTATGGCCCCGTCGGATGGATCGAGAGCGTGCGCGGATTGGCCAACCGGGCGACCTTCATGATCCGCGCGGCGAGAATCGGACGGAAATCTTCCTTTCGTCCAGCCAGTACGTCTTCGAAATCCGGCCGCGGCACCGGGCTGATCGTTTCAAAGCTGCGGATGTGAGAAAAGCGCCGGTCGCTTGCCAACAGGCGGTGGAGCCGCGTCGTGCCCGAGCGCATCGGGCCGACAATCACCACGGGCCGCTTGATCGGGCGAGCGAGGATTTCCGGATGACGCCCGAACCACATCTGCGCCCACAACCGGTCGGTGAGAACTTTCTCGAACTGCTTGTCGGCCGAGAAGGCCCCGGTTGCGTTGAGGTTTGCTTCTGAATGCAACGCGTCGAGCAGCACTTCCATCGGGCGCTCGAACCAGCGATCGCCATAATCATCCAACCCGGCCCGTTCGGCGGTTCGCGTCAGCAGGGCATCCTTTTCCAGCACGGGTTGCGCTACCATCCCCGCCTTGCGACCTGCCCGGATGCATGCATCGACACCAGCAATGAAAAGCGTCCGGCGTGGCGGCTGGATCGGCTCGTTCGACAAGCTTCGTTCTCCAAATTACGGAATCGATACGATATTTGCTGCCAGACCGTTCGCAGGCCTGTCCAGCCTTGCGCTGTGCGACAGTCGATTGACGATTGGCTACTGGAAATGCGCCTTTCCCTGAGGCATAGGCCGCGCCCATGCACGATATCCGCTTCATCCGCGAAAACCCGGCCAGCTTTGATGCTGGTTTGGCCCGGCGAGGTCATGAACCTGTCGCCCAAGTTTTGCTCGAGCTGGACGAGCAGCGACGGGCGGCAGCCACCGCCATGCAGGAGACCCAGTCGGAGCGCAATGCGGCTTCGAAACAGATCGGTCAGGCAATGAGCCGGGGTGAAACCGAGAAGGCGGAAGAACTCAAGGCGGCCGTTGCCAAGCTCAAGAAGACAATGCCCGGACTGGAACAGGCCGAGCGCGAGGCCACGGCCCGGTTTGACGAATTGATGGCACGCCTGCCCAACCTGCCTGCCGCCGATACGCCCGATGGCGAGGGTGAAGACGGCAATGTCTATATCCGCGAATGGGGCACCAGGCCGGAATTCGCCTTCGACCCCAAGGAGCACGCCGATATCGGCCCCGCCCTGGGAATGGATTTCGAGATGGCCGCGCGGATTTCGGGTGCGCGATTCACTTTCCTGCGCGGTGCCATCTCCCGACTTCACCGGGCGCTCGGCCAGTTCATGCTCGACGTCAATACGGGCGAGCATGGCTATACCGAATGCAACCCGCCTTTGCTGGTTCGCGACGAAGCCGCCCTAGGTACCGGGCAATTGCCCAAATTCAGCGAAGACCTGTTTCAGACGACGGACGGACGCTGGCTGATTTCCACATCGGAAATGTCGCTCGGCAATTCATTCCGCGAGCAGATCTTCGAGCAAGGCGATTTCCCGATACGGCGTACGGCACTCACCCCTTGCTTCCGGTCGGAAGCCGGATCTGCCGGGCGTGATACGCGCGGCTTCATCCGCCAGCACCAGTTCGAGAAGGTCGAACTGATCAGCGCGGCCCTGCCCGACCAGAGCGAAGCGGAATTGCAACGGATTACCACTTGCGCGGAAAACATCCTGCAACGGCTCGGCCTGCATTATCGCGTGATGCAGCTATGCGCGGGCGATCTCGGCGCGACCATGATGAAGACATACGACCTGGAGGTATGGCTGCCCGGCCAGGGGGCCTATCGCGAGATCAGCTCCTGCTCCAACGGAGGCACTTACCAGCCCCGCCGGATGAATGCCCGTTTCCGCCCCGAAGGTGAGAAGAAGACCGAATATTTTCACTTGCTTAATGGATCGAGCCTTGCCGTCGGACGCACGCTGGTAGCGGTCATGGAGCAGTATCAGCGCGAAGACGGGAGTGTCGTAATTCCCGATGCCCTGCACCCCTATATGGCTGGTATCACCATGCTGGAGCCAGCCACCTGATGCGCATCCTGCTCACCAATGACGACGGCATCCACGCACCGGGCCTCGTCGTGCTGGAAGAGATTGCGCGCGCGCTGAGCGACGATGTGTGGATCTGCGCTCCTTCGGAAGAGCAATCGGGAGCCGGTCACTCGCTGACGCTCAACCAGCCGGTGCGGCTGCGCAAACTCGACATGCGGCGCTATTCGGTAACCGGCACGCCGACCGATTCCGTAATGCTGGGCCTGCGTACCGTACTCGAGGAACAGCGCCCCGACCTGATTCTCTCGGGCGTCAATCGCGGCGCCAATCTCGGTGACGATATCACCTATTCGGGCACTGTGTCGGCGGCAATGGAGGGCGCATTGGCGGGCATCCGTTCGATCGCATTGAGCCAGGTGCTCGATCGTGAAACCGACCACGAACAGTTTGATGCGGCCCGTGAATGGGGCACCAAGGTTCTCACTCCACTTCTCGACGAAGATTTTGCCGAACGGACGCTCGTCAACGTGAATTTCCCGCCGCGACCCGCTTCGCAGGTCGCAGGCATTCGCGTCGTGCGACAGGGATTCCACGACTATTCACGCGGCAGCGTCGTCGAAGGCCGCGATCCGCGCGGTCTCAGATATTATTGGTTCGGCCTCCATGCGATCGAGCATACGCTTGACCATGGCACCGACCTGGAGGCCATATCCGACGGATATATTGCGGTAACGCCACTCCAGCTCGAATTGACGCACGACGCTTCGCTTGCCACTCTGCAAGAGAGGTTCGCCGGATAAAGGGATCGCCTGATGAAACGCCTTGCCCTGCTGCTACTCGTGCCCCCGCTGATTGCCGCGGGGGACCCGGCAACCGAAACCGAGCATGTCGTAAAGGAAGGCGAAACGCTGGGTGGCATCGCCAACCGGGCCAAGGTACCGGCAGCAGTGATCGCCGCAGCCAACGGACTGGTCGAACCCTACAATGTCCGCGTCGGCCAGACGCTCCATATCCCGCGCCAGCGCAAGCACACCGTAAAAGAAGGCGAAACCGGG
>JANQPE010000104.1 GCA_028289565.1 Parerythrobacter sp.
AGGTTGCGTACAGACCTACGCCGAAGGCCAGCACGAAAGCAAAGGCGCTGCCGCCCAGCGAAACCGCTTGTCGGGCGATCAGCCCGACCGATTCGCTGGCGAATTCCTGCACCCGATCGCGCAGTCCGGCGAATGTGCCCCAGCCCGATGCATCGAGCGCTGCCTGGATATTGACGGGCAGCGCATCATGCACCTGATCGAACCATGCTGAAACATCGATCCGCCCTTCCTGGAATGCGATGACCACGCCTGCTGCGTCGTCGACGATCATGCTGCCGATCGCCAGGGCGGGCAGGATCACCGCGAAGGTGATGACCAACAATGTGGCGATGGCCGCCTGGTTGTCGCGTCCCGGGCGCCGGGCGAGGAACCATTGATAGAGCGGCTGGAACATGATCGCGGCGAGTGTCGCCCACAATAGCGATCCGGCAAACGGCCAGGCGATCATGACGAGTCCGAGCGTGACCAGCGCGAGAAAAAGCAGGAAGCCGCCCCGCTCTATCGTACCCTGTTCATAGCCCTGCGCCATCGGTCATACATCCAGGTTGGCGACGTTCAGCGCATTATCCTGGATAAATTCGCGGCGCGGTTCGACGACGTCGCCCATCAGGCGGGTGAAGATTTCGTCAGTTATGTCGGCGTCCTCGATTTTGACCTGTAGCAGCGCGCGATTTTCCGGATCGAGCGTGGTCTCCCACAATTGCTCGGCATTCATCTCGCCCAGACCCTTGTAACGCTGGATCGAAAGACCCTTGCGCCCGGCGGCGAATACCGCATCGAGCAGTTCGGTGGGCCGGGTTATGGCATCGTCGGGCGCCAGCGCCGGTGAATCCGCATCGGTTTCGTCCTGTTTGTCATCGGTGGGCAGGGCTTCTTCGCTGCCGAGCTTGGTCAGCCGGGCCGGGCGAGCATAGGCCTCGGCGCCCTCGCTGGCGAGGTAATGCAGCTTGCGGGCTTCCGCACTGGTCAGGAAGGTCGCCTCGATCTCGTGAACGTCGGTTACGCCGCGCCACAGCCGGTTGAAGCGCACGGTGCCGTTGTCGTGCAGGCCAGCAGACCATGTCGCCGTATCGTCGGCCATGGCGAGCCGGTCGGCGGCAAGCGCTACCGCCTGTTCGCGCGTGGCTCGATCGAGAGAGGGATCGAGCGCCCCGGACAGGGCCATCTGCTCGATAATCGCGGAATTGTATTTCCGTGGCACGAAACCCAGCAGATTGCGTATGCGCAGCGCATGTTCGACCAGGTTGCGCAAGTCGCCGTCGCCTCGTGCACCGCCGACTGTTTCCAGCACGCGGTTCTGTAGCCCCGCATCGACGAGGTAACGGTCGAGCGCAGCCTGATCTTTCAGATACACTTCGCTGCGACCCTTGCTCACCTTGTAGAGCGGGGGCTGGGCGATGAAGAGATGTCCACGCTTCACGATCTCGGGCATTTGCCGCTGGAAGAAAGTGAGCAGCAGCGTGCGGATATGCGCGCCATCGACATCTGCGTCGGTCATGATCACGATCTTGTGATAGCGCAACTTTTCAATATCGAATTCGTCGCGGATACCGGTTCCCATCGCCTGGATCAGCGTACCGACTTCCTTGGACGAGATGATCCGGTCAAAACGGGCGCGCTCGACATTGAGGATCTTGCCCTTGAGCGGCAGTATCGCTTGCGACTTGCGGTCGCGGCCTTGCTTGGCCGAACCTCCGGCGGAATCGCCCTCGACCAGGAACAGTTCCGATTCCGCCGGGTCGCGGTTCTGGCAATCGGCAAGCTTGCCGGGCAGCGATGCCACGCTCATTGCGCCCTTGCGGCTCATTTCGCGTGCCTTGCGTGCGGCTTCGCGCGCTGCCGCGGCGTCGATGATCTTCTGGACGATCGCTTTCGCATCGGCGGGATTTTCTTCCAGCCATTCGCTCATTTTCTCGCCCATCAGGCTTTCGAGGGGCTGACGCACTTCGGAACTGACCAGCTTGTCCTTGGTCTGGCTGGAGAATTTGGGATCGGGCAGCTTGACCGATACGATTGCGGTCAGCCCTTCGCGCATGTCCTCTCCCGAAAGGCTCACCTTTTCCTTCTTCAGAAGGCCCGAACTGCTCGCATAGTTGTTGAGTGTGCGGGTCAGCGCGGCGCGGAAAGCGGCCAGGTGCGTGCCGCCATCGCGCTGGGGAATGTTGTTGGTGAAGGTAAGGACGTTTTCGTAATAACTGTCGTTCCATTCGAGTGCGACATCAATCCCGATTCCGTCCTTCTCGGCGGAAACCGAGATCGGTTCGGCGATCAACGCCTGCTTGTTGCGGTCGAGATATCTTACGAAGGCGGCGATTCCACCTTCATAACACAGGTTGTGTTCCTGTTTTTCCTCGCCGCGATTGTCGCGCAGCAGGATGCGGACGCCCGAATTGAGGAAAGCGAGCTCGCGATAACGATGCTCGAGCTTGTCGAAATCGAATTCGGTGACATTCTTGAACGTCTCGGGGGATGGCATGAAAGTGACGCGGGTGCCCTTCTTGAGGCCGTTGTCGTCGCCATTGCCGTCGACCGGCGGGGCGTCACCTTTCACTTCGAGCGATTCGACCGCATCACCGTGCTCGAAGCGCATCCAGTGCTCCTTGCCGTCGCGCCAGATCGTCAGTTCGAGCCATTCGCTGAGCGCGTTCACGACCGACACGCCCACGCCGTGCAGGCCGCCGGATACCTTGTAGGCATTGTCGTCGCTGGTGTTTTCGAACTTCCCGCCTGCATGCAACTGGGTCATGATGACCTCGGCTGCCGACACGCCTTCGTCCTTGTGCGTATCGACCGGGATACCACGGCCATTGTCCTCGACCGACGCCGAACCGTCGGGGTTCAATTCGATCAGGACAAGGTCGCAATGGCCCGCCAACGCCTCGTCGATCGCATTGTCTGATACCTCGAACACCATATGGTGCAGGCCCGATCCGTCATCGGTATCGCCGATATACATACCGGGGCGCTTGCGAACCGCATCTAGACCCTTGAGAACCTTGATCGAATCCGCGCCATATTCGCCCTGCTGGACGACTTTTTCAGAAGTTTCGCTCATGACTTCCTGCATAGGCGTTTGAGGGGGCATTCCCAAGCATTCCGGTGCTTTCAGGACGGTTTTGTCCACTAGGTAGAGCATGTCTGGAATGCGGCGCGCCTGCCGGATCGCCACAAGGAACAGATCCGTCATCTGTGCCCTCGCGGCGGGGCAGGGCGCCGCCACGAATGATGGCGGCGGGCGATTTTCGCCGCGTGCGCGCAACAAGGCCGAACCACTTTCAGCCATACACGACTGGAACGAAGTGCGCTTGCGGCCAATTGATGATTGATTTTCCCGGCGCGCGCGCGCATCGCAATTGGATGCTTTCAGTGCTCGATATCTTCCGGATCGGGATTGGTCCGTCCTCCTCGCATACGGTTGGTCCGATGCGGATCGCGGCAATGTTCGTGCAAGCGCTGAAGCGGTCAGGCGCGCTGACCCGAGTCGATGGCGTGCATGTCGAATTGCAGGGTTCGCTCGCGCTTACCGGGGTCGGTCACGGCACCCCGCGCGCAACATTGCTGGGGCTGCTCGGCCACAAGCCGGAAACATACGACCCCGTCAGGGGCGACCAGCAATTGGAGCGGCTCGATGCCGAGGGCAGGCTGGCTCTGGACGGGCAGCACGATATCAACTTCGATACAAGGCGCGACCTCGATCTGGCGGGTCATATCGTACCCGATCTCCATCCCAACGGGATGCGGCTCGCGGCAAGGGACGAAGCGGGCGAGACGCTGCTCGATCGGACATATTATTCGACTGGCGGCGGTTTTGTCGCTTCCGTGGCGCAGTTGAAGAAACCGGCCGAGGGCGACCGGGTAAAGGCGGGCGCGCCGGTGCCGTATCACT
>JANQPE010000105.1 GCA_028289565.1 Parerythrobacter sp.
ACCGGTTCCGATTGCGCCGTCATGCAGGCCGACAGCGCGGACAGGACCGTTGCCAACAGGATCGCGCGCATGCCGCTCATCCCATCGTCGGGATCACGAAGGCGTTCGAGCCATCTCCGCCACCATCGGGCCAGCGCTGGGTGATCTTCTTGGACTTGGTCCAGAAGCGCAGCCCTTCCATGCCGTACTGGTCGATATCGCCGAAGCCAGAGCGTTTCCAGCCGCCGAAGCTGTGATAGCTCACTGGCACCGGGATCGGCACGTTGATGCCGACCATGCCGACATTGACCCGGTGGGCGAATTCGCGCGCGGCATGGCCGTTGCGGGTGAAGATCGCGACGCCATTGCCATATTGGTGGTCGCTCGGCAGGCGCACTGCCTCTTCGAAATCCTTCGCGCGGACCATTTGCAGGACCGGGCCGAAGATTTCTTCCTGATAGCTTGTCATCTGCGTGGTCACGCGGTCGAGCAGAGTCGGCCCGACGAAGAACCCGTCTTCATGGCCTTGCAGGCTGAAACCGCGCCCGTCGATCACGACTTCGGCGCCTTCTTCCTCCGCCGTGTCGATCCAGCGCTCGATACTGGCCTTGTGCTCGGGGGTGACGACCGGGCCGTAATGCGCGTCGGGATCGGTCGAGACGCCGACGCGCAGGCCGTTGATCGCGGGGATCAGCTTTTCGCGCAGCTTGTCGGCGGTGTCCTCGCCCACGGGCACGACTACCGGCAGCGCCATGCACCGCTCGCCCGCCGAGCCGAAGGCCGCGCCGGACAGGTCGTTGACGACCTGATCGAGATCGGCGTCGGGCATCACGATACCGTGGTTTTTCGCGCCGCCGAATGCCTGCACGCGCTTCGCGTTCGCCGTGCCGCGCGAGTAGATATATTGCGCGATGTCGGAGGAACCGACGAAGCTGATCGCGGGGATATCGGGATGGTCGAGGATCGCGTCGACCATTTCCTTGTCGCCGTGCACGACCTGCAGTAGTCCTTCGGGCGCCCCTGCTTCCAGGAACAATTCGGCAAGCCGCACGGGCACGCCCGGATCGCGTTCGGACGGCTTGAGGATGAACGCATTGCCAACCGCGGTCGCCATGCCGAACATCCACATCGGGATCATCGCCGGGAAGTTGAACGGCGTAATCCCCGCGCCGATACCGAGCGGCTGGCGCATCGAATAGACGTCGATGCCCGGCCCGGCACCCTGCGTGTATTCGCCCTTCAGCGCCTGGGGGATACCGCAGGCGAATTCGATCACTTCGAGCCCGCGCTGCACGTCGCCCTTGGCATCGTCGATGACCTTGCCGTGCTCGGAAGAGAGCAGGTGGGCAAGATCGTCCATGTTCTTCTCGAGTAGTTCCTTGAAACGGAACATCACCCGGGCGCGCTTCTGCGGATTGGTCGCGGCCCATTCGGGTTGGACCTTTTTCGCGGTCTCGACCGCCTTGTCCAGAAGCGCCGTATCGCCGAGCGCGACTTCGGCCTGCACTTCTCCGGTCGAGGGGTTCCACACCTTGTGCGTCCGGCCGGAACCGCCGCCGGCCCCACCGACTATGAAATGATCGACCTGACGCATGCAGTTTCTCCTGTAATCTTGCTGTTCGTCTCTAGCCGAGCACTGGCG
This sequence comes from Parerythrobacter sp., assembly GCA_028289565.1. Classification (GTDB taxonomy): domain Bacteria; phylum Pseudomonadota; class Alphaproteobacteria; order Sphingomonadales; family Sphingomonadaceae; genus JANQPE01. The sequence continues at coordinate 1,622 of JANQPE010000105.1, forward strand.
CAGCGCAAGGGGCGGGATCATGTCCAATTCGACGTTGCCCCGATGGCCCGACGCGCTAGGCTGTCCGCAAACTTCGAAAAGGGGAATATTATGGCGAAAGCCGCACCTGTCACATCGCAGAACGAAAAAATGGTCATTGCGGCAAGCTCACTCGGCACGGTGTTCGAATGGTATGATTTTTTCCTCTACGGCCTGCTGGCAAGCTTCATTTCGGCGCAGTTCTTTTCCGCGGTCAACGAAACGACCGGCTTCATCCTCGCGCTGGCCGCTTTCGCTGCCGGTTTCGTGGTCAGGCCTTTCGGGGCCTTGCTGTTCGGGCGGATTGGCGACCTCGTGGGACGCAAGAACACCTTTATCGTCACCATGACGCTGATGGGACTGTCAACCTTTGCCGTCGGCCTGCTGCCCAATTATGCCAGCATCGGCGTGGCGGCGCCGCTGATCCTCGTTACCCTACGGCTGTTGCAGGGCCTTGCGGTCGGTGGTGAATATGGCGGGGCCGCGACCTATGTGGCCGAGCATGCGCCCGAGGGAAGGCGTGGTTTCTTCACGAGCTGGATCCAGGCAACGGCGACCATCGGCCTGTTCGCCGCGCTATTGGTGGTCATCGGGCTGCGGACGGCGATGGGCGAAGAGGCATTTGCCGACTGGGGCTGGCGGGTGCCGTTCCTGATCTCGATCTTCCTGCTCGCGATCTCGCTGTGGATTCGCATGCAGTTGGAGGAAAGCCCGGTCTTCCAGCAGATGAAGGAAGAAGGGACGACTTCCGATGCGCCGCTGTCTGAAGCTTTCGGGCGCTGGGGCAATCTGAAAATCGTCCTGATCGTGTTGTTCGGCGCGATCGCGGGACAGGCGGTGGTCTGGTATACCGGGCAATTCTATGCCCTGTTCTTCCTCGAAAAGATCCTCAAGGTCGATGGGGCGACGGCCAATATCCTGATTGCCGTGGCCCTGGTGATCGGCACTCCGTTGTTCGTGTTCTTCGGCTGGCTGTCGGATCGGGTCGGGCGCAAGAAGATCATCCTCACCGGGCTGGCGCTGGCGGCTCTGACCTATTTCCCGCTGTTCGGCGCGCTGACCGAGGCGGCCAATCCCGCGCTGGCGCAGGCGCAGGAGCGTGCGCCGGTAACCGTCAATGCCAATCCGGACAGTTGCTCGCTGCAGTTCGATCCCATTGGCAGGAATACCTTCGACACGACGGGCTGCGATATTGCCAAGTCGGCGCTCGCGAAAGCGGGCATTCCTTATCGTAACGTCTCGTATACGAGGGATCCTGACACAGCCTTCGTCACGATCGGCGATGCAGTAATCGAAGTGGCTCCTGGTCACGATACGTCCGCGCTGACTGCCACAATCGCCGAAGCCGGCTACCCCTCAGCCGCCGACCCCGCTGAAATCGACCGGGTCAAGGTTGTGCTGATCCTGTTCGCATTGCTGATCATGGTGACGATGACCTACGGTCCGATCGCGGCTATGCTGGTCGAAATCTTCCCCAGCCGCATCCGCTATACCTCGATGAGCCTGCCCTACCATGTCGGCAATGGCTGGTTCGGCGGCTTTTTGCCGACAGTGGCTTTCGCCATGGTCGCCGCCACGGGCAGCATCTATTTCGGTCTGTGGTACCCGGTGGCGATCGCCGCGGGTACCTTCGTGATCGGGCTGATCTTCCTGCCCGAGACATACAGGCGCCGGATCGACGATTGACCGCATGACGGGCTTGCGGCAAAGGGCGCTCCTCCCTCAAAAGCCAAGGGATGTGCGGGTGTAGCTCAATGGTAGAGCAGGAGCTTCCCAAGCTTAAGACGAGGGTTCGATTCCCTTCACCCGCTCCAGCGTTTCGGCACTTTCCTGCGACTACGTGGTCCGGTCCATCGAGCGGCAGGTAAGGCGTGTCATCGTCGCTTGACACTGCTATCGCATGCACGATCCGCCACGCAGAGGACTCTTTGTCATGACCGTATCTCCCTTCTCTCCCGACCGTCGTGGTTTCCTTGCCGCAACGGGTACGGCCTTCGCCGCATTGGCGGCAAGCGGGTGCTCCACGAACAATGTGGTCGCCGCAGCATCGCCCTCCTTAACCGGTTATGGCGATCTCGTGCCCGATCCCGATGGTCTGCTCGACCTGCCGCGAGGCTTTTCCTATCGGGTGGTGTCGAGCCTCGGCGATATGATGTCGGATGGGTTGAAGGTTCCCGATCGCGCCGATGGGATGGGCTGTTTCGATCTCGGCGACGGCAAGTTTGCCCTGGTGCGCAACCACGAACTGACGCCTGACAAGGACGGCGGAGGCGATATCCCGATGGGCTTTGACCGGGTTGATGGCAAGACGGTGATGCCGGGCGGTACCACCACCCTGGTGCTCGACGCCGCGACGTTGCGGGTCGAACGGCAATACCGCTCGCTTGCGGGTACGGTACGCAATTGTGCGGGCGGCATCACCCCGTGGGGCAGTTGGCTGACCTGCGAGGAAGCGGTGTTCGGCGCCAGCGACCGCAACGAGCACGATCATGGCTGGGTGTTCGAAGTACCCGCCGGAGCGGGCAGCCTGGTCAACCCGGCACCGCTCAAGGCGATGGGCCGGTTCAACCACGAGGCTGCCTGCGTCGATCCGGGTACCGGCGTGGTCTATCTGACCGAGGATCGTCCTGACAGCCTGCTTTATCGCTTTGTTCCCGATGCGAAGGGCGATCTCGCAAAGGGCGGCCGGCTGGAAGCGCTGGCGCTGGCAGGTGGCATCACCGACAGTCGCAACCGGAGTGACCGGTCGATGGCGGTCGGCGACTGGCACCGGGTCCGCTGGATCCCGCTCGACAATGTCGAAGCGCCCGAAGACGACCTGCGCAAGCGCGGTGCGGCGCAGGGCGGATTGATCATCGCACGCGGCGAGGGTATCTGGATGGGCGACGGCGAGATGTATTTCACTGCCACCAGCGGCGGCACCGCTGGGCTGGGGCAGATTTTCCGTATGCGCCCCGGGACCGGCGGCAGGCCCGATGCGCTCGAACTGTTCTTCGAGAGCGCTACGCGCGACCAGTTCAACTATGGTGACAATCTGTGTGTGGCACCCAATGGCCATCTGGTCGTGTGCGAGGACCAGTATAGCGAGGTGGTGGAGAATCACCTGCGCGGGATCACACCTGAAGGACATGCCTATCCGCTCGGTTTGATCCGTATCCAGACCGAGCCGGCCGGTGCCTGTTTCTCGCCTGATGGCCGGACGCTGTTCGTGAACCTTTACAGCCCCGCGAAAACGCTGGCGATCACCGGTCCCTGGACAGCCTGACGGCTGGCGGGGGAGGGGCGAGTGCCCGGTTTCTTCCTTGCCTTCCTCGCTGTGGCGCTGTGTTCGCTTGGTAGCCGTGACCAGCTCATCATCGCACGTCTTTCCGGGGTGCTCGGCCGGCATGTCGGCTTGCTGTTTGCCGGACTGACGACCGCGATCGTCACCGCCTTGATCGCCGGCCTTGCCGGACAGGCGGTGTCCGCGTTGCTGTCTCCAGCAGCCAAGGACATGCTGGTGGCGATGGCACTGTTCTTCGCCGCCATCGAACTGGCCTGGCCCAATCGCGAACACAAACCGCGTGAACCGGCTCGTTCGCTCGTCGCGACGGCCATCGTGCTGTTCGTCCGGCAATTGGGTGATGCCTCCCGTTTCATGATCTTCGCGCTGACCGCTGGCGCAGGTGTGGCCGCTTTCCCGATGGCCGGCGGAATGCTGGGCAGCGCCGTGGCGACCGCCGCCGCCTGGGCCGGTGACCGGGGTTACACCGGGAAGCTACCGCTGCAGGCGATCCGGTGGGTGTTGGCAGTGCCGGTGCTGATTGCCTCCGCGGCGATCGGCTTGTCCGCTCGAGGGCTTCTCGACTGATCGATCGAGCCGATCTTTCCGATAGATTATTTGCAGGAAACCCGATCAGGCTCCTGGCGTATTGGGTTATGGAAACTGCTTCGAAGGAGGATATCAGGATGACGCAGACGGGCGACAATTCGAAAAAGGCACTGGTGGATGAGCTGAATGCGTTGCTGGCCGACCATTTCGCCTTGTTCATCAAGACCAAGAACTTCCATTGGCATGTATCGGGGCCACGCTTTCGCGATCTCCATTTGCTGTTCGACGAACAGGCAATCGAAATTCGCGACCAGATCGATATTATCGGGGAAAGGGTGCGCAAGAACGGTTCACCGACACTGACATCGCCTGGGGCCGTGGTGCGGCATACGCAGGTCGGCGACCAGGACGACCCCACATTGTCGGCGGAGAAGATGGTAGAAGAGCTGCGCGACGACAATGCCGCTCTGGTTCGCCGCCTGAAGAACTTGAAGGAACTGGCTGGCAAGGCTGGTGACAATGCGACCGATGGCCTGCTGGACGACTGGACCGACATGGCCGAACAACGGGTCTGGTTTCTTACCGAGACCCTCCGGTAGAGCGAGACGATCGCTATCGAAGACCCGCTTCGTGCCTGGCAGGGACAGGTTTCTGCTATGACATGTTGTAGTGTGATTACCGGCAGGAGAGATCGCCATGCCATGTCGCCTGATTCCCGCCGCGCTCCATCGTGCCCTGCTGCCTTTGGCGCATCGCGCGCGCGGGTGGTGGTGGCGCATGGTGAAACCAAAGCTCGCCGGGTGTTCGATCATCGCCACCGATCTCGATGGCAGGGTTCTGCTGGTCCGGCACAGCTACGGATCGCGTGGTTGGTCGTTGCCGGGAGGCGGTATCAAACGTGGCGAGGAGCCTGCCAGTGCCGCGATTCGCGAATTGCGCGAGGAAACCGGCTGTATCGCACAGGCCCCGGTATTGGTTGCCGTTCTCGAGGAAACCCTGTCCGGTGCACCCCATGAGGCGCATATCTATTCCGCAATGGTCGACGAGGCGCCCAGGCCCGACCGGCGCGAGATCCTGGAGGCCCGTTTCTTCCCCGTGTCTTTGCTGCCCGAACCGCTGTCCGACCTGACGAGGCAGCGACTTGCAGTGTGGACTGCGGGTTCAAAGCAGAGATAGCTGCGCGTCGCCGGGCTTCGGGTTATCCTCTCTCTCCTCGCTTTCGAGGTTGGAGAGAGTGAGGCCCATCAGCCGGATTGGCAATGGCAACGGCAATAATTCTTCGAGCAACTCGTGCCCGACACTCGCGAATTCCGCCTTGTCCGCGACATTGGTGGCAAGTGACTTGGCCCGAGTGACGATCTGGAAATCGGTATATTTCATCTTCAGCGTGACCGTTCGGCCCTTTGCCTCGGAGCGCTCGATCCGTTCCCAGACGATGTCAACGATATTGTCGAGTGTCTCGCGCAATGCGGGACCGGACGAGATGTCCTCACCGAAAGTCCGTTCGCCGCCCACCGACTTGCGGATCCGGTCGGCACGGACGGGGCGCAGGTCGATCCCGCGTGCCGCGCGATAGAGGTAGTCGGCAAAACTCCCGAAATTGGCGCGCAGGAAAGCGGCATCCTTCGCGGCGAGGTCGGCGCCGGTCTCGATGCCCAGCCGGGCCATTTTCTCGGCGCCCTTGGGTCCGACACCGTGGAACCGGCGAACCGGTAGTCCGGCGACGAATTTTGCGCCTTCGCCCGGCTTGATCACGCATAATCCGTCGGGCTTGTTCTGGTCGCTGGCGAGCTTGGCAAGGAACTTGTTGTAGCTGACCCCGGCGCTGGCGGTGAGGCCGGTTTCCCCGTATATCCGTTCACGGATGAGCTGCGCGATCCGTGTGGCGCTGCCGATGCCGCGAATATCGGCTGTCACGTCGAGATATGCCTCGTCGAGGCTCAGCGGTTCGACATGTGGGGTGAAGTGGCGGAAGATTGCTCGGATCCGCTGCGAGGCTTCCTTGTAGGCGTCGAAACGGTGCCGCACGAAAATCAGGTCGGGGCAGAGCCGCCGAGCCGTGACCGAGGGCATTGCCGAGCGCACTCCGAACTTGCGCGCTTCGTAGCTGGCCGCGGCGACCACGCCGCGCCCGCCCGAACCGCCAACCGCCACCGGTAGCCCGCGTAGGTCGGGATTGTCGCGCTGTTCCACGCTGGCGAAGAAGGCATCCATGTCGACATGGATGACCTTGCGCAGGCCGCCTTCCTCTTCGGGGGCCTCGTCCTCGGCATCGGGAGTGTCGGGGGTATCCGCCATGCGCAACGGGATAGTCCCGAATGCCGCTTTCGAAAACCGCGGCATTGGGAAAACGCGCTTTCCTTTCCGCGCCGCAACCCCCAAGGAGCAGCGATGTCCGCCCATGACACCGCCCTTTCCCGCCCCCTGGGCGAGCGTGAGTTGATCGCGCTGATGGCATTGCTGATGAGCCTCCAGGCGTTCGGCATTGATGCCATGCTGCCCGCGTTGGGTGAGATGGCAAACGAGATGGGCGCGGGCGGAAACGATCGGCAATTGGTGATCGGGGCCTATTTCCTCGGTGCCGGGATCGGGGCGTTCTTCCCCGGCGCTTTCGCCGACCGTTTCGGGCGGCGCCCGGTGCTGGCCGTGGGGCTGGTTTCCTACGTCGTCCTGTCGCTCGCCTGCGCGCTGGCCAGCGATTACTGGCTGCTGGTTGGCTTGCGGCTGGTGCAGGGCATTACTTGCGCGGGCCTGAGCGTGGTCCCGGCGGCGATCGTGCGTGACCATGTCGGCGGCGACCGGATGGCGCGGCTGATGAGCCTGATCATGATGATTTTCCTGCTGGTCCCGATCCTGGCCCCGGCGGTCGGCCAGGGGATCATGATGCTGGCAGGCTGGCGTGCGATCTTCGGTGCGATGGCGGTGATGGGGCTGGTGGTCGGCGGATGGGCATGGTGGCGCCTGCCCGAATCGCTCGCCCCGGAAAACCGGCAGGATATCGATCCACCGACTATCCTGCGCAATATGGGGACCGCGCTCGTGAACCGCGGGGCGATCGGATATGTGCTGGGCAGCGCGCTGGTATTCGGTTCACTGTTCGGGTTTCTCAATTCCTCGCAACAACTTATCGGCGAAACCTTCGGTGCGGGCGATTATTTCGCGGTGATCTTCGGCGGCGCGGTTCTGGGCATGGTGTTCGCCAATTTCACCAATTCGCGGATCGTCGAGCGATTTGGCGCGCGTCGAGTAAGCCACAGCGCGCTGCTCGGCTTCGTCGTGGTGAGCATCGTGCAGGTATGGAGTGCCACCAACCAGCCGCAGGAACTGCCCGAATTCATGCTCCTGCTGAGCCTGTCGATGGCCATGCTCGGTTTCGTCGGGGCGAATTTCAGCTCGATCGCGATGCAACCCTTTTCCCACATCGCGGGCGCGGCCAGCTCGGCGCATACCGCGCTGCGCATGGGCAGCGGTGCGGTGCTGGGGGGCGGGATCGGCTATCTGTATGACGGTTCGGCCAGGCCGCTTGCCTTCGCCATGCTCGGTTGCGCGCTGCTGGCGCTGGCGATCGTTTTGTATAGCGAGCGCGGCAGGCTGTTCGCGCGGCCGAACGCGCCGCGGTAACTCCGTCATTCCAGCGAAAGCCGGAATCTTCATCAGCTTCTGGTTGCGGTGGAAACCGACCCCAGCTTTTGCT
>JANQPE010000123.1 GCA_028289565.1 Parerythrobacter sp.
TCCCGCGCGATAACGCACATCGGCAAGCCGCGCTGCGCGTTCGGCACTGTCGCGCTCGCGCAGCGCGGCGCGGAGTTCGGCATCGGTCGCAGCAACCAGGCCATAGGCAGCCTCTGCATCGCCCAACGCCGTGAACACGGCACCGCGATAGGCCTGGAAGGCGGCACGCTTGTTCGCTGCCGCACCATCGATTTCCGCTTCGATACGGCCGAAATCGAGCAGTGGAGCAAGCAACGATCCACCGGCGGTGCCGACGACGGAATCTCCGTCGAACAGGTCGCCGAGATCGAAGGCCAGCAGGCCGAGCGCTGCAGAGAGGGTGAATTGTGGGAAGCGCCTGGCAGCAGTCGCCGCAAGGTCGGCGTCGCTCGCGGCAAGGCGGGAGGAAGCGGCCATAACGTCGGGCCGGTTGGCCAGCAGGCCAGAGGGCAGGGTTGCGGGAGGCGCGGGCTCGGCAGCATTGGGGGCGGGCTGGTCCAGGGTCGCGAGCACGTCTTGCGCACTTTGGCCAGTCAAGGTGACGAGTCGCCCGGTAATGCGCACCTTTTCGCTTGCAATGGTGGCGATCCGGCTGCGGCTGGCTTCGGCGACGGTTTCCGCGCGCACCCGGTCGAAGCCCGGGGCAATACCCGCACGCTCACGGATTTCGGCGAGCGTGGCGAGCGTTTCGGCCGCGACCAGATCTTCACCCAGCGCCTCTTCGCGCGCGGCCAGCATGCGCCAGTCGATCACCGCTCCGGCAATTTCGCCGATCAATGCCAGCCGTAGCGCAGCGGCATCGGCTCCGGTAGCATCGAGGCGGGCCAGCGCAGCGCGCTCCTGCGCGCGCAACCGACCGAAAATGTCAGGGTCCCAACTGGCCGTGAGATTGGTCGAATAGGCCACCTGTTCGGTATCGATCGTAATGCCGCGAGGCAAGCCGGCACCAAATTGGCTCGGATTGGTCCGTCGCAATTCTGTTCCGCCGGTTGCCCCGATATTCGGCAGGCGCTCGGCCCCCGATCGCGCGGCACCGGCGCGTGCGGCATCGACCCGTGCCACCGCTTCGGCCAGCGAGGGTGCTTCTGCCAGCGCCAGTGCGGAAAGGTCGGCAAAGGCAGGGTCGCCGATGGGCAACAGGGCATCGACCGAAGTCGCAACCTGTTCGGACGGAGCATAGGCGAAACCGGTCGGCAGATCGGGCGGAGGCGTGGCAATCTCGGGCACGGGGCCAGCGGCGCACCCGGCGACGACCAATGCGGCGAAGAAGGGGAGGAACCGCCCGCTCATCGCTCGTCCGTTTTTCCGCTGCGGGCCGGGATAAATGCATCGATCTGCTGGCCGACACGAAACAGGCCATTATCGCCCGAAGCGCTTTCGGGCAATTCGTAGAGCACCTGCAACACGCGCACGTCGACGCGCTCCTGCGAATTGTTGGTCAGCGAGCGCTTGGGTACGACCTGCGGTTCGGCGCGGACGAAATTGGCCTGGACTTGCCGGTCCGCTGTACCGCGTGGGGAAATATAAGCCGCGGCGCCAAGATCGACTCGCCCGGCCTCATCCTCGTCGATATCGACCCGGACGTAGAGCGGCTGGGTCTGGCCCATCTGTATGAACGGCTGGCCGCCACCGCCCATGGTCGAGACATACTCGCCCTTGCGGATGTTCACTGCAAGGATTTCGCCCGCTATCGGCGCGCGGACGATCAGGCGTCCCAGTTCGGTGCGGGCGGTGCCGGCGCTGGCTTGCGCGGCCTGGAGGCGGGCACGGGCCAGTTGTAGGCGACTCCGTGCCGAAGCCGCCTCGCCTTCGGCACGGATCACTTCGGCGCGGCTGACGGCGGCCGGATCTTCGACGTTCCGGTACAGTGCGAGCTGTTGCGCGGCAGTGGTGGCAGCCGATTGGGCTTCGGCAATCGCCGCGCGGGCTTCGCCGATTGCCGCTTCTGCCTGGCGTAACTGCGCGCGCACGGCACGGTCGTCGACAGTGAAAAGCACCTGGCCCTGTTCGACCCGGTCGCCAGCTTGTACGCGCAAGCCGGTGACGAGGCCCGACAAGGCGCTGCCGATGTCGATGATCTCGCTTGACGGTTCGACAATCCCGGCGCCGGCTACACGCGATATATCGGCCAGGGCGGTAGGCGCTCGCGCGGGTTCTTCGGCGGGTTCTTCCAGTTGTCTGTCCGGCAGGCCGAACGCGATATACGCAATCGCTGCGATCAGGCCGATAACCGCCAAAATCGGCAGGATCTTGCGCGAAAAGCTGAGGTTTTCCGGAAATAGGGCCATGGTATGCGTCCTGGGGTCTAATGATCCTCTGGCATGTCTTTGCCGTCATGGGTGATGCGGCCGTCCTCGAGCACGAGAATACGGTCGGCGAGATCGAAAATGCGGTTGTCGTGGGTAACGATGATGACCGAGCGATCTTCGGCCACGGCTATATCGCGTAGCAGGTCCATAACCCGGCGGCCCGATTTCGCATCGAGCGCCGCGGTCGGTTCGTCGCATACGACCAGGCGCGGTTCGTGGACGAGCGCGCGGGCGATCGCTACGCGCTGCTGCTGGCCACCTGAAAGCTGGCTGGGCAGCTTGTCCGCCTGATCCGCGATGTTGAGCGCATTGAGCATCTCGGTCGCTTGCGCGCGCGCATCCTGCACCGCCATCCCGCGCGCGATCAGTGGCACGGCTGCATTGGCCGCGGCGTCGATCGATGGGACCAGATTGTACTGTTGGAAGATAAAACCGATATTGGCGAGACGGAATTCGACCAGCTCGGTATCGGTCAGCGCATAGATATCGGTGCCGAAAATCTCGACCTGTCCCTGGGTCGGCCACAGGATTCCACACATGATCGAGATCAGCGTCGTCTTGCCCGAGCCGCTCTCGCCGACAAGGAAAGTCATTTCGCCAGCGCGGATGTCGAGGTCGATTCCGTGGAGCACGGTGATAACGTCCTGCCCGGCGGGAAAGTCCCGCGTTACCCCGCGTGTGGAAATCGCGGCCGAATGGTCCATCGGGCTCACCGGAACACTGCCGCCGGCTCGGTCCGAAGCACGTTGCGGAGCGCGAAAAAGCCTGTCATCCCCAGGATCACGAATACCGCAACCAGCGAAAACAGGGGGATTTGCCAAGGGATGTAAAACCCCTTGAAGGTCGGGTCGCCGCCGAAGGCCCAGATGAAGATAGCAGTGCCGACCAGGCCGAGCGCGTAGCCGATCGCACCGACCATGCCCGCCTGGGCCGCGACCATGCGCACGATCTTGGCGTTGGTGACCCCGATCGCCTTCAATGCTCCGAACTGCTTGATATTGTCGCGGATGAACAGGCTGAAGGTCAGCCCGACGATCGCCACGCCGACGATAAAGCCGAGCAGCACGGTGATTCCGAAATTGAACGGGATGCCGGTGTTCTCGATGATGAAATCGACCCCGTCCTGCGCGAATTCGTCGCGCGTCCGGGCGCGCAGCCCGGTCTGCTCGGTGACGCGCGTCGCAAGTTCCCCGGGCGGAATGCCATCTGCCGCGCCGACCAGCACGAAACTCAGCCGGTTGCGCGTGCCCGGCACGTAGCGCAACGCTTGCGAATAGCGCGTGTAGAGCACCACCGTGCTGGTGAAGCTGGGGATCGCGTCGGCCATGGCGCGGATAACGGCGCGCTGGTCGTTCAATTCGAGCACTTCGCCGACCGGGGTCGGTTGGTCCGGGAACATGCGCGTGGTGCCGACATCGTCGATGATAACGCTGTCGGGGCGCGCAAGAACCGACACATCGCCTTCCAGCATGGTGCGCGGCAGGCCGATCAGGGTCGCATCGTCGACACCGATGATAGCGACCTGTTCGAGATCGCCGGTGTCGGTTCTGATCGCGGCGTTGGCGCGGATATGCGGTACGGCCCATTCGACCCCCGGGACGCCGCGTACACGTTCAAGCGCGGTCGAGGGCATCGCGTAGGAAATATCGGTGGTGCGGCTGACCGGGTCCATCACCCAAACCTCGGCCTCGGCCACGTTGTAGACCCCGCTTGCGCCACGTTCGATCAGGTTGACGAAGATCGTCAACTGCTGGGTGATCAGCAGTGTCGAAAAGGCAATACCGAACAACAGGCCATAGAATTTGGTCTTGTCGCCGGTCAGCATTCGGATCGCGATCCAGATCATGACAAGCCCGATTTTCTTGCACTTTTGTCGACTCGCGCCCATAACTGAACGCGAGCGTTCAGATGAACGGAGCCGTTCAGTTTGTCAATTGCCGATTCTACTGCAAAATTGCGTCCATCGAGTGCGGCCAAGCGCGATGCTATCGTCGAAGCCGCGACGCGAGCTTTCTTCGGTATGGGTTACGAGGCGACTTCGATCGAGGCGATTGCCGGGGATGCGGGGGTGTCGAAGGTTACGATCTACAAATATTTCGGCGACAAGCGCACGCTGTTCGCGGCTACTGTCGAAGCCCAATGCGAGCGATTGGGCGAAGCGCTGTCGATCGACCTGGTGAGCGAGGGGAATATCCGGCAACGCCTGCTGGATGTCGGCCTGACATTCGTGGATTTCCTGTCGGAATCGCAGATCATCCAGTTCGATCGGCGGATTGCCGCCGAAACCGAGCACATACCCGAGATCGGCACATCCTTCCTCGATGCCGGACCGCGGCGAATGCATGTCGCGCTCGCAGGGATGATCGCACACGCTGCGAGCAAGGGCGAACTGAACATCGACGATCCGATGCTGGCCGCCGAACAGTTCGCATCGATGTGCAAGGGGTTCGGTGACCTCGAACGCCGGTTCGGGGCGCAGTCGGATCCTGGGCGCGACAATGCGCGCATCAAAGGCGCGGTAGAGACGTTTCTGCGCGCCTATTCACCGAAAGCCTAGCCCATCAGGCCGAAGACCAGCCCGTAAATCGTGAATTGCAGCGTGTGATAACCGCCATCGATCAACCACAGGCCCAAGGGACGTTGGGCAAACAGGTAATTGATTCCGAAGCTGGCCGCGACCCAGAACAAGCCAGCGGCAAATCCCGCGCCGGTCGCCAATTCGACACCCGGATTGGGGCCGAGAAACATTCCGAACACCGCCGCGGCGAGGAAGGACAGCACGAAAGCCCCGCCGAAGACCTTGGCTGGATGGCTGTTTTGCGCATCTTCCTCGGTCAGCCCGTTATAAGCCATCCATTTCTTCTGGAAAAGCGGGCCGTACCACAGCCCGCCCAATACAAATGCGGAAACGGCCGCGACGATCACGGCAATCCAGTTCAGTTCCATCATTCCCTCCCCGTTGTGAGTGTGACCCGCGCTTTCACGGTTTGTGCCTGCAGCATCTCCAGATGGGCACGAAGGATGGAGACGTTGCGGTCGAAAATGGAAATATCCTGCGCGGTGCGTGCCTGCATGATGGCACCTTCCATCGCTGTCAGTATGAATTCGGCGAGCGCATGGCGATCCGTATCCGGTGGGAAACGGTCGGCTGCCTCGTCGAGGCAATCTTCGACAGCCCGCACCCAATTGGCGAAGTTCATCGCAAGCAGTTCGCGAATGCGCGGATCGGGTTCGGAAATTTCCAGCGCCAGGTTTCCGATCGGGCAACCGTACAGATAGTCGCTTTCGACCAGTCCGATACGATAGCCGTTCAACAGCGCGAAAATCTTCTCGACCGGATCGTCGACCCCGTTCCAGGCGTTATCGAGCAGGTTTTCCCTGATTCCGTCGCGGTAATATTCGAGCACAGCCACCAATACGTCCTGCTTGCCGGGAAAGAAGTGATAAAGACTTCCGGAATGGACCTGGCTGCGGCTGAGGATGTCGGAGATCGAGGTGGAATTGAATCCCTTCACGAAGAAGAGCTCCATCGCCGTCCGAACTATCCTGTCTCTGGTTGCGCTGTTCATAGTGCAGTCCATTAGTATTGATTGAATAATCAATCAAGAAGATTTGAATGAGTGATCAACTTGCAGAGTGATGCAGGCAGGAGGGCCGGTTTTACGTTAGCTTGCCATTCACTCCCGCGCTCCTACATTGGCCACATGAAAGGAATGCGCCGATGAGCGATCAGTACGACCCGAATTCACAAGGGCCGGGCCAGCAGGAGCCGGAAGGCCCCAACCCCTGGATCAAGAGCCTGATGGTATGGGGCGGGATTTTTCTCGCTCTGGTGCTGGTCGTGTCGATGTTCGGCAATGCCGGGCAAACTGCGGGCAAGGAAATCGGCTATTCGGAATTCCGGGCACAGGTGGAGCAAGGCACGATCAAGGAAGTGACGATCGCTCCCGACAAGATTACCGGCAAGCTTGCCAATGGCGATCCTTTCACCACTGTCCCGGTTTCAAGCGATACCAAGCTGCCCGAATTGCTTGAGGAAAAAGGTGTCGAATATACCGGCAGCGCACCCGAACGAATGAGCCTGTGGCTCGCCGTGCTGATCAATTCCCTGCCATTCATCCTGATCCTCGGCATTGCGTTTTTCGCGCTACGCCAGGTGCAAAAGGGCGGTGGCGGTGGCGCCATGGGTTTCGGCAAGTCCAAGGCCAAGATGCTGACCGAACGGCAAGGCAAGGTGACTTTCGAAGATGTCGCCGGCATCGACGAAGCGCGTGAAGAGCTTGAGGAAATCGTCGAATTCCTCAAGGATCCGCAACGCTTTTCCAAGCTTGGCGGCCAGATTCCCAAGGGCGCGCTGCTGGTCGGATCGCCCGGTACCGGCAAAACCCTGCTCGCGCGTGCGATTGCGGGCGAAGCCGGTGTTCCCTTCTTCACCATTTCGGGCTCGGACTTCGTCGAAATGTTCGTCGGTGTCGGCGCGAGCCGTGTGCGCGACATGTTCGAGCAGGCGAAAAAGAATGCTCCGTGCATCGTCTTTATCGACGAGATCGACGCGGTCGGCCGATCGCGTGGCCATGGCCTCGGCAATTCGAACGACGAACGCGAGCAGACGCTCAACCAGTTGCTAGTCGAAATGGACGGGTTCGAGGCAAACGAGGGCATTATCATTATCGCCGCGACCAATCGGCCCGACGTGCTCGATCCGGCACTGCTGCGTCCGGGTCGCTTCGACCGGCAGGTCGTTGTGCCGATCCCCGATATCGACGGGCGGGAGAAGATTCTTGGCGTGCATATGAAGAAAGTGCCGCTGGCACCCGACGTGAACCCGCGCACTATCGCTCGCGGCACGCCCGGTTTCTCGGGCGCCGACCTCGCCAATCTCGTCAACGAGGCGGCGCTGCTTGCGGCACGGCGCAACAAGCGTCTGGTCGCGATGCAGGAATTCGAGGATGCCAAGGACAAGGTCATGATGGGCAGCGAGCGGCGCTCCATGGTCATGACCGAGGACGAGAAGAAGATGACCGCCTATCACGAGGCGGGCCATGCGCTTGTCTCGCTAAACGAGCCGGCGTCGGATCCGATTCACAAGGCGACGATCATCCCGCGCGGCCGTGCGCTGGGCATGGTGATGCGCCTGCCCGAGCGGGACAACTACTCCTACCATCGCGACAAGATGCATGCCGACCTGGCCGTCGCCATGGGCGGTCGCGTGGCCGAAGAGCTGATCTTCGGCCATGAAAAGGTGAGTTCCGGTGCCAGTTCGGACATTCAGTATGCGACCAGCCTGGCGCGCAACATGGTCACCAAATGGGGCATGTCGGACAAGCTCGGCCCACTCCAGTACGAAGAGCAGCAGGAAGGCTATCTTGGCATGGGCGGCTCGGCGAGGACGATGGGGTCCGACGAGACGAACAAGCTGATCGACAGCGAGATCAAGCGCTTGGTGGAAGGCGCGCTCAAGCGTGCGACCGATATCCTCAAACAGGAAGAGGACAAGCTGCACCTGCTCGCCCAGGCGATGCTCGAATACGAGACGCTGACTGGTGACGAGATCGACCAATTGCTCAAGGATGGCAAGATCGACCGGCCCGACGAGCCCAGTGGCCCGGCAGTCAAGCCGGTCGCCGGTTCGGCCATTCCCAAGGCAGGAAAGAAGTTCGGAGGCGAAGGCGGCCCGGCGCCGCAGGGCGCGTAGCCTCTTCTCTCCGTGGCATCGAAAATATGGCTGTAAAACGCTGGTCGAGCGGTTCGCGCGGCTGATCGGGTGTCATCGTACACTCGTGGATTCGGCGATGGTTCGCACGCGTCTATCTGGAAGAGCAGGATGGGGGCTGGACTTGAACGCATGGCATGGTGCCGTGCGTGCTGGTTTAGAAAGGACGTCGGCCGATCTCTCCTTTATCTCGCCCCGCAAAAGCTCCGCCGAGTTCATCTGGAGGCAAACCGATCCGCTTCGCCCTCGCGCCGCGCACCGATATTGCCGAGCTGGCGGAAGTTTTTGCGCAACAGGGGGTGGTGTCGGTTCCCGATATTCTCGAAGAGGAATGCGCGATCAGATTGCACAACGTCTTGCGGGAACGCAGCGACTGGGTACAGGCGATCAATAGCAAAGACCGGCTGGTGGAACTCGACCGCGCGACCCGAGCCGGTATGGGAGAGGAGAAATCCGGCCAGCTCGACCAAGCAGTCTATGCCGGTGCGCAATACGATTTTCAGTTCCGCTACGAGACGATCCGTGTCCCGGATTCGCCAACCGAGCGCCGCAAGAGCAGTGACCCGCTGGCAAAGTTCGCTCATTGGTGGTCACGAGGCGAACCGCGTGCATTGCTGCGGAAGATCACTGGGCTGGAGGAAATCTCGTTTGCCGATGCACAGGCGACGGCTTATTCTCCCGGTGATTTTCTGACCGGACATTCCGACGATGTCGATGGCAAGGGACGGCTGGCCGCCTATGTCCTGGGCCTGACGCCGAAATGGCGGCTCGAATGGGGCGGGTTGCTGGTTTTCCACCCAAAAGGCGCAGAAAGCGCGCGTGCGCTGGTACCCGGCTTCAACCGCGTCAACCTGTTTCGCGTGCCCCGGCTGCACAGCGTTTCCGAAGTCAGTCGCGCAACCGCCTTCCGCCGCTATTCGATCACGGGGTGGCTCCGGCACTGATCCTGTGTGGCAAGGCCTTGGCGAGCCATTCAAGCGCGGCGTCGAACCGGGAAGCATGATGCTGTTCGATTTCCAGATCCTGCCGGTCCTGCTCGTCTGCCGTGAAACTGCGTGAAGGGTCCTTTGCGTGGCTGTTCAGAATAGTCCCGGCAGTTTCCGAGATCTCCGCCTTGGATGATGGCGCGAGAAAGGTGGCGAGCCGTTTGGCTGCATCTATAAAATCAAGAGATATGTCGGCAAAGTCGCACTGCATCACCCGGCTGTTGCCGAGAGTTTCGGCTGCTTCGGTGAACAAAGCGGTCTGTTGGGCGTGGAGCAGCACGACGATGCGTGCCATCCGATCCAACGGCTCGGTATCCGTAGTGATCGCCATTTGCAGTTCTTCGCCCATGGCCGGGTCGGTATCCGCGAGCATTTGCGCGAAGTGCGCGCAATAGGCGAGCCTGTCGTGCCCGCCGCGAAAGCATGCTGCCAGGTAGTTGCGCGGTTCCTGCGACAGGAACGTTGCGCGTTGCACATGGCCGTCCCGCACGAGGTGCGGCAGCAGCGGATTGACCCAGCAGGATGGCTTGACGATCGCTGTTTCACCGCCGGGGGCGCTGCCGGCCAATGCGCCGATCACTCCGGACAGAACGCGGTCTGCCTTTCTGCGGCTCGCTTGCGCCGCCAACAGGTGATATTGGCTCGCCATGTCGGCGATGGCTTGCGGTTCGCGGAGCACGAACCGCTCACCCCGGCGATCCAGCAGTCTTGCCAGCAAGGTTGAGCCGCAAAATCCCGTATGGAACAGGAACGATAGCGGTTCCGCTTCGGTCACCAGTTCGAGTTCGTTTGTGGCGAGCAGCATGCGCCGGGTCCAGAAAGTCTCCCGCCCATCAAGGAAGACGGCTTCGCGCAAGCGGGCATGGCTCGTCTCGACCAGCTCCGCTTCACCCTCGAGGCTGTCGAGGCGATGGAGGAAGGGCAAGCCGCGGATCAGAAGAGCCCCATCAAGAACAGCACTTGCAGAAACAGACCCAGGATTACGACCACGAATACCAATAGTGCTCCCACTCGCCAGAAAGCGGAAAAGCGCGAGAGATCGTAGGTTCCGCGCAATTGCCGGTAGAGGTGCAAGGGTGGCACCGCCAGAAACACCAGTACGATAATTGCCGGCGGAGCCCCGGCCAGCCCGGCGAAGGTCACCATGATCAACAGCAGCGACATGAATGCGATCGAATAGGTCACGAAAATCGCATGGTCGTAAATCCGGAAGCGCCGTTTCCAGAAAAACAGGCTCCACATGAAAGGTAACGAGATCGGGATCAGCAACCAACTGAATTTGTAGAAATTCGTCTGCATCTTGTAGAGCATGAGGCCCGGGTCCGTGCGCCACTTCTTCACGATCCCCTCGTCGATCGTCTTGATCCCGGTGGCATTGAATGAAAACTGCGTGTCGTCGTTGCTCGCTGGTGTCCTTTCGATGTCCGGGTCACCGAAGGGAACGGCGGCGAGCGTCTTCCAGCCTTCCTCGTAATTGGCGATCCGTTGGTCGAGCGTGTCCAATTCATCTTCGAGCCGGGCGATTTCCGCGGACGAACCGCCCTGCTCCCTTGTCGCGGCAAGCTGGCTTTCGATTTCCTGCCGCTCTTCCCGCGCGGTTGCGAGATCGGTTGCCAGATCCGCGCGGGCCGCGTCGACATTCCAGACTCGCTCCGGATTGTCGAGACCGAGATTGGAAACCGAAAGACCCGCTATCTGGAACACCGCGAACATCAGGAAGACCGAAAACAGGAACAGCGCCATCGGCGACACGAAGCGCGCCCGCTCGCCCTCGATATAGCGCCGGGTCAGTTGGCCGGGTTTCCATGCAAGCAGGGGAAGGGTACGCCAGACCTTGCCGTCGAGATGAAGCGCGCCATGTAGCAAATCGTGCAGGAAAGCACTCAGCGAGCGGTGGAGGTGCGTCTTCTGCCCGCATTGATGACAATGCGGACCGATCGTCCGGGTTCCGCAATTCAGGCATTCGCCATGCCCGGTTTCACGGCCTTCGCCTGTTTCGGGCTCGACGGCGCGTGACAACAGCCCGCTTTCTGCGGCTGTACCCAATCCTTCGGGGATATCGCTCATCGCCCCTCCCGCATTGGCCTCATAGCGTAGCGGAGCGCAGGTTCAAACAGACCTGGTTGAATCAACCGGGATCGAATTCCGCCCCGATCGAAGTCGAACGTGTCGGCGCCGATGCGGTGATCCGCAGGGCTTCGGCCGACTGGCTCAGCGAGCTGACTTCATCGGCTTCGTCTTCATCGTCCGGCAGGATTTTCTGCAGGTTGGTGACGACGGCCTCGTTCAGTTCCTTGGGCTTGATCGTCTGCTCGGCGATTTCGCGCAGGGCGACGACCGGATTCTTGTCACGATCGCGATCGATAGTCAGTTCCGCCCCGCCCGAGATTTCGCGCGCGCGCTGTGCGGAAAGCAAGACGAGATCGAAACGGTTGGGAACTTTGTCGACGCAATCTTCGACGGTAACGCGCGCCATGGGGCACTCCGGTAATTGAGGGTGTCGGAAAGGTTGCGCAGCTAGGGGCTGGGCCTGAAAGAGACAAGGATTTGCGCTCGGTCCCGTCCCTCGCCTAAGGGCCGCGCATGGCCGGGTCGATAACGGATGAAAGAAGCTCAGGGCACGTGGATTTCCGCGATCCCGAACCCTTTTCGCTCAAAGCTCGCGGACAGTCGCTGACATTCTTGCCTGCCGGGCATGACCGGTTCGCCGCGTTGATATCGCTTATCGAAAATGCGCGAAGTTCGCTCAAGCTCGCTTATTACATGTATCGTGAAGACCGGGTCGGGCGGAAGGTTCGCGATGCGCTGGTCGCGGCCGCGCGCCGCGGGGTCGATGTGCACCTGATTGTCGACGGTTTCGGCGCCGAGACGTCGGAGGACTTTTTCGTGGAGCTGCGCGATGCCGGTGGGCATTTCGCGAAATTCATTGCCAAGTGGAGCCGGCGTTATCTCATTCGCAACCATCAGAAGATCGCCATAGCGGACGGCGAACGTGCCCTCGTCGGGGGATTCAATATCGGGGAGAGCTACTTTGCCCCGCCCGAGGATGATGGCTGGCACGATCTCGGTCTGATGATCGAAGGCTCGGCGGTCGACGAATTGCTGCGCTGGTACGGCGAGCTGGAAGACTGGGTCGCTACCCCCAAGGCGCAATTCCGGGCGATCAGCCGCAAGGTAAAGGAATGGGATCCGGGAGATGGCCCGGTGCAATTACTGGTCGGTGGGCCGACGCGCGGCCTGTCGAGCTGGGCACGCAGTGTCGGGCGCGATCTCAAGCGCGGCAGGCGGCTCGACATGGTGATGGCCTATTTCTCGCCCTCGGCGGGCATGCTAAGGCGGATCGGCAGGATTGCCCAGCGCGGCGAAGCCCGCCTGATCATGGCGGGAAGATCCGACAACGGCGCGACGATAGGGGCGACCCGTTCACTCTACCATTACCTGCTGAAAACGGGTGCGGCTGTCTGGGAGTTTCGCCCCAGCAAGCTGCATATGAAGCTGATCGTGCTCGACGATACGGTCTATATCGGCAGCGCCAATTTCGACATGCGCAGCCTTTATCTCAACCTGGAGCTGATGCTGCGGATCGAAGACGCCGCGCTGGCCTGCCGGATGCGCGAATTCGTGACGCTGCACCATGGCGTATCGAAACGGATTACCCCCGAATCCCACAAGCGCAAGGCGAACCTGTTCAACCGTATCCGCTGGAACCTGAGCTGGTTCCTGGTCGCCGTGCTGGATTACACGGTGAGCCGGAGGCTGAATCTGGGGCTTTAGTGGTTCTGTCCATCCTGACGGTCGAAATCGGCCGGAGTCCTTTGTTGCGTGCGGATCGGGTGTTCGTCCCGGCCTTGCGGCACCGGCCCTCTCCCCCTCCCAACCACCCGATATCGTTCACTGGCAGTGTATCGGGGGGTTGGGAGGGGGAGAGGGCCGGTGCCGTAAGGCCGGGACGAACACCCGATCCGCACGCAACAAAGGCCTCC
>JANQPE010000131.1 GCA_028289565.1 Parerythrobacter sp.
GTGGCCTTGGAAGCGAGCGCAGAGCTGCGCGAAACGCGCGGGTGCATCTCGATCACGATCAGCCGCCCATCCGCGGGATTGACTGCGAACTGTACGTTAGAACCACCTGTTTCCACGCCGATTTCGCGCAATACCTCGAGCGAGGCGGTGCGCATGATCTGGTATTCCTTGTCGGTCAGTGTCAGCGCGGGGGCCACGGTTATGCTGTCGCCGGTATGCACGCCCATCGCATCGACATTCTCGATCGAGCAGATGATAATGCAATTGTCGTTGCGGTCGCGCACGACCTCCATCTCGTATTCTTTCCACCCGAGCAGCGATTCCTCGATCAGCACTTCGGTGGTGGGCGAGGCGTCGAGCCCCTCGCGCACGATCCGCTCGAACTCGGCCTTGTTGTAAGCGATCCCGCCGCCGGTGCCGCCGAGCGTGAAACTGGGACGGATGATCGCGGGGAGCTTGGTGCGTTCGAGCACTTCGTAAGCCTGCTCGACCGAATGCGCGATGCCGCTGCGCGCGCTTTCGAGGCCGATCGCGTCCATCGCCTCGCGGAATTGCTGGCGGTCCTCGGCCTTGTCGATCGCCTTCGCATCGGCGCCGATCATCTGCACGCCGTATTTCTCCAGCGTGCCGTCCTTGTTGAGGCTCAACGCGCAATTGAGCGCGGTCTGCCCGCCCATCGTCGGCAGCACGGCGTCGGGCCGCTCTTTTGCGATGATCTTGGCGACGATTTCGGGCGTGATCGGCTCGATATAGGTCGCCCCCTGAACTCCCTCACCGGCCACGAATTCGGGATCGGTCATGATCGTCGCCGGGTTGGAGTTGACCAGGATGACCCGATAGCCCTCCTCCTTGAGCGCCTTGATCGCCTGCGTGCCCGAATAATCGAACTCGCAGGCCTGCCCGATGATGATCGGGCCAGCGCCGATAACGAGGATGGAGGAGATGTCAGTGCGTTTGGGCATTAGTCGTCTGGTCTTTCAGTCGCCTTGGCAAATGTAATAGCCGTGAGGCTTGCTCCATCCACCTCATCGGCACATCCAAGTTCGACCGCATCTTCGCGCGCGACTTCAGGCTTGGTGATGTTAAGCAAGGTTTTGGAACCATCAAACGATAGAGTAGAGCCTTCGTTCCGCTCTATCAGCTCATCCACGATCGCTTTGTCGAAACCTGTAATATCGTAAGAATAAATTGTGTCGTACACGAAGATATCATCGCTGAAAGGTCGATCAGGATTCTCAATTCCCGCAAAACGCGTTTCGCAGGGAAGTGGGTTTCCTAGATTGTAGTCGCATGCACCAAGCAGTATCGTCACGCCGATTAAGAGGACTCGCATCACCCCAAACCTCCAACAAACTTTTCAAACAGATAGAAGCTGTCCCGGGGGCCTGGTGACGCTTCGGGGTGGTATTGGACGCCGAACGCCTTCTTACCCGTGATCGCAATCCCGCAATTCGAACCATCGAACAGGCTGACATGAGTCTGCTCGACGCCCGCGGGTAGCGTTTTGCCATCGACTGCGAAGCCGTGGTTCATGCTGGTGATCTCGACGAGGCCCGAAGTCTTGCCCCACCCCTCGCCCACCCGCTGCACGGGATGATTGGCGCCGCGGTGGCCCTGGTGCATCTTGGTCGTCTTCGCACCCGCCGCCAGCGCGAGCATCTGGTGGCCTAGGCAGATGCCGAATAGCGGCATGTCCCGGTCGAGTAGCGCCTTGATCACCGGTACCGCATATTCGCCCGTCGCCGCCGGATCGCCCGGACCGTTGGATAGGAACACCCCGTCCGGCTCGAGCGCGAGGATATCCTCCAGCGAGGTCTTTGCCGGAACCACAGTCACCCGCGCCCCGGCGCGCACGAGGTTGCGGAAGATATTATCCTTCGCGCCGTAATCGACCGCGACGACATGGGGACGACCGCCGTCATGCGGGCTGCGTCCATAACCATGGCCGAGCCGCCAATAGCCACCTTCCCAATCCTCTTGCCCTTCGCGCGTCACACGCTGCGCCAGGTCCATCCCCTCCAGCCCGGCCCATTCCTGCGCACGTGCCAGCATGGCGGGAACATCGAACTTACCCTCGGGCGAATGCGCGATCACCACATTGGGCGCGCCCGACAGGCGGATGCGGCGGGTCAGCGCTCTGGTATCGATGCCCGACAGGCCGATCTTGCCGTTCGCTTCCATCCATTCGGTGAAACTCCGTTCGGAGCGGAAATTGCTCGCCGGCGTCACGTCCTCGCGCACCACGCAGCCGACCGCGCTCTCGACCTGGCTCTCGATATCCTCGGCGTTCGCCCCGACATTGCCGATATGCGGGAAGGTGAAGGTGACGATCTGCGCGGCGTAGGAAGGGTCGGTCATCACCTCCTGGTAGCCGGTCATCGCAGTATTGAAGCACACCTCCCCGACTGCCGATCCGCTCGCACCGAAGCCCCTGCCCCAGATCGCCGTACCATCCGCGAGAACGAGGACTCCCGTCGCGCCTTTGGGTTGCGCAGGAGTGGCGGCGGCGTGGGCCATAGGGGCGCTCCGAGTCAGGGTTTTCCGGCGATGCTTGCTAAGTGCCGACCGCTAAGCTTGCCCCTGCCCGCAGTCAACCTAGTCGCGCGCTCGTTTGTGCGATAAGTCGTTTGCATCTCGATCCATCCACAGGAAATTACCCATGCCCGGCCCGGACTACGACCAGATGCTCGAAACTTATCAGGCGCTGGTGACCGACTATCCCGACCTCAGGGTCAAGGGAGCGGCCAATAAATATACCTCGATGAACGGCAATATGTTCAGCTTCCTCAACAAGGATGATGCAACGCTGTGCTTCAGGTATTCGGAAGCGGACAAGAAGGCCTATAACGAGACGAACGGCACGGGCGATGTCATCTCCTATGGTGCGGTTATGCGCGGCTATGTCGTGATGACGCCCGCGATCGTCACCGACGATGCCAAGCTGCGCGATCACTTCGCGCGCTGCATCGAACATGCGAAGACCTTGAAACCGAAGCCGACGAAGAAGACATAGCGGCCAACCGAAATATCAGCAGGACTGACATTATGCTCCGCGACGACATCAAGACCGCCACCATCACCGCCATGAAAGCGGGTGAGAAGGAGCGTACTGCCGCGCTCCGCCTGATCGGCGCGAAGATCAAGGACCGTGATATCGAGATGCGGACTTCGGGCAAGAAGATCGCGGACGACGACCTCGTTATCGAAGTGTTGCAGAAAATGGCCAAGCAGCGGCGCGAATCGATCCAGATGTACACCAATGGCGGGCGTACCGAACTGGCCGCGAAGGAAACTGCCGAGCTTGCCGTTATCGAGGAATTTCTTCCCCAGATGATGAGCGAGGAAGACACGCAGGCCGCAATCGACGCGATCAAGGGCGAACTCGGCGCGTCCTCGATGAAGGACATGGGCCGGGTCATGGGCGAGCTGAAAGCGCGCCATGGTGCACAGCTCGACATGTCCAAGGCCAGCGGGCTGGTGAAATCGGCCCTGTCGTAATAGCAAGGGGTGATGGCACTTTCACCGCAATGGCTGGATGAACTCAGGTCCCGCATAACGCTTTCGAGCGTCATCATGCGCACGACCAAGCTCCAGAAGGCCGGGCGCGAGTGGAAGGCCTGCTGTCCCTTCCATGACGAGAAGACACCGAGCTTCACCGTCAGCGATGAAAAGGGGTTCTACCACTGTTTCGGGTGCGGCGCGCATGGCGACGTCATCCGCTGGATGACCGACCAGCGCGGACTGCAATTCATGGACGCGGTGAAGGAACTGGCGGCCGAAGCCGGAATGGAAGTCCCCGCCCCCGATCCACGCGCCGCCGAACGCGCAGAACGCCGCGCCGGGTTGCACGACGTGACGCAGGCGGCACAGGATTGGTTCGTTGCGCAGTTGCAGGGGGCAAAGGGCGAGAAGGCGCGCGAATACCTCCATTCGCGCGGTTTCAATGCACGGACGGTGGAGCGGTTCGGCTTCGGCCTTGCCCCGAACGAACGGCAGGCCATCAAGCCAGCGCTATCGCAGTTCGACGAAGCCATGCTCGTCGAGGCAGGTTTGCGGATCGAAGTTGAAGACAAGGAGTCATACGACCGTTTCCGGGGGAGGTTGATGCTGCCGATCCAGGATGCACGCGGGCGGGTGATCGCGTTCGGCGGTCGTATCCTCGACGCGAATGCCAGCCCAAAGGCACCGAAATATCTCAACTCGCCCGATACGCCTCTCTTCGACAAGGGCCGCACGCTCTACAACCTCCACCGCGCCGGTCCGGCTTCGCGCCAAACGGGACGGATGGTCGTTGTCGAAGGCTACATGGACGTGATTGCTCTGGCCGCTGCGGGGATCGAGGATTCCGTCGCCCCGCTCGGCACGGCGCTGACCGAACGGCAGATCGAGCTGCTCTGGCGCATGGTCGAAACGCCGATCTTGTGTTTCGACGGCGATGCGGCAGGCCAGCGCGCGGCCTTGCGGGCCGTTACGCGCGCACTTCCGTTGCTGCGCCCTGCCCGCTCGCTGGCAATAGTCCGGATGCCGCCCGGCCTCGACCCGGACGACTTTCTCAGGGAGCGCGGCCGCGAAGCAATGGATTCGTTGCTCACCGAGCCTGCATCCCTGCTCGACACGCTATGGCAGTTCGAGAGCCATGCCCAACCGCTCGATACACCTGAGGACAAGGCCGGACTGAAGGCCCGCCTGCTTGCCCACGTCGACACGATTCAGGACTCCGATATACGCGCGCTGTACCGCCGCGACCTGCTAGATCGTTTCTCCGTCTTCGCATTTCCCCGGCGCGAACGGGGAAACTGGCGGCCACGCGGCACGCCTGCCCCGGCCAAACTCTCGCCCGACAGCGTGCGGCGCCTGCGCGATGCGCGGCGTGGTTCGCACGATCAGCTTGTCGCCGCCGTTGTCGCGGGGCTGATGCGCTTCCCCGAAGAGGCCCTGCGCCATGCCGACAAGCTCGGCAGCTTCGCCGCGACGGATCAAAAATCAGGCCCACTGATAGATTCCATTCTCGAAGCGGCGGAAATGCTTGAACCAGGCGCACAATTGCCCATATCGGAACTCGACGGCCCTGTTGCGCCACCGGATAACACCCGTTTCACCTTCCTGAGTGAAGGTATAGATCCGCAGGACGCGCGCGAACAGTTGGCCGAAGCCATTTCCCTGCTGGTCGAAAGACCCGCGCTCAAGGCTGCTCTCGCGAAAGCCACGGCGCGGTTTGCAGACGATCCCGAAGGCTCGATTGCCGAACAGGCAAGGTTGAGGGAACGAATGCTGGAAATCGAGCAGCGGTTGGGGCAAGTGGCTACCCGACGGGCCGCGGATGCGGCCTCACATGATTCAAATCGCCCTGCCGATGCACGCATTCGGGGCGAAGAGGAAACGGACTGACACGGACTTATGGCTTCCAAGGCGAAATCCAACAACAAGGACGATGCACCGCTCATCGACCTCAACGAGGCTTCCATCAAGAAGCTCATCACCAAGGCCAAGCGGAAGGGCTACATCACTTATGATGAGCTCAACGATGCCTTGCCGCAGGACCAGATGAGCACCGATCAGATCGAGGACGTGATGTCGGCGATCAGTGAGATGGGAGTCAATATCGTCGAAAGCGACGAAGAGGCGGAGGCCGAAAAGGAACAGGCCGCCGAAGTCGAGGAAATGAGCGTCGCGGCAGGCGACAAGAAGGGTGCCAAGAAAGCACCGGCCACGCCTGCGAAGAAAACCACCACCGGCGACCGTACCGACGATCCGGTGCGGATGTATCTGCGCGAAATGGGCGCTGTCGAGCTGCTCAGCCGTGAAGGCGAAATCGCCATCGCCAAGCGGATCGAATCCGGCCGGGACACGATGATCATCGGCCTGTGCGAAAGCCCGATCACCTTCCACGCGATCATCCAGTGGTCCGAGGCCCTCAATGCCGAGGAAATGCAGTTGCGCGAAATCCTCGATCTCGACGCCATGCTTTCCAAGGAACCTCCCGTCGACAAGATGGAGGAAGAAAACGAGGAAGACGACGGTGAAATTTCCGAGGAAACCGCCGGTCCGTCGATCCGCGACGATGACGACAGCGAGGATGTCGACGCGGAGGATGGTGAAGAAGATGGCTCCAAGCGTCGCGAAGACGACGACGAAGAGGACAACACCATGTCCCTCGCCCAGATGGAAGCGGCCCTGAAGCCCGATGCCATCGAGCGATTCGAACGGATCACCAAGCTGTTCAAGCGGTTCGAGAAGTTGCAGGGCGAACGGGTCGATACTTTGGCAGCGGGCAGCGATTTCCCGGCTGCCAAGGAAAAGAGATACGAGAAACTGCGTGAGGAGCTTACCGCGGAAG
Organism: Parerythrobacter sp.; assembly: GCA_028289565.1. Classification (GTDB taxonomy): domain Bacteria; phylum Pseudomonadota; class Alphaproteobacteria; order Sphingomonadales; family Sphingomonadaceae; genus JANQPE01. The sequence continues at coordinate 6,338 of JANQPE010000131.1, forward strand.
TCGAAAGCGTGCAGTTCCACGCGACCAAGATCGAATTTCTGGTCGACAACCTCTATGCCTTCAACCGACGCCTGACCGCTTTGGGGGGACAGATGCTGCGCCTTGCCGAACGCCACAAGGTGAAGCGCATTGACTTCCTCGACGCCTATATCGGCAACGAACTCGACGATGGCTGGCTCAAGGACCGGGTCAAGAAGGACAAGAAGTGGAAGGCTTTCGCCGAAAAGGAAGCCGAAGCGGTTGAGCGCATCCGCACCGAAATTGCCGACATCGCCAGCGCGACCGGCATGAGCCTGCCCGAATTCCGGCGCATCGTGAACATGGTGCAGAAAGGCGAACGCGAGGCGCGCATCGCCAAGAAGGAAATGGTCGAAGCGAATCTGCGCCTGGTGATTTCCATTGCCAAGAAATATACGAACAGGGGCCTGCAATTCCTTGATCTTATTCAAGAAGGCAATATCGGCTTGATGAAGGCCGTCGACAAGTTCGAATACCGCCGTGGCTACAAGTTCAGCACCTATGCAACGTGGTGGATCCGCCAGGCGATCACCCGCTCGATCGCCGACCAGGCACGCACGATCCGCATCCCGGTCCACATGATCGAGACGATCAACAAGCTGGTCCGCACAAGCCGCCAATTCCTCCACGAACAGGGCCGCGAACCAACGCCGGAAGAAATGGCCGAGCGCCTGTCCATGCCGCTCGAAAA
>JANQPE010000133.1 GCA_028289565.1 Parerythrobacter sp.
CGCTTACCCCGGAGGGCGAAGTGGAAAAATACGATCCCTGCGCTCCGCATTCGCGACTTGGTTTCCCGGTAGACCAGCTCGAAGACGCGCATGTCGCACTGGTCGACGGAATCCATTTGCACACATTGTGTGAGCAGGATTTCGAACCCCTCAAACGAACATGGGACAAGCTGTTCGATCATCTCGAACCCTATTTCGGCCAGTTCAAATGGATCAATTTCGGCGGCGGACACCATATCACGCGCGCCGACTACCAGCGCGAGGAGCTGGTCGAATTTCTGCGCGACGTGAAAGAGGATACCGGCGCGGAAATCTATCTCGAACCGGGCGAGACTGTTGCTCTTGACGCTGGCATCCTTGTCGGCACGATCCTCGACCAGCACTGGAACGGCATGCCTATCGGCATCACCGATATTTCCGCGACCTGCCACATGCCCGATGCGATCGAGGCGCCCTATCGCCCAGCGATGCTGCACGAGCGCGAAAACGAGGAAGATATCCCCGTGCGTCTCGGTGGTCCGTCCTGCCTCGCAGGTGATGTGATCGGGGATTACCGCCTGCCAGTGCCGTGCGAGCCGGGCCAGCGGATCGCTTTCCTCGACCAGGCGCATTATTCGATGGTCAAGACCAACACGTTCAACGGGGTACAACTGCCCAGCATTTGGTTGTGGGACAGCGAAACCGACGCGCTGGAGCAGGTGAAGGGCTTCGATTACGAGAATTTCCGGAACCGGCTGAGCTAGCCGCCTGCGTCGTATTTTGACTTGCGGTTCAGCGTGCCGTGAGTATATGCGCGCATCCGCTGCCCCAAGGGGACTCTAGACCGCAAGGCAGCCTTGTCTTGAACTTTACCGTTTAGGGGGTCCCTTGAGTTGCACAACCACCCGGACGCCAAGGCCGTAATCCGCACGCTCGCGCCGGACGAGCCGGTCATTCTCAATCGCCCGCATGCCGCCGCGCGTGCCGCCCGATTCTTCGTCGAGAAGTTTCCGGGCCGGTCGCTTTATGCGGTAAAGGCCAACCCGTCGCCCGAGCTGTTGCAGGTGCTGTGGGTCAACGGTGTCACGCACTACGACGTGGCCTCGATCGCAGAAGTGCGATTGACCCGGCAAGCACTGCCGGAGGCGGAATTGTGCTTCATGCATCCGGTGAAGACCGCGCGTGCAATCCGCGAGGCATATTTCGAGTACGGGGTGAAGACTTTCACTCTGGATACGCCGGAAGAACTCGAGAAAATCCTTGCGGCGACCGCTGCCGAAAATGGCGAAGCTGCGGAAGACCTCCGTCTGCTCGTACGTTTGCGTGTTTCGTCCGAATATTCCGAACTGAGCCTGGCTTCGAAGTTCGGTATCGAATTGGCCGATGCCGCACCTTTGCTCCAGGCCGCGCGCCAGCATTGCGACTGGCTCGGTGTGTGTTTCCATGTCGGCAGTCAGGCGATGAGTCCGTTCGCCTATGTCCAGGCGCTCGATCGCGTGCGCGCAGCGATCGCCGAGGCGAGCGTGGTGATCGACATGGTTGATGTCGGCGGCGGATTTCCCAGCGTCTATCCGGGCATGGAGCCACCACCGCTGGAAGATTTCTTCGCCATCATCGCCAAGCATTTCGAAGCATTGCCGATTGCTTACAATGCCGAGCTGTGGTGCGAGCCCGGCCGGGCGATGTGCGCCGAGTATTCCTCGCTGATAGTCCGGGTCGAAAAGCGTCGCGATACCGAGTTGTATATCAATGACGGCGCCTATGGCGCATTGTTCGACGCCGCGCATGTCGACTGGCGTTTCCCGGTTGCAGCTCTGGAAGACGATTTGCGCGATCCGTTGCTGGAATTCGCCTTTTACGGTCCGACTTGCGACGATGCGGACTATATGAAGGGACCATTCCTGCTCCCTGGCGATATCCGGGCGGGCGATTATATCGAAATCGGCATGCTCGGCGCCTACGGTGCCGCAATGAAAACCGGTTTCAACGGCTTTGGCGATGCTGAACAGGTTGTGGTCGACGACGAACCCATGGCCAGCCTCTATCGCGGCGACCGCCAGAGGCTGGAATCCGATAATGTCGTGAATTTGCGCTAGCGACATAGTTTCCGGCTTGATCACTTGGCCGAAACCGCACCGGGTTTCGGTGCTCTACCCGGAAATGGCCGCGCGTATGGCCGAGCGCGATTGACGGCGCTTCGGCTAATCTTCGAACCCCACAAACCTGACGGATCGGTCCACGCTCTTCCGGTTCGATACGACGGCATTGGCGGGGAAGTCCTCGTCCGGCCAGCCCATCGCGACGCAGATCATGATAATTTGGTCTTCCGGAATCCGGGCATGCTCGCGGACGACGGGTGATTGCATGATGCCCTGACTGTTGATCACGCAGCCGAGACCTCGCGACCAGGCAGCATTGACCAGCGCGTTGGTGACCGCGCCGCAATCAAACGGGGCGATATCGCTGCCGAGCAGTACCCGGTCGTAGGTCACGACGATACTGACGGGCGCGTCGAATTGGCGGAAGCCGCGCAGGACCCAGTCCTGCCGGCCCTCCTTGTCGTCGCGTTCTATTCCCATCGCGCCAAACAATTGCTTGGCGATTTCGATCTGCCGGCCGCGATGTTCGTCGGGCACCTTGTCGAAACGACGGAATTCGCGACTATCGGGTTTGCCCGCGAGTATCCCTTCGGTATTGCCCTTGCGGATCGCATCGAGCGGTTCGCCGGTCACCACGCTGAAATTCCAGCACTGGTTGTTGAAGGAAGATGGCGCACGCATTGCAATTTCAATGATCTCGGCGATCAACTCGCGCGCGACCGGCTTGTCCAGAAAACCCCGTATCGAACGGCGGCCGAGGACCACGTCATCATAGCGAGGGTGGCTATCGGTCAATTTCGGTCGCAATCTTCAATTCGTCGGCTGGACAATACCCGAACGGGTCACGCCGCCTTGCGCAGTTCCAGGTCCATCCGGTCCCAGATCTCCACCAGCGCCTCGACCAGTTCGTCCATCATTTCCTCGGTATGGGCGGGGCCGGGGGTGAAGCGCAGGCGCTCGGTGCCACGGGGCACGGTGGGGAAATTGATCGGCTGCACATAGGCACCGTATTCGGCAAGCAGGATATCGCTGATCTTCTTCGCGCGAACCGGGTCGCCGACCATCAGTGGCACGATATGCGTTTCGCTCTGCATCACCGGCAGCCGCGCATCGGCCATTTTGGTCTTGAGCAGTGCGGCATTGCGTTGCTGGGCCTCGCGCTCTTCGGAACTTTCTTTCAAGTGTTTCACCGCCGCGAGCACTCCGGCCACGAGAGCCGGGCTGAGAGAAGTGGTGAAGATGAAGCCGGGGGCGTAGGAACGGATGCAGTCGACCACCTTCCTGTCGGCCGCGATATAGCCGCCCATCACGCCGAACGCCTTGCCCAGGGTCCCTTCGATGATGTCGATCCGGTGCGCGGCCCTGTCACGCTCCGAGATCCCGCCGCCATGGTCGCCATACATGCCGACCGCATGTACTTCGTCGATATAGGTCAGTGCGTTGTACTTCTCGGCAAGGTCGCAGATATCATGGATCGGGGCGACATCGCCATCCATGGAATAGACACTTTCGAAAGCGATCAGCTTGGGTGTTTCTTCGTCTTCGGCGGCAAGCAGCTCTTCGAGATACGCCATGTCGTTGTGACGGAAGACGCGTTTTTCGCAGCCGGAATTGCGGATGCCGGCGATCATGCTGGCATGGTTGAGTTCGTCGGAAAAGATGACGCAGCCAGGCAGGAGCTTGGCCATCGTCGACAGCGTCGCGTCGTTGGAGACATAGCCGCTGGTGAACAGCAGCGCGCCTTCCTTGCCGTGCAGGCCGGCCAGTTCTGCTTCAAGCTCGACGTGATAGTGCGTGTTGCCGCCGATATTGCGGGTGCCGCCCGAACCGGCCCCGACATCGTGCAGCGCTTCTTCCATCGCATCGATGACCTTGGGATGCTGCCCCATGGCGAGGTAGTCGTTCGAGCACCACACGGTAATCGGCTTCGGGCCGTTATGGCCGTGAAAGCAGCGCGCATTGGGGTAGGCGCCCTTGTTGCGCAGGATATCGATGAAGACGCGATAGCGGCCTTCGGTGTGCAGGCGATCGATCGCTTGGTCGAAGATCTGGTCGTAATTCACGCGCATTGCCCGCTTCGCTACGCCGGCTCGCTGCCAGCCCGTTCGAATGGCCCACGATCTAGGGCCTTGGTGCGTGCTTGGCCACTGTGATCTTTGCGAACGATTCGCAGCGCGAGTGGCTAAATTTCCTTGTCGACCCTTACTACACGAGCATGATACCTGGGGAGGGCCACCCTGTCGTAATAGTAGTAGATGTCGCTCCTGTAGGAATGCCTCAAAAAATCGATGTAGGGTTTCACTAGAGAATAAAAGTCGCCCTGTTCCGGTGGAACCCGGATTCCGGTCCCTTCGGGCCTTTGAAAATGATCGACGCTTACAAGTACGAAGGCTTCGTCTTCATTGACATACTCTTTCTCGATGAGAATGCCGAGAAATTCAAAGAAGTTCAAAACCTCCCGAATTTCTTTCCAGTCGTCTGTATTCAGGAATTGGCTCCAGCTTCCGTACCGCTTCTCGATGTCAACTCGATCGTCAACCCGATCTTGTTTCAAACGATCGAGCAACGAATATCGGATAGGCAGAATCCGGTTCCACTCTTCGGAGATCCGAAGCAGCATGCGGGCTCTGAAAGTCTTTCTCTGATCATCCAGATGCCTTCCCTGCATGCCCTGCAAGACGGCATCGTCTTCGGCCACGCCAACTCTGCGCTGTAATTGCTTGCCGGACTGGAAGGCAAAATACGCCGAGAATGCAGAGGCGAGAGCTGCAAGCGAAACAGCCGCTACGGAGATAGATTCCCAGCTCACAAACATACCTCAAAAATAGATGACGTTCTCGATCCTATATTTCGCCAGCGCACGATCCACGGCGTCTACATCCTCCAATTGCTCCGTAAACACCGCAAAGTCCGGCCCGATCCGCTTGAAGTCCTGACCGGATATCAATGAATCAGTTCTTCGCGCAATACCGCTGGCACCGTCGATCAAACGAATACTTGGCCCGGTGATTTCTTGGATTTCTTCGGAGATCAAACTGAAATGTGTACAAGCAAGGACAATCGTATCCATGTCGCGTGCGCCTGGATCGTTCAGCAATCCTGCCAGGCCCGCTTCGATTGCACTGATATCAGCCTTGCCCTTGAAGATCTTTTCCTCGGCGGCCCAAACCAGTTCTGGTGCGGCTATCCGGATGAGGCGCTTGTCCGTGGCGAATTCGCTTTCGAGCATGTCGACATACGATTGCTTTACGGTGGCGGCCGTGCCGAGCAAACCGATCACTCCCGACTGCGACAAGATGCTGGCGGGCTTGATGGCCGGGACAGTCCCGACCACGTCGAGGTCGAGAGCGGTGCGAACTGCATCCAGAGCGATCGTTGAAGCCGTATTGCAGGCGATCACGACGATTCTGGGCTTAAATCTCTCGACCATTCTCCCCAGGAGTGCCGGTACCCGTGTGAGGATTGTTCGCTCGCTCTTCTCCCCGTATGGGAGGAATGCGTTGTCGGCAGCGTAGATTAATGGCGCGTCTGGCCTCAGCTTCTGGAACTCAGACAATATTGACAGGCCACCCACTCCGGAGTCGAAAAATAGGACGGGCCTTGCTGCATCGGGAATGGACATATTGAACTTCTTATTTTTCCGTGGCCCGATTGCAAGCGATGTGGCTATGGTGATCGTGAATTGAGAGGGGTGTTTTGATGGTTCTTGCTGGCGAATTGACGATCGCCACGCTCTATGCGGCACTGCTCGGCTATGCGCTCGGCTCGGTTCCTTTCGGCCTGTTGCTGACCAGGGTCGCGGGGTTGGGAGACGTCCGCGATATCGGCAGCGGCAATATCGGTGCGACCAACGTCCTGCGTACCGGAAACAAGGGATTGGCTGCCGCTACCTTGTTGCTCGACCTTGCCAAGGGTTTCGTCCCGGTTTTCCTTGCCTGGCGTCTGTTTGAACAGCCGATGGCGATGCCAGGTGCTGCCTTCGGCCCGGTTCCACTTGCAGCGGCCGGTGCTGTGATCGGCCATTGTTTTCCCGTCTGGCTCGGTTTCAAGGGTGGCAAAGGTGTAGCGACTAACGCCGGGGTCGGCTTTGGCCTCGCTTGGCCGGTAGGGCTGGCCTATGCGCTTGTTTGGATCGGAGTACTCGCACTGGCCCGGATCAGTTCACTGGCGGGGATGAGCGCGGTGTGCGTGGCCGCGGTTGCCGCGGCGGTATTGGGCTATCCGCAATTTGTTCCCGTGTTGGCCCTTATCGCCGGGCTGGTGCTTTGGCTGCATCGCGAAAACCTGAGGCGGCTGGCAAACGGGACCGAACCGAAAGTCGGCAGCGAGAAGTGATTTCGCAGGACGAGGCTTTCGCGCGCATCCGGCTGTTGCGTTCGCCCAATATAGGGCCGGTAACCTATCTCCATTTGCTCCAACGTTTCGGGAACGCTCAGGCCGCACTCTATGCCTTGCCCGATCTCGGCAAGCGTGGTGGGCGCAGTTATCGCCCGAGCGGTCGCGAGCAGGTCGAACAGGAAATCGCGGCCGTGCGGGCGTCGGGCGCGCGCTATCTGTTCCACGATACTCCCGAATATCCCGCGCTGCTCGCACAACTCGAAAGCGCGCCTCCGATCCTGACTGTCCGCGGCGATGTGTCGCTGGCGAGGAAGCCCTGCCTGGCGATGGTCGGTGCACGAAATGCCTCGGCGGCGGCGGTCAAGCTGGCGCGTGATTTCGCCGCGGCTCTGGCTGGGGAGGGCTTTGTCGTCGTTTCCGGGTTGGCGCGCGGGATCGACGGGGCGGCACATCAGGGAGCGATTCCGGCGACCATCGGCGTGATCGCCAGCGGCATCGATATCGCCTATCCGCCGCAACATGCGGACCTTCAGGAGCAGATCGCTTCGGACGGGCTGTTGCTGGCCGAACAGCCGCCTGGAACCGAACCGCGAGGTAGCCACTTCCCCAGTCGCAACCGCATTATCGCCGGGTTGGCGGCAGGGACACTGGTGGTCGAGGCCGCGCCGAGATCCGGCTCGCTCATCACCGCGCGGCTGGCCGGTGAGGCAGGGCGGGAAGTGATGGCGATTCCCGGTAGCCCGCTCGATACGCGATCGCAGGGTTGCAACCATCTGATCCGCGAAGGTGCGGTATTGGTGCAGGCGCCGGAAGACGTGATCGAGCTGCTTTCGGACTTCGATGGCAAGCCTCGCTCGATACTTCGCGAATCCGTGCCTGCCTTCGAACCCGCTATGGATGATGTGAAAGACGCCGAACCGGCCGATATCGCCGGTCTGCTGACGATGGCACCGGTTGCCGTGGACGAGCTTATCCGCCAATCGGGCGAGAAGCCGGCAGCCGTGCAAATGGCCTTGCTGGAACTTGAAATTGCCGGGTGCTTGCAGCGACATGCTGGCGGACGGGTAAGCTTGTCGCGGGAAGGATGAACGCAGTGGGTAATGGCGAACAACTGGCAGTCGATACAATAGCGGGAGAGGCGATGCGCCTGGTTTCCACGGCGCTGCCTGCTGTCGGTGCATATCTCGTGGTAATGGTCATCGCTTCGGTCCTGGCCGACACGCAGGATGCGGCTGGCAGCACCGACCTGCTGGTCAGCGTTCTCAATATCGCTGCCGGTTTTTATATGACCAAGGCGCTGATAGAAAGTTCGGGTCTAGTCGACAGCACGATAGCGGGCGGATTCTGGACCTATCTCGGCATCGGCATTCTTACTGGAATTGCCATTGCTTTCGGGCTTTTGCTGCTCATCGTGCCGGGTCTCGTGCTCGCGGTACGCTGGGCGCCGGTCTATGGCTATGCGCTTGCCGAAGGCGAGAGCGTGACCGAGGCGATGGGCAAGGCATGGACAGCAACCGGCGATCATTTCGTTCCTATCTTGCTGACGCTGCTAATGCCCTTCGCACTCTCGGCCGTGGCGATTGGCGCCTATTTTTTCGGAGCGGACGAGAGTGGCTTGGTCTCGCTGCCTTTCTCGCTGGCGGCTAACGTCATGCTCTATTCTGCAACTATCGTCTCCACAGTGATCGGGCTGGCTTGCTACGCGCTATTGCGGGAGCGCGCGGGAATGCTTGCCGATGTGTTTGAATGAGTGCCAAGACAGTCATGGCTTGACGAACCGCGAATCCCAACCCCACTTTCGCGCGTACGTACACGTGTAGGGATACCCAGCTTACAATCATGCAACTCGTCATCGTCGAATCGCCCGCCAAAGCGAAGACCATCGAGAAATATCTGGGCAAGGACTTCAAGGTCCTCGCCTCCTACGGCCATGTCCGCGATCTGCCACCAAAGGACGGCAGCGTTCGACCGGACGAGGATTTCGCGATGGATTGGGAACTTTATCGCGACAAGCAGAAGCGGTTCAAGGAAATCTCCGATGCCGCCAAACAGGCTGACCGCCTGGTTCTCGCCACCGACCCCGACCGCGAGGGTGAGGCGATTAGTTGGCATGTGCTGGAGCTGCTGAAGAAGCGCAAGGCATTGCCCGAGACTGTCGATCGGGTGACTTTCAACGCAATCACCAAGGCTGCTGTAACCGAGGCGATGAGGACTCCGCGCGAGCTCGATAGCGACCTGATCGATGCCTATCTTGCCCGCCGTGCGCTTGATTATCTCTACGGTTTCACGCTCAGCCCGGTGTTGTGGCGCAGGCTCCCGGGGGCGAAAAGTGCCGGCCGGGTGCAGTCTGTCGCACTGCGCCTGATCTGCGAACGCGAGCACGAAATCGAGATCTTCGTACCGCAGGAATACTGGTCCGTCGTCGCCAGGATGGAGCAAGACGGGACCGAGTTCGATGCCCGGCTGGTCCGCTATGACGGTAAGAAGCTTGGCAAGCATGCACTCGGCGACGAAAGCAGCGCCAAGGCTGCGAAAGAGGCTGTCGAGCAGGCGCGCTTCACGATCGAGGAAATCGAGACCAGGCCGCTCAAGCGCAACCCTGCGCCGCCATTCACCACCTCCACCCTGCAGCAGGAAGCCGCCCGCAAGCTCGGCTTTTCGGCCAGCCACACGATGCGGCTCGCACAGTCGCTCTACGAGGCGGGTGCGATCACCTATATGCGGACTGATGGCGTGCAGATGGACGGCAGCGCCGTTTCCGCGTGTCGCAAGGCGATTTCGGATCGCTATGACGGCGCATACCTGCCTGACAAGCCGCGTT
>JANQPE010000044.1 GCA_028289565.1 Parerythrobacter sp.
GTCGTTCGCAATGACGAGGTCAGCGGTTCGATTCCGCTCGGCTCCACCGGTTCCGCCGAGACGGAACAAAAGACTTCTGGCAGCCGACACGAAAACCACTTACCTGAGCTTCATGCATTTCCTCGACCAGGCCAAGATCTACCTCAAATCAGGCGCTGGTGGCCCGGGTGCGGTCAGCTTCCGACGCGAGAAGTATATTGAATATGGTGGCCCGGATGGCGGGAATGGCGGCAAGGGTGGCGATATCGTGTTCGAGGCGGTGCAAGGCCTCAATACGCTAATCGATTTTCGCTATGCGCAGCATTTCAAGGCGAAGCGTGGCGGGCACGGCCAGGGCAAGGACCGTACAGGGGCGGGGGCGGATGATCTCGTCATTCAGGTGCCGGTGGGTACCCAGGTCCTGTCCGAGGACAAGGAAGTGATCCTTGCCGATTTTACCGAGGTTGGGCAGCGCGCCGTATTCCTTGAAGGCGGTGCGGGCGGGCGTGGCAATGCCAGCTACAAGAGTTCGACCAATCGTGCGCCGCGCCAGCATCAGCCGGGCGAGCCGGGCGAAGAGATGTGGGTCTGGCTGCGGCTCAAGCTGCTTGCCGATGTCGGCCTGCTCGGCCTGCCCAATGCAGGCAAGAGCACTTTCATCAACCAGGTGACCAATGCGCGCGCCAAGGTCGGTGCCTATGCCTTTACCACGTTGGTGCCCAAGCTGGGGGTCGTGCGCCACAAAGCGCGCGAATTCGTGCTGGCGGACATTCCCGGCCTGATCGAGGGAGCTGCGCAGGGAGCAGGGATCGGCGACCGCTTCCTGGGCCATATCGAACGGTGCCGAGTGCTGATCCACCTGGTCGATATCTCCGGCGAAGATCCGGCCGATGCGATGCGTGTCGTAGAGGGTGAACTGGCTGCATACGGAGCTGGACTGGCCGACAAGCCACAATTGGTGGCACTCAACAAAATCGACCTGGCCGATGCCGAACTGGTCGAGGGTTTTGCGGCCGAATTACGCGAAGCAGGGGCGGACAGAGTGTTCGGCATTTCAGGCGCTACCGGTGACGGTATCGGTGCCCTGCTCGATGCAGTGCTTTCCTATTTGCCCGATCGTACGGCTACGGAAACCAATGCTGCCGAGATCGAGCAGGAGCCGGCAGAGGGTAATTGGTCGCCGCTCGACTGAAACGGAATGGACGATTATGGCGGCTCCCATGGCCGTAAGCTCCCTCTCCGAACTTGCCGATCCCGCGATATGCAAGCGTGTCGTGCTGAAGATAGGTTCGGCGCTTCTCGTCGACGGCGAGGGAGTGGCACGGCATGACTGGCTTGGCGGCTTGGTTGCCGAGATCGCGGAAATGCACTCGCAGGGGCAGCAGGTGATCGTGGTCAGTTCGGGCGCCATCGCGCTTGGCATGGGAACATTGGAGAAGACCGGATCGGCACGCGACAACCTCGTTGCTGCCCAGGCTGCGGCATCGGTGGGCCAGATTGCACTTGCTAAGCTATGGTCGGAGGCACTGGCGGCGAATGGACTGGACGCCGCGCAGATACTCCTGACGCTTGACGACCTGGAGGACCGACGGCGCTATCTCAATGCAACCGGCACTTTTGAACGGCTTCTCGATGCCGGCGCGGTTCCGATCGTAAACGAGAACGACAGCGTTGCGACGGAAGAAATCCGCTTCGGAGACAATGATCGGCTGGCTGCCAGAATCGCCCAGGCGATAAAGGCCGATGCGGTTGTATTGCTGTCCGATGTCGATGGGTTGTACGATCGCAATCCCGCCGAGCCGGGGGCAATGCTGATCCGCGTTGTCGAGGATATCGAGTCACGGTTGCATGAAGCAGCCGGATCGGGATCGGCATCGGGTCTCGGTTCGGGTGGAATGACATCGAAATTGCAGGCTGCGGAAATCGCTACACGTGCCGGAATGGCCTTGGTCATTGTCAACGGCACGCATGCCAGGCCGCTTGCAAAGGCAGTCGGCAGTGATCGTGGCACGATATTCCGCGCCCGCCGACAAGATCGGGCCCGCAAGGCGTGGATTGGTGGTCGTATGGCCCCTGTCGGCACTCTGTATGTCGATAAGGGCTGCTGCGATGCCCTGGCGCGGGGAGGCAGCTTGCTGGCCGCGGGCATTACCGAGGTCGAGGGCGACTTCACACGCGGGGAATTGTGCAGCGTGAGGGCACCCGATGATACGGTATTGGCGCAAGGCCTGGTCGAATACGATTCCGAAGCCTGTCGCAAGATTGCCGGGTTGCGGCAGGCCGAGCAGGCTGAAGCGCTCGGTCATGCACCGCGTTCCGCTGTGATCCATCGCGATCACATGGTGATGTTATGACGATTGCATTGACCGGGGGAACAGGCTTCGTTGGCCAGGCTTTACTCGATGTTCTGGAACGCAAGGGGCAGAGTGCCCGCGCGCTGGCGCGCAATATACCTTCGGATCGCAGGGAGGGCGTTGAGTGGGTCGGTGGGGGCCTGTCGGATCGCGCTGCTCTCGGGAGGCTTGTTTCGGATGCCGAGGTAGTGGTTCATATTGCCGGGTTGACCAGCACGACACAGCCCGAGGAATTTGAAACCGTCAATGTCGCGGGAACACTGGAGCTGGTCGAGGCGGCGGTTGCCGCAGGTGTCCCGCGGGTCATCTTCGTCTCGTCGCTGGCGGCACGTGAACCCGACTTGTCCGCCTATGGCGCGTCCAAGGCCCGAGCGGAAAGGATCGTTGCGGCGAGCGGGCTCGACTGGACCATCGTTCGCCCGCCGGGCGTCTATGGGCCGCGTGATGTCGATTATTTCGAAATGTTCCGGATGGCGAAAATGGGTGTGGTGCCGATGCCGCCCGAAGGGCGCAGCTCGCTGATCCATGTCCACGACCTCGCAGAGCTGTTGGTGGCGCTCATCCCGTCCTCGGAAGAGGTCACGCATTGCATCTTCGAGCCGGACGACGGACGCGAAGGCGGTTGGACACACCGCGATGTCGCCAGGACGATCGGGTGGGCGGTCGGCCGCCATCCGTGGGTGCCGCACCTGTCGAAGGACATGCTGTCGCTAATGGCGCGCGCTGATCGGCTGGTTCGCGGGCGCAAGGCGAGGCTGACTGTGGACCGGGTCGGGTACATGACTCATCCGGACTGGGTCGCGGACCCTGCGCGCCATGTGCCCCAAGCCTTGTGGAAGGCGCGCATACCGACCCGCGAGGGCCTCAAATCGACCGCCCACTGGTATCGCAAGAAGAAATGGCTCTAGTTCAGAATGCCGGATCGTATCCGGGAGGCAACTCACCATCTTCACTCAAAGGCACGTGAATACCGCATTCGGTCTTGTCCCAGCCTTTCCAACGGCCAGAGCGTGGATCTTCGCCCGGTGCGACCTTGCTGGTGCACGGTGAGCAACCGATCGAAGGGTAACCTTGCTCGACCAGGGGGTGACGCGGCAGGTCGTGTTCCTCGAAATAGGCAGCGATCCGACCGGCATCCCAGTCGATCAGCGGGTTGATCTTCAAACGTCCCTGAGCATCCGACGTATCGATCTCGAACCGGGGGAGGCTGGCCCGCGTGGCGGACTGGAATGCTTTGCGCCCGGTCAGCGTCGCGTCGAAACCGGCCAATGCGCGCGCCAGAGGCCTTACCTTGCGAATCTCGCAACAGCCATCGGGATCGTAAGACCAGCGCAGGCCGTTTTCGTCCTTTGCGACCAGTTCCCGCTCATCCGGCATCAGGTTCACCAGACCGGTGAGGCCAAGCTGCGCGACCAGCGTATCGCGATAAGCGAGAGTTTCGGGAAAATGCTTGCCGGTTTCGAGAAACAGGACGGGCATATCCGGATCGACTTGTGCAATAAGGTGAAGGAGTACCGCGCTTTCCGCACCAAAGCTCGAAACAATGCCAAGGTGTTCGGCGATCCCGCTGTCGATGAGCGTAGCGAGCATTCCCAGCGCATCCGCATCGGCGAACATGGTGTTCAGGCGTTCCGCATCGGCTTCGGTGAAGCGCGGGCCAGTATCGATCCGGTCGATTGCGCGCATCTCATTCATGACGTTTGGTCCGGATGGGAACGCGCCCATCGGTTGTGGGCTGGTAGACATGCGGCCAGCGTGCCAATGCCGTTTCGACATCTGCATCGTCGAGCGGCTTGTCCGGTTCGAATGCATCGAAGCCGCAACGGCGCATGAGTGCGATTTGGTCAACGAGGACGTCGCCTACTGCACGCAATTCGCCGGTGTAACCAGCCTCGCGCAGAATACGTGCGGCCGAGTAACCGCGACCGTCGCCGAAGACGGGAAAATTCACCTCGACCAGGCTGACCTGATCCAGATGTGGCAATAATGCGCGGGCATCGTCGCCCGGTTCGATTCTGACGGCATTGGCGTTGGACTGACCGAGGAAGGAATCAACCGTTACCGCGGGGTGATCGACCGCTTCGTCGTCGCGAAAGCGCAGCAACTCAGCCATAAAGCGCCTCCTTGAACGGGGTCATGCCGATCCGGCGATAGGTATCGAGGAAGCGTTCCCCCCCTTGGCGTTGGTCGAGATAGACATCGGTCGCCTTCTCGACCGCGTCGACGATACCTTCCTCGTCGAAGCCCGGGCCGGTAATCTTGGCAAGCGCGGTGTCTTGCGCCTCGCTGCCGCCGAGCAGGAGCTGGTAATTCTCCACTCCCTTTCGGTCGACACCCAGAATGCCGATATGGCCGGCATGGTGGTGTCCGCAGGCATTGATGCAACCGGAGATCTTGAGTTTGAGTTCACCCAGAACCTCGGTCCGGCCCGTTTCGGCGAAGCGTTCCTGGATACGCTGCGCGACGGGAATCGAACGGGCATTGGCCAGACTGCAATAGTCGAGGCCGGGGCAGGCGATGATATCCTCGATTGTATCGAGATTCGGCGAACCCAGACCGGCTGCCTCCAGCTCTGTCCAGATTGCGTGCAGGTCGGCCATGCGGACATGCGGCAATACCACATTCTGCGTGTGCATCACGCGGCATTCGTCGAAGCTGTAGCGCTCGGCGAGATTTGCCATAAGCCGCATCTGCCCTGCCGTGGCATCGCCAGGGATGCCGCCAACTGGCTTCAGACTGATGACCGCGCTGGCATGGCCGGGTATTTTGTGCGGGTGCGTGTTCCGATCGACCCAAAGGGCGAAGGCGGAATCCGAACGGTCGATATCGGTCGGTGCATCGGTGGAAAAGGCGGGATCGGGGAAGAAGTCCTTGATCCGCTCCAACTCGGCCAGAGGTGGCTCGATGCCCTGCCCGAGAAGATGTGCGAATTCTTCCTCGACCTGGCGAGTATATTCCTCCGCGCCAAGTTCGTGGACGAGGATCTTGATCCGCGCCTTGTACTTGTTGTCGCGCCGCCCATGACGATTGTAGACCCTGAGACAGGCCTCGGCATAGGTGACAAGCTGGTCGAGCGGGACGAAATCGCGGACGAGCGGAGCAATCATCGGCGTGCGGCCCATTCCGCCCCCGACGTAGAAGGCCGCGCCCAACATACCGCCCTTTTCGACGATCCGGATCCCGATATCGTGCAACCTCATTGCCGCCCGATCGCTTTCGCTGGCAATCACCGCGATCTTGAACTTGCGCGGCAGGTAGCTGAATTCTGGATGGAAGCTCGACCATTGGCGGAGCAATTCGGCATAGGGGCGAGGATCGACCAGTTCGTCCGCTGCGGCCCCTGCGAAATGGTCGGAACTGATATTGCGAATGCAATTGCCGCTGGTCTGGATCGCATGCATTTCGACCGTGGCCAGGTCGGCGAGAATATCCGCGGCATCTTCCAGCTTGATCCAGTTGTACTGGATGTTCTGCCTGGTGGTGAAATGGCCGTAGCCACGATCGTATTTCTCGGCGATATCGGCCAGCATGCGCATCTGCCGGCTGTCGAGTGTGCCGTAGGGGATGGCGACGCGCAGCATATAGGCGTGAAGCTGGAGGTAGAGTCCGTTCATCAGCCGCAGCGGCTTGAACTGGTCCTCGGTCAGCTTGCCGTCGAGGCGGCGTTGAGCCTGGTCGCGAAATTCCGCGACGCGCGCATCGACCATGGCCTGATCGTAGTGGTCGTAGCGATACATGCCTAAATCACCCAGTTTCCGGCTTCGGGATCAGCCGGTTTCAATGTCAGGTCAGGACGGACGGTCGGGCCGAGCGCGCGTATGCGATCCTTGATATGTGCCGGGCGGATGCCGTTTTCGGTCTTTTCCGCTTCGATCGCGTAGGGGACGTTGACCCGGCGCAGGGCCTCTTCGCGTGCTGCGATATCGTCGGCACTTTCGCCGGCATCGACGGCATCTTCGACATGGATTGACCAGCTTACGCCGTCCCACCAGACCACCGCGCCCGTCTTGAGATCGTTACCGGTGAGGATTTTCATCGGACCGCCTCCTGCGCGAGCGCGGCAACATCGGCATCCTTGCGTGCGGTAACTTCTCCGATAACGATCAGGGCGGGACTTTTCACTGCTTCGCGCTCGACCAGTTCGGGGAGGCCGGCAAGCAAGCCGCGCAGCACACGCATTGCCGGGCGTGCGGCATTTTCGATCACGGCAACCGGAACATCGGGCGCAAGTCCGTCGCCCATCAGTTTCTCGGCGATCTGCGGTGCGGTTTTCACGCCCATATAGATCACCAGTGTACGGCCCTTGCCGGCAAGGGCCGTACAC
>JANQPE010000045.1 GCA_028289565.1 Parerythrobacter sp.
GCGGAAGCCGATCCGACTTTCGACGTCGAAGGTGTGGACGCAGCCCACAAGCTGGCGATTCTCGCTTCGATCGGGTTCGGCGCACGTCTCGATTTCGACGGTGTCGAATGCACGGGAATTTCGCGTATTCGCGCGCAAGACATCGCCCGGGCCGACCAGCTCGGTTATGTCATCCGCCTGATCGGGATGACCGATATCGAACCGGGCGACGACGATGCAGACCGGTTGCTCCAGTGGGTCAAGCCCTGTCTGGTGCCGAAAGCGCACCCGCTGGCGCATGTGACCGGCGCGACGAATGCGGTTGTGGCCGAAGGCGATTTCGCCGGGCGCTTGCTGTTCCAGGGGGCGGGTGCCGGCGGCGGGCCGACTGCCAGCGCAGTCGTTGCCGACCTGATCGATATCGCCCGGGGCGAAGCGGGGCCGGCATTCTCGGTTCCCACCGGAGAACTTGTCCCGATGCAGCGCGCCGAGTCAGGACATCGCATCGGACGAACCTATCTGCGTTTTACCGTTGCCGACAGGCCTGGCGTGCTGGCCGAGATCACTGCCGCCATGCGCGATGCCGATGTTTCGATCGAGAGCCTGATACAGCAAGGGAGGCGGTCCGAGGGTGGTGAAGTGCTCGTGGCCATGGTCGCGCATGAGGGCCCGGGGCGAAATGTCGCTCATGCCATCGAATTGCTCGACGGGTCCGACAATCTCACTGCATCGCCGCTGGTGATGCAGATTATCGAAGGCTGATCATTCCGGCTCTGCGGCCTCATCCCGCCCAGTCCGGACTTCGCCATCCGAGCCGGATGGTGGACTGTCGCCTTCGTCATTGCCTTTCGGTGCGAGGCCTCGACCGACGCGGTCCGCATCGGATCCGGGGGGCGTTTCGGGCAGTTCGGAAAAGTCGATGAAATAGGCCGGCGGCGGCGGACATTTCTGCAGGCCGGGAATGCACAGACTCCCCACAGTCGGCTCGCCCTTGAAGATGCCCGGCCCCGCAACATCGGGGGCCTTGGGATCGCCCTTGTTCATCGTGGCACGGGCATAATCGTCCTCGACCTGCTTGTCGGTGCGCAGGCGAAATTGCGATTGCTCCTCCAAGCGCGCGCAAACGACGATCTCACCGGGTTCGCCTTCTTCGCATTCCGGTTCTGGTGGTTGGGGGCCATAGGCATTGCGTGTTTCTTCAATGGCCTCTTCGGCCGTGACTGGGGCGGTGCCTTGAGCTGATAGGGGCTGGATGAGAAATGCCGATGCGAGCGCGGCCGGCAGGACATTCCTCGACATTCGCGCGCTCCCTGTTAAAGCGCCGCCAAGCTGACCGTAGGGGCTGAATTCGCGATGAATGACACGAAGAAACCGCAATCGAGCACCGTTCTGGACCGGGTGCTCGTCCTCGAAATGGTGCGCGTCACCGAGGCCGCGGCGGTTGCCGCATCGAAACTGATCGGGCGGGGTGACGAAAAAGCGGCCGATGCCGTTGCCGTCGAAGCAATGCGCAAGGCGTTCGACGAACTCTACATGGACGGTACTGTCGTGATCGGCGAAGGCGAGCGCGACGAAGCGCCGATGCTATATATCGGCGAAAAGGTTGGTGGCGCTCCTGGGAGGGGGCCGAAGATCGATATCGCGCTCGACCCGCTGGAAGGGACTACGACCACGGCCAAGGCCGGCCCGAACGCCCTGGCGGTCCTTGCGGCGGCGGAAGAAGGCTGCCTGCTCAATGCGCCCGATACCTACATGGATAAGCTGGCGGTCGGTCCCGGCTATCCCGAAGGGATTATCAGCCTCGAAAAGAGCGTGACGGAAAATGTCACCGCCATTGCCGACGCGAAGGGCGTCGAGCCCGACGAAATCATCGTCTGCGTACTTGACCGTCCTCGTCATGCCGACATCATAGCCGAACTGCGTGGGCTGGGTTGCGGCGTGGTCCTGATCGGAGATGGCGATGTCGCCGGAGTCATTGCCACGACCGATCCCGACACGACGATCGACATGTATATGGGGCAAGGCGGTGCGCCGGAGGGCGTCCTCGCGGCTGCCGCGTTGCGCTGTGTCGGCGGGCAATTCAACGGTCGCCTTGTATTCCGTAACGAAGATGAAAAACGTCGCGCGGCCAAATGGGGGATCGAAGATCTCGACCGGATCTACAAGCTGGAAGATCTCGCCAAGGGCGACTGCATTTTCGCTGCGACCGGCGTGACCGATGGCTCGTTGCTCGATGGAGTGAAACGCCTGCGGGGCGGTAGCATGACGACCGAAAGCGTTGTCATGCGTGCCTCGTCTGGCACGGTTCGCTGGATCAAGGGCGAGCACAGAACCGGGTAGCCTGTCCATGGCGACGCGTCTCGAACAACTCGCGCAGGACAGCCGAAAATCGGCGGTAGAAGGCGCGACCAAGCTGCTCGGAACCTTGCAGGCCTTGCGTCCATGGGGAAAGCCGCTTCGGCTCTGTTGCAAAGCCATGACGCTCGGCTAAGCCTCGCTTTGCGCGATTCGCTGCCGCCAAGGGGAACCCATCGATGAAGATCATGTCGGCCAACTCGAACCTACCGCTTGCGCGTGCGGTGGCGGCCTATCTCGAAATGCCTCTCACCGATGCCAGTGTCCGCCGGTTTGCCGACGAGGAAATCTTCGTCGAGATTCACGAGAATGTCCGTGGCGAGGACGTGTTCCTGATCCAGCCGACCAGTTTCCCGGCGAATGACAATTTGATGGAATTGTTGATCTGCATTGATGCGCTCAAGCGTGCATCGGCCAAACGGATCACGGCCGTGGTGCCCTATTTCGGCTATGCGCGGCAGGATCGCAAACCCGGGCCGCGCACTCCGATTTCGGCCAAGCTCGTGGCCAACCTGATTACCCAGGCGGGTGCCGATCGGGTACTTGCGGTCGATCTGCATGCGGGCCAGATTCAAGGTTTCTTCGATATCCCTACCGACAATCTCTACGCCGCGCCGGTCATGGCCGCCGATATCCAGGCGCGATACGGCGATCAGGAGCTTATGGTCGTTTCTCCCGATGTCGGCGGCGTGGTCCGCGCCCGCGCATTGGCCAAGCGGCTCGACAACGCGCCGCTGGCGATCGTCGACAAGCGCCGCGACCGGCCGGGCGAATCCGAAGTGATGAACATTATCGGCGACGTGAAGGGGCGGCACTGCATCCTGATCGACGATATCGTCGATTCGGGGGGGACCTTGTGCAACGCTGCCGAAGCCTTGCTCGAACACGGTGCCAGTTCCGTCGCTGCCTATATCACGCACGGCGTGCTGTCGGGCGGGGCGGTTGCCCGGGTGGACGGCTCGAAGCTGACCGAGCTGGTCATCACCGATACGATCCGCCCGACCGATGCCGCGCAGGACAGCAAATCCATCCGCATCATCACCATTGCTCCGCTGATTGGAGAGGCGGTTCGCCGGATTGCGGATGAAAGTTCGGTTTCGAGCCTGTTCGACTAGGCCCCGCCTAATCCGCCCGCCACGGGTGTTTAGCGCCCGGATTGATACGAGCGAGTTCTTCGAGCCGCCTGGCTTGGCGCTGTTCGAGCGTGATCGTCAGCAATGGACGCGGATGGGAACGGAATTCACGCGGAGTGACGCCGAAGAAGGCCGTGAATTCGCGGATCAGGTGTGACTGGTCGAAATAGCGCAGCATCATCTCGTCCTCTTCCTCGTCATCGGCTACGCCGCATAGCTGTGCCGCGAGATCGAGCGCGCGGGCGCGCCGGAGAACTTTTTTCGGCGTAAGCCCGAAATCGCGCCTTACGATACGCTCCAGCTTGCGCAGGCTGATGCCAAGGCTTTCGGCAAAGCCTGCCAGCGACAGTCCCGGATCAGCGAACGCGGCGAGTTCGAAAGCGGTTGCAACCGGGTCTGGCGGGTCGGGCTGTACCCGGGCGATGAAGCGACGAAAGGCTTCCTCCAGTGTCAGGTTCCATTCTTCCGGCGTGCTGTCGGAGGTGAAGGTTTCGCGCAGGTCATCCTGCATTATGCCGTACAGGTCGACCCGCTCGATCCGATCAAGGATCTCACTGGCCTTGCGCCCGGTCAGCGCGTGAAAGGCCCCCGGGCGCAACCCGAATCCGGCCGACATGATATCACCGGTGCAGGTCAGCGGCATGAACTTGGAGTGTTGGCCGAAGAGCAGCACTTCGTTTTCGTATCTGCCATGACCATCGGCCGTATCGGCTGTCCAACGCCCATCGAATATGGCGCGGACATAGATGAGGTCGTTGCACATGCCGCAAGAGATCCGGCTGTCCGGCGCATTGGTGATCTTGGCCGACACGACGCGCGCGACCCACGGTGCGATATCGGATGCGGCCGCGCGATTTTCCGAAAGTGGTTGCCCATCGACCGATGTGCCGGAAAGCGGCGCCATTTCACGGTGGATGATGTCGGCGTCAGCCTTGCTGTCAGCCATTATATGCGACCCGTTCCCTCACGAGCTTTGCAGTTGGCTAGCGTGTTTCGCTTGCACTAGGCAAGGGCATTCGCTTGACCGGGATCGAGCTGCACAGCAGGGAGTGGCAATGCAATTCACCGAAGAAATCGCCTTGGCTCACCGTCTCGCCGATGCTGCAGGGAATGCGATTCGCCCGCTCTTTCGCGGCGAATGGAGCGCCGAGCGCAAGGCCGATCGTACTTTCGTGACCGAAGCCGATCGTGCGGCCGAAGCTGCCATGCGCAGGCTTATCGAGCGGGAATTTCCCGAAGACGGTATCGTCGGCGAGGAATACGGAACCCGCAATGAAGGCGCTGCACGGCAATGGGTGTTGGATCCCATCGACGGCACGCAGAGCTTCATGGCGGGGCGGCCCATTTTCGGGACGCTGATCGCGCTGATGCAGGACGGCTGGCCGGTGCTTGGCGCGATCGACCAGCCGGTCCTGCGCGAACGCTGGATAGGCGTGATCGGCCAGGGCACGACTTTCAACGGCAGCGAAGTGCGCGTGCGGCCTTGTCCGTCGTTGCAGGAAGCGACCGTCGCCACGACCAGCCCGCACTGCTTTTCGGAAAGCGAGGCCGATGCCTATCTGCGCCTCGTCGCCAAGGCCTACCCGCAACATCCATGGCCGGTCTATGGCGGCGATTGCTACAATTACGCCCTGCTCGCCTCGGGGCATCTGGACATCGTTGTCGAAAGCGGGCTCAAGCTGCACGATTATGCCGCACTCGTGCCCGTGGTCGAGGGCGCCGGTGGCACGATGAGCGACTGGCAGGGCAACCCGCTCGATGCCGATAGCGATGGTACGGTGATTGCACTGGGTGAACCCGCACGGCTCGAGGATGTGCTCGAGGCGATGGGGGGATCGGCCCGGGCCAAATGACACTTGCCTTTTGCATGCCTTCCTCTTAGAGGCGCGCCCTTCACTGACACGTGATTCATCTGCTGGCCTGGCCGAAAGGGCTGCCAGGGCTGGCTGGACGTGCCTCTCGTAAAGGAGATGAAAATGCCCAAGCTGAAGACCAAGAGCGGTGTGAAGAAACGCTTCAAGATCACCGCTAAAGGCAAGGTCAAGCATGGTGTCGCGGGCAAGCGCCACCGCCTGATCAGTCACAATGCGAAATATATCCGCCAGAACCGTGGCACCACCGTGATCTCTGATGCCGATGCGAAGACGATCAAGAAATGGGCACCATACGGCCTCGATTGAGCCGGGTTAAGGAGAAAGAGATATGCCTCGCATCAAACGCGGCGTCACCACGCGCCAGAAGCACAAGCGGTTGCTCGACCAGGCCAAGGGCTATCGCGGCCGTCGCAAGAACACCATTCGCGTTGCGCGCCAGGCGGTCGAAAAAGCCGGCCAGTACGCTTATCGCGATCGTAAGGTCAAAAAGCGCAATTTCCGTGCGCTATGGATCCAGCGGATCAACGCTGCTGTCCGTGCCGAAGGGCTGACCTATTCGCAATTCATGCATGGTGTGAAGCTCGCCGGCATCGAGCTGGACCGCAAGGTCATGGCCGATCTCGCGATGAATGAAAGCGCCGCTTTCAAGTCGATTATCGACCAGGCCAAGAAAGCGTTGCCGGCGTAATTGCAGCAGCGAATTCGGGAAGGAAGGGGCGGTCCGGACGGATCGCCCTTTTTGCCATGCGGGACCGCTTGACGAGACCGAGAGGGGGATCGACCGGGCATCGCGGGCCAGAAGCGCTTTGCGTTGCCCGTAAATAGCCGCTAGCGGGCCTTCGCATGGACGAGTTGCAATCCCGAAAGGAAGCCGCGCTGCAAGCGGTCGCGGCAGCCGACAATATCGATGCAGTCGAGAGCCTGCGCGTGGAAGCGCTGGGCAAGCAGGGCTGGGTCAGCCAACTGCTGAAGACGCTTGGCCAGATGAGTCCAGAAGAACGACAGGAGCAGGCACCCGTCATACAGGCTGCCCGGACGGAAATCGCCGATGCCATAGCCGGCCGGAAAGAGGCCCTCGAGAGTGCCGTGCTGGAAGCGCAACTCGTTTCGGATACTCTCGATCTGACCTTGCCCGCCCCCGAAGCACCGCAAGGCACCGTGCATCCCGTCAGTCAGGTGATGGACGAACTGGCGGAGATCTTCGCCGATATGGGTTTTGCCGTGGCGACCGGGCCGGAAGTAGAGGACGACTGGCACAATTTCACCGCACTCAACATGCCGGAAAGCCATCCTGCGCGCGCGATGCACGACACGTTCTATTTCCCGGATGCCGATGATGAAGGGCGCCGGATGCTCCTGCGCACGCATACCTCTCCAGTGCAGATCCGTTCGATGATGGGGCAGGGCGCGCCGATCAGGATCATCGCGCCCGGCCGGGTCTATCGCTCGGACAGCGATGCCACGCACACGCCGATGTTCCACCAGATCGAAGGGCTGGTGATTGATCGCGACATTCATCTCGGGCATTTGAAATGGACATTGGAGACCTTCCTCAAGGCATTTTTCGAACGTGAGGATATCGTCCTTCGCCTGCGTCCGTCCTACTTCCCCTTCACGGAGCCGTCGGTCGAGGTCGATGTCGGCTTTGCGATCGAGAAGGGACGGCGGGTGCTGGGCGGTGACGGCGATGCGCCCGGTCATGCATGGATGGAGCTGCTCGGATCGGGTGTCGTCAATCGCCGGGTCATCGAATCCGCCGGGCTCGATCCCGATGAATGGCAAGGCTTCGCTTTCGGTGTCGGCGTCGACCGGCTCGCCATGCTCAAATACGCGATGGACGATTTGCGCGCCTTCTTCGACGGTGATGTCCGCTGGTTGCGGCATTACGGCTTCTCGCCATTCGATCAGCCGACGCTTTCCGCCGGTGTAGGAGCGCGCGCATGAGGTTCTCGCTCGCCTGGCTCAAGGATCATCTCGAGACCGAGGCACCGGTTGCTGATATAGCAACCAGGCTTAACGCGATCGGGATCGAGGTCGAGGGCATCGAAGACCCGGCCGAGCGGCTGGCGGGCTTCCGCGTCGCGCAGGTTCTGACGGCCGACAAGCACCCCGACGCCGACAAGCTGAAGGTCCTGACTGTCGACATGGGGGAAGGCGATCCGCTGCGGGTCGTATGCGGAGCTCCGAATGCCCGCGCTGGGATGAAAGGGGTGCTTGGCCTGCCTGGTGCCGTCGTCCCTGCGAACGGCATGGAATTGCGCAAGAGTGCAATCCGCGGTGTGACAAGCAACGGCATGATGTGCTCGGTGCGCGAACTGGAACTGGGCGACGAGCATGACGGGATTATCGAGCTGGCCGAAGATGCACCGATCGGCGAAAACTTCGCCGACTATAATGGCGCATCACCGATATTCGATGTCGCGATTACACCCAACCGGCCCGATTGCATGGGTGTTTACGGTATTGCCCGCGACCTTGCCGCGGCCGGGCTGGGCACGCTCAAGCCGGTCGCCGTTCCCGGGATCGCGGAGAAAGGCCCCTGCCCGGTCGAAATCCGTACCGACGATCCCGAGGGGTGCCCGGCTTTCCATGGGCGCGTTATCTCAGGGGTTGTTAACGGCGCTTCGCCCGAATGGATGCAGCAGCGGCTGATGAGTGCGGGCCAGCGCCCGATTTCGGCCTTGGTCGACATCACCAATTACGTGATGCTGGCCTATGGTCGCCCGGCACATGCCTATGACATGGTAAAGCTCAGCGGGCCGGTCGTTGCCCGTCGTGCCCGGACCGGCGAGCAAGTGCTGGCACTGAACGAGAAGACCTACACGCTCGATGACAGCATGACGGTGATCGCCGATGACAATGGGGTGCATGACATTGCCGGGATCATGGGGGGCGAGCATTCGGGTTGTTCGGGGAGTACCACGGATGTGTTGCTCGAAATCGCCTATTTCGACCCCGAACGGATCGGTGTGACGGGCCGCAGGCTTGGCCTTGCTTCGGATGCGCGGACCCGGTTCGAGCGCGGTGTCGACCCGGCCTTCCTCGACGATGGACTGGCGATCCTGACCGCTCTGATTGTCGAAATCTGCGGCGGCGAACCAACCGAAGCCATCCGCGCGGGGGCGCCGCCCGGCGAGGCGAAAATACTGTCCTTCGATCCTGGCCTGACCGCAAGGCTGGGCGGTGTCGTGGTCGACCCGGCCGAGCAGGCGGGTATTCTCGAATCGCTCGGCTTTGCCGTCGATGCAGGTTCCGTGCCGTGGACTGTCACGGCCCCGTTACGCCGCCACGATATCGAGGGCCCCGCCGATCTGGTCGAGGAAGTGGTGCGGATACACGGCCTCGATGCAGTCGAGAGCGTGCCGCTGGCCCGCGCCGATGGTGTCGCACGACCGACCGCGACTCCCGAGCAGCAGCTCGAGCGCAAGCTACGCCGGGCCGCTGCCGCGCGCGGGTTGAACGAAGCGGTGACCTGGGCATTTCTGCCCATGGCCGATGCGGAACACTTCGCTGACGGCGAACCGCTCTGGGTGCTCGACAACCCGATCAGCGAGGACATGAAGGCGATGCGTCCGTCGCTGCTTCCCGCGTTACTGGCAGCGGCTAAGAGCAATCTGGATCGCGGTGCATCGGGCTTGCGCCTGTTCGAGCTGGGCCGCCGCTATTTCCGGGCTGCTGACGGCTCGAGCGATGAGCGGTCGACTTTGGGCGTGGTACTGGCCGGTGAGCGTCGGCCACGTGCATGGGCCAGCGGCAAGGCCCAGGGTTTCGATGCTTTCGACGCCAAGGCCGAAGCGCTCGCGCTGCTGGCGGAGGCCGGTGCCCCGGTCGGCAAGCTGATGGTGATGGGTGAGGCCGGTCCGCAGTTCCATCCGGGCCAGTCGGGCACGCTGCGGCTCGGCCCGAAAAACGTGCTTGCCCGCTTCGGAATGCTGCATCCGACGACGCTCAAGGCGTTCGATGTCGATGGACCCGTGGCGGCGGTTGAATTGTTTCTTGATGCACTTCCGGTCAGGAAAGGTGGCGGAAATTTCGCCCGCACGACCTACGATCCACCTTCCTTGCAGCCGGTGATACGCGACTTTGCCTTTCTTGTACCTTCCGATCTACCGGCCGGCGACTTGCTGCGCGCGGTGCGCGGGGCGGACAAGCGGCACCTCGTGGATGCGCGTGTCTTCGACCTGTTCGAAGGGCAAGGCGTGCCCGAGGGCAGGAAGTCGCTCGCGATCGAAGTCACGCTGCAGCCGGGCGAAAGGAGCTTCACCGACGAAGAGATCAAGGCGATTTCCGACAAGGTGGTGTCAGCGGCAGCCAGACAGGGGGCGGAGCTGCGCGGCTGATCGCGCTCCGGTTTCTCCATGTCCAACCGCCGCACCTTCGCGATCATTTCGCACCCTGACGCGGGCAAGACGACGCTGACCGAGAAGTTGCTGCTGCAGGGCGGCGCCATTCATCTTGCCGGAGAGGTCAAGGCGCGCGGACAGGCGCGTCGCGCCCGCTCGGACTGGATGAAGATCGAACAGCAGCGCGGCATTTCGGTCACATCCAGCGTAATGACCTTCGAGCGGGACGGGATTACCTTCAACCTGCTCGACACGCCGGGCCACGAGGATTTTTCCGAAGACACCTATCGCACACTGACCGCGGTCGATTCGGCGATCATGGTGATCGACGCGGCCAAGGGCATCGAACCGCAGACGCGCAAGCTGTTCGAAGTCTGCCGCCTGCGCTCGGTGCCGATCATCACCTTCGTCAACAAGGTCGATCGCGAAGGACGGCCGGTATTCGAGCTACTCGACGAAATCGCCGACATGCTCGCGCTCGACGTCTCGCCGCAGGCCTACCCTGTCGGGATGGGCGGGCAGTTCGAAGGTGTGCTCGACTTCGCCAGTGGATCGATCGCGCGGCCCGAAGGCGTGAGCAAGGAATTTCTCGGCGCGCGCGACGAAAATCCTTCGTTTCCCGACGAGATCGCGGAAAATGCCGAACTGGCGCAAATTGGCTACCCCGAATTCGACCTCGACGCCTATCGCAACGGCGACCTGACGCCGGTCTATTTCGGATCGGCGCTCAAGAATTTCGGCGTGACCGAACTGATCGAGGCGATCGCCGAATACGCCCCGCCACCGCGCCCGCAACCGGCCGGCGGGGAACAGGTCAGCCCGGAGCGTGATGAAGTCACCGGTTTCATCTTCAAGGTCCAGGCGAACATGGACCCGAACCATCGCGACCGGATCGCGTTCATGCGGCAGGTATCGGGTACATTCAAACGCGGCATGAAGCTGACGCCGTCGGGCCTCGGCAAGCCGATCGCGATCCATTCGCCAATCCTCTTCTTCGCGCAGGATCGAGAGATTGCCGACACCGCTGAGGCGGGCGACATTATCGGTATTCCCAATCACGGCACGCTGCGCGTCGGCGATACGCTGAGCGAGAAAAATACGATCCGATTTACCGGCTTGCCGAATTTCGCACCCGAAATCCTGCGCCGCGTTCAGCTCAAGGATCCGACCAAGACCAAGCAGTTGCGTAAGGCGCTCGACGATCTCAGCGAGGAGGGCGTGATCCAGGTCTTCTATCCGGAAATCGGCGGACAATGGATTGTCGGTGTAGTCGGCCAGCTCCAGCTCGACGTACTCGTTTCGCGCCTGTCCGCGGAATACAAGGTGGAAGCACAACTCGAAGCGGCCCCCTTTGCCACCGCGCGCTGGATCAAGGGGCCGGATGCGGCGCTGGCGAATTTCGAGGAATTCAATCGTGCCAATCTCGCGCGCGATCGCGATGGGGATCTGGTGTTCATGGCGAAATCGCCGTGGGATGTCGGCTATCAGGAAGAGAAAAACCCCGATCTGACCTTCGGTGCGACCAAGGAAAGGTAGCGTCATCCCGGACTTGATCCGGAATCGCTTCCAACGGGCGCTGCCCACTTGCGACTCTTGCAAGTCATTCGTCATTCCCGTGAAAGCGGGAAACCCAGCCAGGGGTGACGAATTGTCGGGGAGAAGCTAGGTTGCCGAGATGGCCGATTTCACCGACACGCTCACCGACGCGCAGATCGACATGATTGGCAGACAGCCGATCTTCTTCGTCGCCACCGCTGCCGAAAATGCGCGGATCAATCTCAGCCCCAAGGGATATGATGCGTTTCGCGTCCTGGCGCCCGACCGGGTCGCCTATCTCGATCTGGGCGGTTCCGGGAACGAGACCCACGCGCATCTGGTGGCTGACGGGCGGATCACGGTGATGGTCTGCAATTTCCGGCAGCCGGCGCTGATCCTGCGCATCTATGGGCGCGGCAAGCCTGTGTTGCCCGTCGATGACGAATGGGAGGCGCTGGCGACGCATTTCACTCTGCTCCCCGGAACGCGGCAGATTTTCGATATCGCCGTCGAAAGCGTGCAGACCAGTTGCGGTTGGGGCGTTCCGTTCATGGAGTTCGAAAGCGACCGACCCACTCTCAAGAAGGCGCATGCGCAAAGCGATCCGTCCGAATGGGAAGCCAGGGCGGCAACGCGCATATCGAGCATCGACGGGCTGCCCACCCGGGCGACGGACCGCTATATTGCAGGCGAAACTTCGGACTAGACGCCGCTTGCAGCTTACCTTCGCCAGCTACAACATCCACAAGGCCGTGGGGCTGGACGGGCGCCGGGATCCCGATCGGATCATCGCCGTTCTGCGTGAACTGGATGCCGATGTCATTGCGCTGCAGGAAGCCGATCGGCGCGTGGGGCAGCGCGCCAGCGTGCTGAAGCGCACCGCGCTCGACGATACGCCATGGCGCCCGGTACCGGTTTCCAAACGGCCGCGCAGTCTTGGCTGGCATGGCAATGCCCTGCTGGTGCGCCGCGGTTTCGAAATTCTCGATGCGGAACCGATCGACCTGCCTACGCTCGAACCGCGTGGCGCGGTGCGTGCCGACCTGGCTTGCGATGGCAGGCGGATCCGGGTGGTCGGGACGCATCTCGACCTGTCCGGCCTGCGGCGGCGGGACCAGATCAGGGCAATATTGCGCCATGTGGAGCAATGCGACCCGGCCTGTCCGACCGTTCTGCTCGGCGATTTCAACCAATGGGGCATCCGGACCGGAGCAATGCGCGAGTTCGACCTCCGGTGGCAATTGCTCTCGCCCGGGCGGAGCTTTCCCAGCCCACGCCCCGTGGCCCGCTTCGACCGGATCGTCGCGTCGCGGGAATGGGGCTGCATCGAGCAAGGCGTCCACCACTCCACTCTTGCCGCCAGCGCTTCGGATCATTTGCCGGTATTTGCCCGCTTTGAACTGCCTAATAATTAGGCGGTGACTACTTTTTAAGCAATGATCTGTCGTTTTCGGACGGATGACAGTATTCCCCTGCCCGGAAATCCGTCGTTTCCGCATTTGGCACAGCTTTTGCTGCACTTGCGAGATAGCAAATTCGTACTGCCGAATAAGGGAAACAGCATGATCCGGAATATCGCTTGCCTTGCCTGGGCCTCGGGGGTGTCGTTGCTCGCTGCCGTCCCGGCTGTCGCGCAGGATGCCGCACCCACGGTCGACAAGGGGGATACAGCCTGGATGATCGTCGCCACAATATTGGTGATGGCAATGATCGTACCTGGCCTCGCGCTGTTTTATGGCGGCCTAGTCCGTACCAAAAACATGCTGTCGGTACTGACCCAGATCATCGCCGTCGCCAGTCTCGCAATGATCGTATGGGTCGCTTACGGATATTCGATGGCGTTCGGACCAGAGGCTCCCGCAGGCTTCCTCGGCAAGTTCGTCAGTGGCGGGAATCTGTTCCTTGCCAATACCAATCTCGAATCCACCGCGACGACCTTTACCGATGGCGTCGCGATCCCCGAATATATCTTCATCGCATTCCAGATGACCTTCGCCGCTATCACCGTGGCGCTGGTCGTTGGCGGGTTGGTCGAGCGGTTGAAATTCTCGGCTCTCATGGTGTTTGCCGTCGTCTGGCTGACGATCGTCTATTTCCCGATCGCGCACATGGTCTGGGCTGGTGGCGGCCTGATCTTCGAATGGGGCGCGCTTGATTTCGCCGGCGGTACCGTTGTGCATATCAATGCGGGCGTTTCCGCGCTGGTCGGGGCACTGATCCTCGGCAAGCGAATGGGCTACCAGAAAGAGATCATGGCCCCGCATTCGCTGACCATGACGCTGATCGGCACCGGCCTGCTGTGGGTCGGATGGTTCGGCTTCAATGCGGGCAGTGCGCTGGAAGCGGATGCCAATGCATCGTTGGCGGTGATCAACACATTCGTCGCAACGGCCGCCGGCGTGCTGTTCTGGATGCTGGCCGAGCGCGCCATGGGCCACAAGGCCTCCTTGCTCGGTGCTTGCTCGGGGGCCATTGCGGGTCTGGTCGCCGTCACGCCTGCGGCAGGCAATTCGGGGCCGTTCGGAGCGATTCTCCTCGGTGCGCTGTCGGCAATCGTTTGTGCCTGGTTCGTCGTGTCGCTCAAGCCGAAGCTCGGTTTCGACGATTCGCTCGATGCCTTCGGTATTCACGGATTGGGCGGTATTATCGGCTCGGTCGGGACTGCCGTGACCATGCTGCCGGTTCTCGGCGGGCCAGGCGGCGCGGATTACGCGCTCGGTTCGCAACTGTGGGTCCAGGTCAAGTCGGTCATCGTCGCGATCCTGTGGGCCGGTACCGGTTCGGCGATCGCTTTCACCATTGCCAGGCTCGTGACGGGCCTGCGGGTTTCGGAAGAGGTCGAGCGCGAAGGCCTCGACCTCGGCGAGCATGGCGAGCGAGCTTACAATTACTGACCGGATTGGCGGGGTATCGATCCCCCGTTTCACGATGTTCCTCCTGCGAACAATATCCTTACGGGCCGGGGCGAGAGCTCCGGCCCTTTTTTGTTTTCCGCAAGTGCATCGGCGCGCGCGCTATCCTCGCGCCTGACGGCGTCCCGGGCTGAACGAAAAGACTCGGCCATAAGCGCCTCACCCGCTATTTCCCGTTCCATGTCCACCCTTTCCACCATTCGCACGCGGGCCGAGTTTCTCGCTGCCAACCGTGGCTTGCGCGTTGCGCGGCCGGGTTTCGTGCTGCTGGCGCGGCCGAATGGCGGACAGGGCAAGCGCTATGGAATCACCGTCACCAGGAAGATTGGCAATGCCGTGGTCCGCAACCGCATGAAGCGGCGGTTTCGCGCATTGCTGCGCGCCGCATTGCCGGAAAAAGGCCTGCCCGATCACGACCATGTCCTGATCGGGCGCGATCGCGGGGTCGAACGGAACTTTGCATCGCTACGCGCCGAATTGGCCGAAGCGCTTGAACTTGCTGCGCGGGGCAAGGGTGATCCCCCGCGGAGGAGACGCAGACGGTGAAGCATGTTTTCATCTTCATGGCGCGTGTCTGGCAATGGGGTCCCTCACGAATTCTGCCGCCGACCTGCCGTTACGCGCCGTCTTGTTCGGAATATGCGATCCAGGCATTGCGCAAATACGGGGCAATCAAGGGTGGATGGCTGGCGCTTAAGCGTATAGGGCGCTGCCACCCATGGGGCGGGCACGGCTTTGATCCCGTGCCGTAATACCTATGTAGCACGCTTCTGACTGACGATTACGGGATCGAAACCTTGCAAAACCAGCGCAATCTCCTGCTCGCCGTGGTGCTATGCGGCCTGTTGATTCTCGGTTGGGATGCCGCGATGGGGTGGCTCTATCCGCAGCCGCATAAACCGGCGGCCGTCGAGCAGGTCGACGTTTCGGCGGGAAGCGCCGCTGCCAAGCCCAGTCGCGAGGGTGGGCTGACCGACCCGCTGGATATCGCTGAAGAGAAAGCCGACCTCGCCACTTCGCTGGCGGCGTCCGGGCGGGAGGCGGTCGATGCTCCCCTGCTGGCCGGCTCGGTCAACCCGGTGGGAGCCAGGATCGACGATATCACGCTCAAGGCGCATAACGAATCGATCAAGCAGGACAGCGGCCCGGTCCGCCTGTTCTCGCCGCAAGGCACCCCGGCGCAGCAGTTCGCCCAGTTCGGCTGGGTGGGTGAAGGCGTGAAAGTGCCTGGCCCGCAAACCGTTTGGCAGGCCGAGGGTGGTCCCCTGTCGCCGGACAGTCCGGTAATCCTGCGCTGGGACAACGGTGAAGGGCAACTCTTCGCCATCAACCTTTCGGTAGACGCGAATTACATGATCACCGCCGAGCAGACGGTTGCCAATACCGCTGGTGGCCCGGTGGTCGTGCGCCCCTTTGCTCTGATCAATCGGACCAGCAAGACCGCAAGTGCTAGCACCTGGATACTCCATTCCGGCCCGATCGGCCATTTCGGAGATGGGGTGCAGTTCGGCCCCGACTACGACGATCTCGACGAAGACGGACCGGATGCGCCCGAAGGCCGGGCAAGCTGGATCGGGTTCACCGATATCTACTGGATGGCGGCACTGGCCCCGGAAAAGGGCAGCGATCCGCAGGCGGGTTTCCGCGCGAACGGCAACGATACCTATCGTGCCGACCTGATCTACCAACCCGTCACTGTTGCCGCCGGCCAGCAGGTGTCGCGCACGACGCAGCTCTTCGTCGGGGCGAAGGACAACGCGATTCTCAACGGATACGAAGAGGCGGGTATTACCGGTTTCGGCAATGCGATCGACTGGGGCTGGTTCGGCGTGATCGAGCGGCCGATCCTGTGGCTGCTCAAGCAGCTCTATTCGCTGGTCGGCAATTTCGGCGTCGCGATCATGCTGCTGACGGTGATCATCCGCCTGCTGCTGTTTCCCATCGCGCAGAAGCAGTTTTCCTCGATGGCGGCGATGAAGGCGATCCAGCCCAAGATGAAGGCGATTCAGGAACGCTACAAGGACGACAAGCAGAAGCAGCAGCAGGAAATCATGGCGCTGTACAAAAAGGAAGGCGTCAACCCGCTCGCCGGGTGCCTGCCGCTCCTGCTGCAGATTCCGATCTTCTTCGGCCTGTACAAGGTACTGATGCTGTCGATCGAAATGCGCCACAAGCCGTTCGCGTTGTGGATCGATGACCTTTCCGCGCCCGATCCAGCGCATATCCTCAACCTGTTCGGCCTGCTGCCGTTCGACGTGCCTAGCCTCATCGCCATTGGTCCGCTCGCGGTCCTGCTGGGTGTGACCATGTGGCTGACCTTCCGGCTCAACCCGACCGCGATGGATCCGATGCAGCAGCAGATATTCAACATCATGCCGTGGGTGCTGATGTTCGTGATGGCGCCCTTTGCCGCGGGCCTGCTGCTCTACTGGGTAACCAACAACGTGCTCACCCTGGCGCAGCAGACCTATCTCTATTCGCGCCACCCGCAACTCAAGGCGCAGGCGGAGAAGGACAAGGCCGATCAGGAAAAGGCCAAGGCCCGCGAGAAGAAGAGCAAGGCGTGAGCGAGGGCGCCCATCCCGCTTTCGTCATTGCGAGCAATCGTAGCTTGCGCGGCAATCCGGGATGCGGTGAGCGGATGCCCCGGATCGCCCCGCCACCACGCTCCTCGCGATGACGGATGAAGAGAAAATGCGGCAGGCTGGGTTGGCGCGCGAGGCGGCGCGGCTCTTTTCGGGCCGGGTCGAGTTCCTCCTGTCGGCGCCGCAACTGAAATTCCTGCCCGAGCCGACAGTGCCCGAGATCGCCTTTTGCGGGCGCTCGAATGTCGGCAAGAGCTCGCTGCTCAACGCGCTGACAGGGCGCAAGGCGATCGCGCGCACCTCGGTCACGCCAGGGCGGACGCAGGAACTCAACATTTTCGAAGTTGGCGAGCCGACGCGTTTCCGACTGGTCGACATGCCCGGCTACGGCTTCGCCAAGGCACCGCCCAAGGTGGTCGAGAAATGGCGCAAGCTGATGCGGACCTATCTGCGCGGCCGCCCGGTCCTCGCCCGCACGCTGGTACTGGTCGATTCACGCCACGGGCTGAAGGATGTCGACCGCGACATGATGACCATGCTTGACGAGGCGGCGGTCGGGTATCGCCTGGTGCTGACCAAGGCCGACAAGGTGAAGGCGAGCGTGCTGGAGGCGGTGGCGGCCAAGGTCGCCGAAGAAGCGCGCAAGCACCCCGCCGCTTACCCCGAACTGCACATCACCAGCAGCGAAAAGGGCATGGGGCTCCCCGAACTGCGCGCCGCGGTGCTGGAGGATACGGGGATCTAGCCTACTTTGGTCATTGCGAGGAGCCAGAGGCGCCGCGGCAATCCATGGAAGGGCCCATCCATCCCGTTGACGCGCGATTTTCGCGAATAGGCCATGTGCATCGGACAGAATTCGAGGTCGCCCCAGCATGGATTGTACCTCGCTTGTGGTTCGTCATGATGCAAACGGCAGGCTGAAAGGTCTCGTGGTGCGCCATGGATTGCTTCGCTTTGCTCGCAATGACTTGGACTATCGGTGACTGAGGCTATCGGGCAAACAGCATCGCATCATCGGCAAACGTCTTCATTTCGATCGCGTTGCCGGCCGGGTCGCGGAAGAACATTGTCGCCTGTTCGCCGGGCTTGCCCTTGAAGCGGATCGTGGGTGGGATCGCGAAATCCATGCCCGCATCGGTCAGGCGCTCGGCGAGTGCTCGCCAGTCGTCCATCGCCAGCACGATGCCGAAATGCGGCACCGGCACGCCGTGGCCGTCCACCGAGTTCGCACCGGTATCACCGCGTGCGTTCTCGACCAAATGCGTCACGATCTGGTGGCCGTAAAAGTCGAAATCGATCCAGGTGTCGGCGCTGCGTCCCTCGCGGCAACCGAGCACACCGCTGTAAAAGGCGCGCGCCGCGTCGAGGTCGTCGACCGGGAAGGCAAGGTGGAAGGGACGCAAACTCATGCAAAAGTGCATATCGCATGCAGGCCGCATCAAAAACATCTTCCTGCATCCAGACAATCCGCCGAAATCCGGTTTTTGGGGATGGATTTAAGAAAAGGCGCTTGTTCTGCAAAAAGTGTCACCAGTGGCTTCTGGATATAAGAGTATGAATAACATGAAAAAGTATCAAATCGAAGAGGTGACGGAGGATCACCTTTGCTACCCTTGCCGTTCAGCATCGACAGCGAAAGAATGAACGACTAGGGCGGTGTTCGCGCTATCATGGTGGGAAACGAGGCCGTTTGATGAAACTGATTATCGGCAACAAGAATTATTCGAGCTGGTCGCTACGGGCATGGCTGGCTGCCAAGCAGTCGGGCCTGTCCTTCGTGGAATTGCTGGTCAATTTCGCCGGTGAGGAATGGGCCGAGACCCAGCGTCGGATGGGCGAGATTCAACCATCCAGCGGTAAGGTGCCGATCCTGTGGGATGACCAGGCGGTCATCTGGGATTCGCTCGCAATCCTCGAATATCTGGGCGACAAGGTCGGGCGCGACCGGTTCTGGCCCAAGGACGACACCGCACGCGGCATGGCCCGCTCGCTGGTGGCCGAAATGCACAGCTCGTTCCTTGCCCTGCGCACAGAATGTCCGATGAATGTCCGCAAGCGCCACGAAGGCGTCACGATCTCCGACCAGTGCAAGGGGGATATCGTACGCGTGCTCCAGCTATGGGCGGAGGCGCGGGCGCGGTTCGGGCAGGGCGGACCGTTCCTGTTCGGCACCTTCGGCGCGGCGGACGTGTTCTATGCGCCGGTGGTCAGCCGGTTCATCACCTACGGGGTGGGTGTGCCCGGCTTTGCCGAGGCCTATATGCAAGCGATGTGGGAACACGAATGGATGCAGCAATGGATTGCCGGGGCCGTGGAGGAAGAGTGGATAATCGAGCAATACGAGACCGCGCCGCAGGGCTGATCGCCGGGCTGGCTGCCGCGGGTGGGCTGGTATTGGCAGCGCTTGTCCCGGCCCCTGCGCTGGCGTGGGGCGGTTTCGGCCATCGCACGACAGCGAAGATCGCCCTTGCCAACATCAAGCCCGAAACGCTGCGCGGGATCGAACGGCTGCTGGCCCATGAAAAGCGCCTCGGCACCCCGGAATGCACCTTGCGCAGCCTGGAGGATGCCTCGACCTGGCCCGATTGCGTAAGGCGGATGCGCTGGCGCTGGGGCTATACGGCGGCGTGGCATTACCGCACGACGCCGATCTGCGAAGCCTACGAGCCGTGGACAAATTGCAGCGGCGGCAATTGCGTGACCGCGCAGATCGAGCGCAATCATCGCCTGCTGGCAGATGAAAGCCTGCCGCCGCATATCCGGCTTGAGGCGCTGGCATTCCTGGTGCATTTCGTCGGCGACATCCACATGCCGCTCCATTCGGGCGACAAGGGCGATCGTGGTGGCAATGACCGCAAGGCATCCTACGGCATCGTACCGAACATGAATCTCCACTGGATCTGGGATGGTGCGCTGGCCGAACGCGCGATCACCTCCACCGAGCGGCCGATCGTGCGTCGCTACAGCACAGCCGAGCGTGCCGAACTAGCGGGTGGGACGGCTGCCGACTGGGGTCGGGAAAGCTGGGAGATCGCGCGTGATATCGTCTATCGCAAGAGCTTCGACCGCGACCCGTGCGCCGGCGATCTACCCGGCGAAACCGCGCTAACGCAGGAGGATATCGTGGAGGCGATCCCGGTTTCGCAAAGGCGAATCCGACAGGCCGGGCTGCGCATGGCGCGCCTGCTCGACGAGGCGTTCGCCCCCGGACCCTTGCCGGAGCCCGAGCGGAACTAGGGCGTGCGCGCGGTTTCGTAGTGGGTTCCGTCCTTGCGTGCATAGCCATCGGCATCGAACACCATGTCGATATCGGGGTATTCGCCGCGATCGCTGTCTCGGTCGCCTGCGCTTATAGCCACGAACACGCAATCGGCGTCGCTGCGGTTCTGCAAGTGATGCCCGTCGCGTTCCCCCGCCCGCCAGGCCAGTATGTCGCCGGGACCGATGACGGTTTCGCCCCCATCCTCGACCAATACGGCTTCGCCTTCGAGCATGACGACCAGTTCGTCCTCCTCCTCGTGCCAGTGGCGTTGCGACGACCAAGCACCGGGTTTCAGCACGACGTGGCTGGCGCCGAGCCTAGTCAACCTGGCGGCAGGGGCAAGGCGGCGATACAGCCTTCCCTTCACCTCGCGGTCGAACGGAGGGGGGTATCCGGTGGTATTGGTCTGTTCGATGGCGGCGAGGTCGATTTTAGGCATGGCCCAACTCCGGCTGGAAAGCGGTGCCGTGCTGGTCTACTCCCATCGCGATGACCGAAGCTAGCCTGTTCGCCGAGAAACTGATCGCCGCGCCGAGCGTGACACCCGCCACCGGGCTGGTGTTTGACACGATGGAGGAATTGCTCGAGCCGCTCGGCTTCGAAGTGCACCGTTTCGTGAAAGGCGAGGAGCCCGACGGGCCGGTCGAGAACCTGTTCGCGATTCGGCACGGCCCCGAAGGATCGAGGCACTTCGCCTTTGCCGGCCATCTCGATGTCGTGCCGCCCGGTGAAGGCTGGAGCAGTGCGCCTTTCGCGCCCGAACGACGCGGCGAACTGCTCTATGGTCGTGGCGCGGTCGACATGAAAGGCGCGATCGCGGCGATGGTCGCTGCCGTGGCCGAGGTACCGCAAGAGGCGGGCACGATCAGTTTCATCGTCACCGGGGACGAGGAAGGTCCGGCGATCCATGGCACACGGGCGCTGATCGACTTCATGCAAGAACACGGCCACCGGCCCGACCTGTGCCTGGTCGGCGAGCCGACTTCGGTGAAACGGCTGGGCGATATGATGAAGATCGGACGGCGCGGCTCGGTCAATATCTGGCTCGAGGTCGAAGGCCTGCAAGGGCACGTCGCCTACCCGCACCTGGCCGACAATCCGATCCCGAAACTTGTCGCTATCCTCGGTGAACTCGACGCGCTCGAGCTGGATAACGGGACCGACTGGTTCCAGCCATCCAATCTCGAGATCACCGAGATGGAAGTCGGCAATGCGGCGCATAACGTCATCCCGGCCAAGGCCAGGGCCCGTATTTCGATCCGTTTCAACGACCTGCATTCGGGCGCTTCGCTGTCCGAGCGCGTGGGTACGATTGCGGAGAAGAATGGCGGTACCGCACTGCCAATCATCTCGGGGGAACCGTTCCTGACACCGCCGGGCGAATTCTCGCAAATGATCTCCGATGCAGTGAAGGCCGAGACCGGGATCGAACCGGAAGCCTCGACCAGTGGTGGAACCTCCGATGCGCGCTTCCTGCGCGCGGTTTGCCCGGTAATCGAATTCGGCCTGGTCAATGCGACGATGCATAAATGCGACGAGGCGGTGGCCCTGCCCGACCTCGATACGCTAAGCCGCATCTATCGCCGGATCGCCCTGGGCGCGTTCGCATGAGCTTGACCTTTCGCTTTGCCATTGCGAGCGTATGCGAAACAATCCATGGGCCGGCGCCGTGGATTGCCGCGTCGCCCACGACTCCTCGCGATGGCGAAATATATGTCGGAGAGAGGATTGTGGCATGAAAACCTGGTTCGCCATCCCGTTATGGCAGAGAGTCGTCGCGGCGCTGATACTGGGCATCGCGTTGGGACTGTTTTGGGGACCCGAGGCAGAAGGCATCAAAATCATCGGCGATGTCTTCATCGCGTTCATAAAGATGCTGGTCGTACCGCTGATCTTCTTCAGCCTCGTGGCCGGCGTCGCGTCGATCGGCGACTTGAGGAAGCTGGGCAGTGTCGGCTGGCGAGCACTCCTGCTGTTCGTGATCACGGGGCAGATCGCAGCGTGGCTTGGCCTGTTCCTGGGGACGGTATTCAAGCCTGGTGACGGCGTGGATACGTCTATCCTGCAGGCAGGTGAACCGCCGGTGCGGCCCGATACGACCTGGCGCGACATGCTGCTGGAGAAAATCCCGCAAAGTCCCGTTCAGGTAATGGCCGATGTCGATGTCTTGCCGCTGATCATCTTTTCGCTGCTGATCGGTATCGGCATCCTGATGGCGAAGGAAGAAGGCCAACCCGTTCTCAAGATCTTCGAAAGCGGTTCGGTCGTCATGCAGAGGGTCACGATGATCGTGATGGAGCTGACTCCGTTTGGCGTCTTTGCACTCATGGCCTGGGTCGCGGGGACGCTGGGTGTCGACGCCCTGCGGGCGCTCGGGCAGGTGGTATTTCTCAATTATCTCGGATGTCTGCTGATTATTGGCGTGATCTATTCGGCGATGATCAAATTCGTTGCCAAATTGCCCGTGATCGACTTCTTCCGCGGGATAATCGACGCGATTGCAGTCAGCTATTCGACTGCCAGTTCCAATGCGACGTTGCCGGTTACTTTGCGCTGTGCGCGGCGTAATCTGGGGGTCAGCAATTCCGTCGCCAGCTTCGTGATCTCACTGGGCGCGACGATCAATATGAACGGCACGGCGATGTATCTCGGCCTTGCGACATTGTTCGGCGCGCAGATTTTCGGGATCGATCTGAGTTGGGCCGACTATGTCCTGATATCGATCATCGCGACTTTGGGCGCGGTCGGTGCAGCCGGCATCCCGGGTGCAGGCCTGATCATGATGACACTGGTATTCACTCCTGTGGGCGTGCCGCTGGAAACCATTGCATTCGTGGCTGGTATCGACCGGATCATGGACATGATGCGCACGACGACCAATGTCTCGGGCGATGCGGCGGTGGCCACTACGGTCGCATCGATGACCGGCGAGATCGATCGCGAGGAAATGATCAGCGCGGACGATGTATGAGGCGATATCGTCCGGCGAGAGCCGGAGACGCTAGCGCCTCTTGGGTTTCTCCGGCACTTTCTTGCGGTAGCTGCACAGTTCCACCACCTTGCAGCGCCAGCATTCGGGCGTGCGCGCCTTGCAGGTATAGCGACCGTGCAGGATCAGCCAGTGATGCGCGTGCAGGCGGAAGGGTTGCGGCACGCGTTTTTCCAGCTTCGCTTCAACCTGTTCGGGCGTCTTGCCCTTGGCCAGGCCGGTGCGATTGCCGACGCGCAGGATATGCGTGTCAACGGCGAAGGTTTCTTGTTTGAACCAACAGTTGAGCACGACATTGGCCGTCTTGCGCCCGACCCCGGGCAGCTTGACCAGCTCCTCGCGGTTGTCGGGCACTTCGCTGCCGTAGTGGTCGACCAGCAATTGCGAGAGCGCGATCACGTTTTTCGCCTTGGAATTGTACAGCCCGATGGTCTTGATGTGCTCCTTCAGGCCCTCCTCGCCCAGCTCGAGCATCTGCTCGGGTGTTTCGACTTCGGCGAACAGTGCCCGCGTCGCCTTGTTGACCCCTACATCGGTTGCCTGTGCCGATAGTGCCACTGCGACGACCAACTGATAGGCATTGCCGTAATGGAGTTCGGTCTCCGGCTCGGGATTGTCCTCTGCCAGAAGGCGGAAGAATTCGAAGATCTGGTCCTTGGTCATGATAGCGATGTCACAGGCCGAGAACGTCGTTCATCGTGTAACGCCCAGCCTCTTGGCCAACCAGCCACTCGACTGCTTTCATCGCGCCGCGCGCGAATATCATCCGGTTTTCGGCGCTGTGGGACAGGGTGATGCGTTCCTGCTCCCCTGCCAGGATCGCACTGTGTTCGCCGGCCACGGTCCCGCCGCGCAGGGCGGCGAAGCCGATATTACCTTCCTTGCGTGCACCGGTCTCGCCGTCGCGTCCGCTGTCCCGATGTGCAGCGAGGTCTATGCCGCGTGCTTCCGCGGCGGCTTCGCCCAGCAGCAGCGCAGTCCCCGAGGGTGCGTCGACTTTCATCCGGTGGTGCATCTCGACGATTTCGACATCCCAGTCAGGGCCGAGCCTGCCTGCCGCCTCGCGGACCAGGTGGGCGAGCAAGGTGACACCGAGCGAGGTATTGCCGGTTTGGATGATCGCCACGTCACGCGCGGCGTTGTCGATTGCATGGTGGTGGATGTCTTCCAGCCCGGTGGTACCGATAACCAGGGGAACCCCCGCGCCGATCGCCGCATGCAGGTTCCCTTCGAGTGCGACCGGTGCGGAGAAATCGA
>JANQPE010000072.1 GCA_028289565.1 Parerythrobacter sp.
TAGGGGGATAGATATGTTCACGACACTCACTGCACTTGTCGTCATGCAGGCGGCTGTTGCTCAGGCGCCGACGGCACAACCCGCGGCACAAGCCGGCCCTCCGCGCTGTAACACCGAAGAATATGCATCGTTCGATTTCTGGCTCGGTGAATGGGACGTTTTTCCAAATGGCAGCGAAACCAAGGTTGCCGACAGCCGGATCGAGCGATTGCATAATGGCTGCGCGGTACAGGAAAACTGGATGCCGTTGAGCGGGGCCAGCGGCGGAAGTTTCAATGCCTATGATCCCGTGACCGAACGCTGGCACCAGCTTTGGATCGGCTCCTCGCCGGGAAGAGTCGAGTTTGAAGGCGGTCCGGTCGAAGGCGGGATGGTGATGACCGGTTATTGGCGTGGAGTGAACGGGCCGGGTACCATGGGACTGGTGCGGATGACCTACACACTCGGAGAGGATGGCAGTGTTCGTCAGCACGGCGAGGTATCAACCGATCACGGGAAGACATGGTCGAACAGCTTCGATTTCATATATCGCAAGAAAGTCAGGGACAGCGAATGACCACGATTGCCGACTTTACCGTCATTACCAACACAGGCGAGGAACTCGACCTCGCCGGCAAGAAGGGCCAGGTCCTTCTGGTGGTCAATACCGCCAGCAGATGCGGCTTCACCCCGCAATATGACGGTTTGGAAAAGCTCCATCGGGATTTTGCCGACAAGGGTTTCGAAGTGTTGGGCTTTCCGTGCAACCAGTTCGGCGGACAGGAACCGGGCGATGCCGAGGAAATCGCGCAATTCTGCAAGGTCAATTTCGACGTCACTTTCCCGCTGATGGAAAAAATCGATGTGAACGGTGACGATGCCAGCCCGCTATTCGACTGGATGAAGGCGGAGGCGCCGGGGCTGATGGGCAGCAAGGCGATCAAGTGGAACTTCACCAAGTTTCTTGTCGATCGCGAGGGCAGTGTCGTGAAACGCTATGCCCCACAGGACCGTCCGGAGAGGATCGCGAAGGATATCGAGAAGTTGTTGTAACCGTGTGCCGGGTGACGGCGAAGAGGCAGGCATTATGCTAGAATCGATCAATCAGTGGTTCCTGTCGCTCGGGGCGGAATATGGGGTGAACCCCTATATCTTCGGCGGTATCTACATTGGTGCAATCCCGTTTTTCATGCTGTCGATTGCGTGGCTGGTACGCCGGGCGCGGGCGGGGGAATCGACTGTCCTGCCGACAATGCTGGCCGGGTTCTTTTTTGTCTCCGCCTACATCTACCTCGCCATAGCCGGGCGAAATATTCCGGTATGGGTGTGGATCTTCCTTGCCGCGCTAATTGCCTATGGTGCGTGGTCGACGATCCGTGATACCCGCAAGAAGATTGCCGCCGCGGACGAAGACTGACTCGTCCACCGGCTGTGGAGAAAAGATCATCTCCCGCTCTTCCGAATCGCTGTGGAATTTCTAATCTGTAGCGATGTCCTTCGCGCCCTTTGTCCCGCTGCGAGTCCTCTCCTCCTATTCGATGCTCGAAGGTGCGATCGAGCCCAAGGCAATGGCGAGGTTGGCGAAGGAGCGCGGTTTCCCGGCAATCGCGATCTGCGATCGCAACGGTCTCTACGGTGCCGTGATGTTCGCCAAGGCATGCGTGGACGAGGGCATCCAGCCAATCATCGGCGCGCTGCTTGGTGTGGTACGCCCAAGTGATGCAGCCGGCGGACAGGAAGGCGTGATCGATTACCTTCCGCTTTTCGCCCAGGACGAGACCGGTTACGACAACCTCTGCCATTTGGTCAGCCGGGCGCATCTCGACCGGCCCCTCGAGTTCGAGCCGCATGTGGCCATGGCCGAGCTCGAAGGCCGCACCGATGGGCTGATTGCATTGACAGGAGCGAGCGAAGGGGCGGTAACCAGGCTGTTTTCCGAAGGGCAGCACGAACACGCCGAATGCTTGCTCGATCACCTGCGGGAATTGTTCCCCGGTCGATTGTATATCGAGCTGGCGCGGCGCGGGCATCAGCAAGAGGAATTGGCCGAGGATGCGCTGATCGAGGCCGCCTATGCGCGTGACCTGCCGCTGGTTGCGACAAACCCCGCCAACTTTTCCGAACCGGGCATGCACGACGCGCACGATGCGATGCTGTGCATTGCCGGATCGACTCATATCGAGGCCGAGGATCGCCCGCGCTCCAACCGCCAATCCTTCGTCAAATCGCATTCGATGATGGAAGAACTGTTCGCCGACCTGCCCGAAGCCACGGCCAATTCGATCGTGATTGCCCAGCGTTGTGCCTATGCGCCGCCCTTTCGCGATCCCATCCTGCCGAGCCTGGCCGGCGATCTGGAAGGCGAGGCGAAAATGCTTGCCGCGGATTCCCGCAAGGGACTGGAAGAACGCCTGGCGGCCTATGAAGACCTGACCGAGGAAGATCGCAAAGCCTATTTCGAACGTCTCGATTTCGAAGTCGATGTGATCGTCGGGATGGGTTTCCCGGGATACTTCCTGATCGTTGCCGATTTCATCAAATGGGCGAAGGAGCAAGGCATTCCGGTCGGGCCGGGGCGTGGTTCGGGTGCCGGATCGGTCGTTGCCTGGGCGTTGACCATCACTGATCTCGATCCGCTCAGGCTGGGCCTGCTGTTCGAGCGGTTTCTCAACCCGGAACGCGTATCGATGCCGGATTTCGATATCGACTTCTGCGAAACGCGGCGGGGGGAAGTGATCCGCTACGTCCAACAAACATACGGCCATGATCACGTCGCGCAGATCATCACTTTCGGCAAACTCAAGGCGCGTGCCGTGCTGCGCGATTGCGGACGTATCCTGCAGATGAGCTACGGCCATGTCGACCGGCTGTGCAAGATGGTGCCGAACCACCCGACCGATCCCTGGACACTGCCTCGCGCGCTCAACGGCGCATCCGATTTCCGCCGCGAATATGAAAATGACGCCGAGGTAAAACGCCTGGTCGACCTGGCGATGCAGCTCGAAGGGTTCCCGCGCAACAGTTCGACCCATGCGGCAGGCGTTGTTATCGGTGATCGCCCACTGGCCAAGCTGGTTCCGCTTTATCGCGATCCGCGTTCGGACATGCCGGTGACGCAATTCGACATGAAACATGTCGAGACAAGCGGGCTGGTCAAGTTCGACTTTCTTGGCCTGAAGACGCTGTCCGTCTTGCGCAAGGCAGTGGACTTGCTCGAAAAGCGGGGGATCGCTGTCGATCTCGGTGCGCTGGCATGGGACGATCCGGCGGTCTACGAATTGATGAAATCGGGTAACACCGTCGGTGTCTTCCAGTTGGAATCGGAAGGGATGCGGCGAACGCTGACAGCGGTGAAACCGAGCAAGTTCGAGGATATCATCGCGCTTGTCTCGCTCTATCGCCCGGGGCCGATGGACAACATCCCGTTGTTCGGCAAGCGCAAGGCTGGCGACGTGCCGATCGAGTATCCGCACCCGAAGCTGGAAGGTATCCTGGACGAGACCTACGGTATCTTCGTCTACCAGGAGCAGGTGATGCAGGCGGCGCAGATCCTCG
Source organism: Parerythrobacter sp. (assembly GCA_028289565.1). GTDB lineage: Bacteria > Pseudomonadota > Alphaproteobacteria > Sphingomonadales > Sphingomonadaceae > JANQPE01. The sequence goes on from JANQPE010000072.1 coordinate 3,535, forward strand.
CCGGCTATTCGCTCGGCGATGCCGACCTGTTGCGCCGCGCCATGGGCAAGAAGATACAGGCCGAAATGGATGCGCAGCGGCAACGTTTCATCGACGGGTGCAGGGAAGTCAGCGGGATCGACAAGGCGCAGGCCAGCCAGCTGTTCGATTTGATCGACAAGTTCGCCGGCTATGGTTTCAACAAATCGCACGCCGCCGCCTATGCCTTGCTTGCCTACCAGACCGCCTGGCTCAAGGCGCATTACCCTGAGGAATTCTATGCCGCATCGATGTGCTTCGACATGCACCAGTCCGAAAAGCTGGCGCAATTCGTCGACGATGCACGGCGGCAGGGGATCGAAGTGACGCCGCCCGACATCAATCGCTCCGAAGCAGAATTCTCCGTCGAGCGAACCGACGATGGTTATGCCGTCCGCTACGCTTTGGCGGGTATCCGCAATGTTGGTGGCAAGGCGATGGAAGCGCTCGTTGCCGAGCGTGAGGAAAATGGCCGGTACGAAAGCCTGAAAGACCTGTTCGAGCGCTTGCCGCATGGCTCGATGAACCGGCGCCAGCTCGAAGGCCTGATATGCGCAGGTGCGCTGGACGACCTCGATCCGAACCGCGGCAGGCTGTTCGGTAATATCGACCTGCTGCTGGCTGTCGCGGACGCTGCCACGCGCGAGCGGGAAAGCGGGCAGGGCGGGTTGTTCGGTGGAGATGACATCGCCGATGACGATTTGTGCCTGAAGGAAATCGACGATTGGCCGCGGCCCGAGCGCATGGCGAAGGAGCGGGAGAATTTCGGTTTCTACTTCTCGGCCCATCCGGTGCAGCAATATTGGGCCGTTGCCAGCGCGAACGGTGCGCGCACTTACCAGAGCCTGATGGAAGCAGGGGCGCCTCCGGGCGGTCGCCAGCCTGCAGTGATGGCGGCGATGGTCGAGAAGGTGAACCGGGGCAAGACGCGGCGCGGCAAGGATTTCGTCCGCGCCGACTTTTCCGATTCCACCGGCCAGTTCAGTGCGGCGTGCTTCGAGGAAGCGCTGGTCGAGAAATTCCAGCAATGGGTGGCGGACTGCACCTGCATCCTGCTCAATGTCGAACTCGACTCGCCCAATCCCGACGAACCTCCGCGAATTACCGTGCGCGGCGCCCGTTCGCTTGACGACGTGACGGGTGGTGCCCGCATGCTGTTGCGGATGGAGGCATGCGATGCCGCGGCATTGCAGGACCTCAAGCTCGAACTCGTTCCGGGTGCTCCCGGATATGGCGAGGTTCTGGTTGTGCTCAAGACGGGCGGGGAACGCGAGCCTGTTCTCAGGCTCGGACGCGATTTCGCGCTCGACGGTGAGTTGGCGGAGCGCGTGGCGGAGATCGAGGGGCTGGCCAATGTCACCTTGACGACGCGGCGCTCCAACCATCTCCGTCTTGTCGCCTGACGCTCTTCCGCTGTGTAACCTCTTGCCCTCGGGCGCCTGACGCGCAACAGTCGGGTAAGGGACAAGCAGGAGCGAACATCTATGCCCAAGAACGTTCTGGGAGCCATGCAGGACTGGACCATGCGCGTGACGCATGTGATCGATCATGCCGCTCGCGAAGCCGCCACGCGTGAGATCGTCACGCGCTGGGCGGATGGCAGCGAGACGCGCACCAGCTGGGCGGGCATTCGCGGCGATGCGCTGAAGATGGCGCAGGCGCTTCGGGCACTCGGCATCCAGCCCGGCGATCGCGTGGCAAGTCTGGCGATGAACCATTCTCGCCATCTGGTAAGCTGGTACGGGGTCGCCGGCATGGGCGGTGTGCTCCACACGATCAATCCGCGCCTGTTCGAGGATCAGCTCGAATATATCGCCAATCATGCTGAGGATAAGGTGTTGCTTTACGATGCGGCGTTCCAGCCGGTCGTCGACAAGATGAGGGATCGCTGGACCACGATCGAGCATTATATCTGCTACGATAGCGGCGATCATGCGCCATCGTTCGAAGACTGGATCGGCGAACAGGATGGCGATTTCGAATGGGTCGACGGGGACGAGCGTGACCCGTGCATGATCTGTTACACCAGCGGGACCACCGGCAATCCGAAGGGCGTGCAATACGAACACCGCTCGACCGTATTGCATGCCATTGCCGGGCTGCAGCCGGCGGCGTTCAACTTCAGTTCGTCCTCGGTGATGCTGCCGGTCGTGCCGATGTTCCATGCGGCAAGCTGGGGGTTGCCCTATGCCGGGGCGATGGCGGGGATCAAGTTCGTGTTTTCCGCGGTCAACGATCCCGCTGTGCTGCACGAACTGATGCTGCGCGAAGGAGTGACCGACAGCGCGG
>JANQPE010000080.1 GCA_028289565.1 Parerythrobacter sp.
TCAGGCGGACGGGAAGCCCGCCCGGACGCGGCTCCAGCCCGATTCGCCCGGCCGTGTCGGAAGACAGCGCGGTCAACGTCGCACCGGTATCGACCATGAACGGCACTCGCTTTTCGTTAACGTCGGCCTGGAGCCAGAAATGCCCGTCGCCCGCGAGCGGAATGCGAGTCTCGTTGCCTTCAACAACTTGCTCGGGCAGGCCCATTTGCGGGACTGCGAAATCGACCCGCGGATCGAAGCGCGAAATCTGCAGCATCAGGGTGACGAGAATCCCGACCAGTGCCAGCGTGCTGAGCCGCCGGACCGCCAGCCCGAGCGGGATGCACCGCTTGACCATGATTGCCCCGATCCAGCCAGCCATCAGCGCCGCCACCGTCGCGATCAGCAAACCCGAACGCGGGGTTTCCGCAATCACACTTGCAACAGTGTCCCAGATGCCAGCCAGATCCATTAAGCCGATATAGGCGTTTTCGCCTTCCGGCGCCATGACCGTGCTACGGGGCGCTCCGCGCGATCGTCGCTTCGGCCAGGATCAGCGAGAAGCGCCGTCGGGAATCGAGCCAGCGCCGCACCGGCGTCCAGCCGCCTGCCAGCAACAGCATATTCGCACTGCGGCGCTTGAATTTATGGCTGTTTTCGGTGTGGATGGTTTCGCCGCGGGCGAGCGAGAACCACTCACCGGCGATTTCGAAAGTCATGTCACGCCGCGCCACAAGGTGCATCTCGATCCGCGCGAAACTGTCGTTCCACCTGGCTTCGTGGCGCAAGTCGTCCACGGGAATCGTACCACCGAGTTCGCGATTGATCCGCCGGGCGAGGTTGAGGTTGAACTGCGCAGTGACCCCGGCCGCATCGTCATAGGCCGCTTCAAGCACTGCCCTGTCCTTCACCAGATCCATGCCGATCAGCAGTTTCGATTTCTCGCCCAGCGTCGCACGCATGGTACGCAGCAGGTCAACCGCCGTGCGCGGCACCATGTTGCCAATGGTCGAGCCGGGAAAAAAACCGAGCTTGGGCATGTCTGCCACGGCGCCGGGCAAGGCCACTTCACGCATGAAGTCGGCCTCGACAGGATGGACGGGAAGGCCGGGGAATTTCCGGGCCAGGTCCTCCGCGGCCATGCGCAGGAAATCACCCGAGATATCGAGCGGGACATAAGCCGCCGGCTCGATCGCGCGCAATAGCAGCGGGGTCTTGACCGAACTGCCCGAACCGAATTCGACCACCGCTCGCCCGGATCCGACCTGTTCGGCGAATTCGGTACTTTGTGCCTCGAGAATCTCGGTCTCGGCCCGGGTCGGGTAATATTCGGGGATGCGCGTGATATCCTCGAACAGTCGTGAGCCGGCATCGTCGTAAAGCCAACGTGCGGGGACCGCCTTTTGCGGTTCGCGCAAGCCGGTCAGCACATCGGCGCGGAAAGCGCGGTCGACGCCATCATCGTCGCGGTCGACGATCTGCAATCCGCGTTTTTCGATCATCAGATGTCCTTTGCCAACCGCAGACCGGTAAATTGCCAGCGCTGATGGGGGTAGAAGAAATTGCGGTAACTGGGCCGCGAATGACCACGAACCGTGGCGCAACTCGCCCCCTTGAGAACGAACTGGCCGCTCATGAACTTGCCGTTATATTCGCCCACGGCACCCTCGGCGCATTGGAAGCGAGGGTAAGGCAGATAGGCCGAACGGGTGAACTGCCAGCAATCACCGAATAACCCGTCGCTGCCGGTCGGTATGGGCGGGGCCGCACCATCCAACTGGTTGCCACCGGCCGGCTCGTGCGCCGGAGCATCGTCCGCATGCTGGCCGCGCGCTATCGCCTCCCATTCGAATTCGGTCGGCAAACGCGCACTTGCCCAGGTGGCGAAAGCATCAGCCTCGTAATAGGAAATATGCGCAACCGGAGCATCCGGATTGTACTCTTGCCAGCCCTGGTGGGTGAAGCACTCGCCGTCTCGCCAATATAGTGGCGCCTCGATCTGTTCCGCGTTCACCCACGCCCAGCCGTCCGACAGCCACAAAGCGACGTTGCGATACCCGCCATCGGCGACGAATGCGGCCCATTCGGCGTTCGTCACCAGCCGGTCTGCCAGTGCAAAAGGTTCCAGCAGCACGCGATGGCGCGGCCCTTCATTGTCGAAGGCGAAACCATCACCATCATGCCCGATCAAGGCAATTCCGCCGGGGTGCGAATACCAGCACGGCTCCCCCGGTTGCGCACGCCCCGGTTTGCCGCCCCACATCGCCGGCCCCGACGGATTCTGGAACAGGGCATGCTTGATATCGGTCAGCAGCAATTCCTGGTGCTGTTGTTCGTGCGCAAGGCCGAGTTCGATCAGCGCGGCGCAATCCGGATCGTCCAGCACGTTCTCCATCGCCGCATCGACATGTCCCCGCCAATTCAGGATCTCATCGAGCGTGGGCCGCGACAGCATGCCGCGCGAAAAACGCGCGATCCTCTCACCCTCGGCTTCGTAATAGGAATTGAACAGGAAAGGCCAATCTTCGTCGAACAGTTCATATCCATCGGCATGATCGCGCAGGAGGAAGGTTTCCCAGAACCACGTCGTATGCGCGAGATGCCATTTGGCGGGCGAGGCATCTTCCATCGACTGAACCGTTGCGTCCGCATCGGATAACGGCGCCGCCAACGCTTCGGTGAGCGCACGGGTCCCGCTGAATCGTTCGGCTAGGCTGCCCCCGCCGTCGTCTGTCACGGCGAGTCTCGAGCTGGTCACGCTTCTCTCCTGTCGTGGCCGGTCATGCCCAGCATGACGGAATGCCATGACAAATAAAAGCCTTGGTCAGCAAGACAGTTCAAAAAAGCCAGCGACAAGGGCCTATGCGGCGTCGGCCTGCCGTTCGCGCCCGGCAATCGTCAGCATTTCAGCGAGCAAGAAGGCCAGTTCGAGCGATTGCGCGGCATTGAGGCGCGGATCGCAATGTGTGTGATAGCGATCGCCCAACCGTTCGTCGGTGATTGCCACCGCACCGCCCGTACATTCGGTTACATCCTGCCCGGTCATTTCGATATGAATGCCTCCGGCATGTGTGCCTTCCGCCCGATGGACGGCGAAGAAGCCACGCACTTCGGCCAGGATCCGCTCGAAGGGCCGCGTCTTGTAACCACTGTCCGACTTCACGACATTGCCATGCATCGGGTCGCAGCTCCACACGACTGGATGGCCTTCGCGCTGCACCGCCCGGAGCAGCGGCGGCAGGCCGGCCTCGACCTTGTCGTGACCGAAACGGCTGATCAGCGTAATCCGGCCCGGTTCACGCGCCGGATTGAGCGTATCGAGCAGCTTGAGCAATACGTCCGGCTCTAGCGAAGGGCCGCATTTCATGCCCAACGGATTGCCGATACCGCGCGCGAATTCCACATGCGCCGAACCTTCGAAACGCGTGCGATCGCCGATCCACACCATATGCGCGCTGGTGTCGTACCAATCGCCGGTCAGCGAATCCCGCCGCGTCAACGCCTGTTCGTAAGGCAGCAACAACGCCTCGTGGCTGGTGTAGAAGCTGGTGCCCTGCAATTGCGGCACGGTAGCCGGATCGACTCCGCAGGCTTCCATGAAATCGAGCGCCTCGCCGATCCGGTCGGCAGTTTCCGCGAATTTCTCCGCCCATGGGCTTCTGCCCATGAAATCGAGCGTCCACTGGTGGACCTGACGCAGGTTCGCATATCCACCGCCTGCAAAAGCACGAAGCAGATTAAGCGTCGCCGCCGCCTGCGAATAGGCACGCACCATGCGCCGGGGATCGTTGCGACGGATATCCGGGTCGAAGTCGATCCCGTTGATATTGTCGCCAAAGTAACTCGGCAGGGTAACACCGTCCTTGGTTTCGGTCGGCGAGCTGCGCGGCTTGGCAAACTGGCCCGCCATGCGCCCGACCTTCACCACCGGCAGCTTGCTGGCAAAGGTCAGCACGACCGCCATTTGCAGCAGCACGCGGAAGGTATCGCGAATGGTGTTCGGGTGGAATTCGGCAAAGCTCTCCGCACAATCGCCACCCTGAATCAGGAAGGCATTCCCATGCGCGACCTCGGCCAGTTCATCCTTCAGCGCACGCGCTTCACCCGCAAAGACCAGTGGCGGGTAACTGCGCAGGGTCGCTTCGGCTTCGCCCAACAGGGCGGTATCGGCGTAATCCGGCAAATGCCGTGCTTCATGGGCTTTCCAGCCATCCGGGGTCCAGTTCTGTGCCATCGCTGCGTATTGAACGGCAAACTGCGCTGCACTGCAACAAAAATAAGGTTCTCCCGGCTAAGACTCCGCTTTAGCGCCCGCCGATTTCCACCCCGTGCGCACCTCCGCCACGTGCCAGCTCCTGCCCTTCCGGTATGACCGCCAGGCGCCATCCGGGCCGTGCGGCAAGATAGCGCCGGGCAAGCACCTGCATCGCTTCCGGGGTCGTCACCGTATAATCGCTCAGCAGCGAGCGCACGAGCCGCACTCGGCGCGGATCAGTACTCGATCCTTCGAGCTGATAAAGCCAGAACGTATTGCCGGTCGATGCACGACTGATAAGCTGGCGCAAAGGCTCGGTCACACGTGCAAGTTCGTCCTGGGTCGCCGGGTTCGTGGCAAGATCCTGCACGATGGCATCCGCGGCGGCGAAGAACACCGGCACATCTTCCGGTCGCAATTGCGCCACGGCTGTAATCCGCCCACCGCCGCTCAGGTCGACCGGCCAGCTTGAACTGATATTGGGTGCATAGCTCGCCCCGGCACGCTCGCGCATTGCATCAATCAGGCGATTGTTGAACAGGTCGACCAGGATTTCGAGCTGACGCGATTCGCGCAGGCTCTCGACCCCGCCACCGCTCGGCCAGGCGATCACGGCGGCCGCCTGGTTGGCATCACCACGATGAGTCAGTACCACCGGTTCGCCAGTAGGGACGGGGAAATCCGGAACGCGCGCGGCAACATCGACCGGGATCGGATCACGAGCAGGCAAAGCACCGAAGGTGCGCCGCAGCGCCTCAATCGTCTCGTTGCGATCGAACTCACCGAAAATCATCACTTCGGCCGGTCCCTGCTTCAGCAGCGGCTCCCACACTTCGCGAAACCGCGCCGGAGTGGCGGCATCCAGCGCTGCCGGGTCAGGCGTGACAAAGCGTGCGTCGCGATCGCGAACCAGGTAGCCGAGGTCGCGGCCAAGCACTCCGCTGGGACTGGCCGCATGACTCTCATAGGCAAGCTTGGCAGCAGCACGGGCGCGGAGTACCGGATTTGCATCCCACCGCGGCATGCCGAGCTTGGCTGCGAACAGGTAGAGCTGATCAGCCAGATCCGCCCCGCGAGTCTGCGCGGAAAACGTGAACACCGCATCGTCAATCCCGAAATCGAAGCCCATCTTGCGCCCGGTCGAAATCCGGTCGAGTTCTTCCTGGCCCAGTTCTCCCAGGCCCGACCCGACGAGGGCCATTTCGCCAAGAGCGATATAAGGTGCATCACCCTCTTCGAACCCGCGATAGCCCGAACCGAAGCGCACCTTGAGCGCTACACGACCCGGCTCGGCATCGTTGGGCCACAGGATCCCGGTCACGCCATTGTCGAATTCGATGCGCTCGATACCCAGCAGGCCCAGCGGTCCCTGCGTCACGATCGTACCCGGTCTGCCAACCGGCGGCAGTTCGTCGAAGGAAATGTTCCTTGCAGCAAGCCGTGCATTGGCATCGGCCCGGACCGGCGCCAGCATGGCCGCCCGCAGCGCTTCGCCCCGTGCCTCGCCTGTCGCCGGCGTGACATAAACCGAGCGGACCACATTCCCTGCAAATAGCTGGCGCGTGTGCTGCAGGATAGTGTCCGGTGTCAGCCTGGCTTTCATCCCGCGAAACACGTTGAGCACCGTTTCGGGCGCGGCAACGGTTTCCCGGATATCCACCGCCTGCACGATATCGTCGGCCAGCTTCGCTCCGGCCTGGACCGAGCGCTGCTCCACCGAACTGGCGAAAGCGACATCGAATTCCGCTGCCTCGCGATCGATTTCTTCCTGTGTCGGCGGTGTCGCCGTCGCATCGGCGATCACCGCGCGGACATCGGCCAGCGCGGCCCGCCAGTCTTCGGTCAGCGGCGCAAAGGTAACGAAGGTCGCATCGGTCGAGCGACTGAGATCCTGCTGCTCGACCTGTGCGTATAGAAACGACCCACCGGCGCGGGCGCGTGCCTCCAACCGACGGTTGATGATGGCTTGCGACAGCGCATCCAGCAACAACCCTTCATTATAGACGATCGTATCCTGCACTGCCCGCCATGGGCGCATGACCGCATAGGTCATCGAGCGTGGCAGGTCGGGTTCGACCAGTACCGCCGTCTCGCCGACCGGCGGCGAGCCCGACGCTTGCTCGGGTGCGACCGGATCACCGAAATCAGGTGCCGGACTCCGCGCACCTTCTCCCTGCCAATCACCGAACCATTTCTCCACCAGCGCGGCAAGGCGCATGGCATCGACATCGCCAGCGGCAACGATCACCACATTTTCGGGACGATACCAACGTCTGTGAAACGCCTGGACCGCTTGCGGCGTGGCGCCCGTCAACGTCTCTTCGGTCCCGATCGGCAGTCGCGTAGCCAGCCTCTGTCCGGCGAACAGCGTTTCGCGCGACCGCTCGGCCACGCGCCGCGCCGCGCCGCCCCGCTCGCGCTTTTCGGCCAGCACGATCGGCACTTCGGCATCGAGGTTCGCACGGTTGAGCACGGGCTCGCGGATCATGCCCGAAAGCAGTTTGAAACTTTCCTCCAGTGCAGCGGGCGTCGCGTTGGGCAGGTCGAGCTTGTAAACGGTTTGTGTCGGCGTGGTTTCAGCGTTGGTATCGCTGCCGAAGGTCGCACCGAGCCGCTGCCAGGTCGGGATGGCCTGCGCCGGTCCGAGATACTTGCTCTCGCGGAACAGCAAGTGTTCGAGCAGGTGTGCAAAACCACGCTCGCTTTCCTCTTCGTGCAGCGAACCGGCATCGATGCGGATGCGGATCGAAACCTGGCGCGGCGGTACGCCGTTATTGCGCACGGCATAGCGAAGCCCGTTGTCCATTTCGCCGAACAGCCATTCCCGGTCGCGGGGGACATCGCTCCCCTCGTAAATCCATGGCGTCTCATTGCCGGTCTGCAGTGCCTGTGGCGGAGCCGGCCGCACGGATTGCTGCGCCGGAGCAGGCTGGGCCAGAAGCGCGAAGGGGAGGAAGAGCGCAAAGTGCCGGGCGGCACGCGGGAAAATCGTCATGCCCGTCATATAGAGGCGCAAGGCATGAAGGGATAGTGAATGGTACATCTCTCAATCCACTTGCTCGTAATCGATGCGATACCTACATCCTGCCCATGTTCATAGAGACCGAAACCACGCCCAACCCGGCCAGCCTGAAGTTCCTGCCCGGACGCAAGGTCATGCCCGCCGGAACGCGCGAATTCGCTTCGCCCGAAACCGCCGTGGCAAGCCCGCTGGCACAGGCAATCTTCGATACCGGGGAAGTCACCAATGTCTTCTTCGGCGGGGATTTCATTTCCGTCACTGCGGCGCCGGGCGCGGACTGGACCGCACTCAAGCCGCAGGTCGTCTCGATCCTGCTCGACCATTTCGTCTCGCAAGCACCGTTGTTCGCCGGAGGCGATGCCGACGGTATATCGGTTCCTCCGGAAGACAATCTGATTGTCGAGGACGATCCGGAAAACGCCGATATCGTGGCTCAGATCAACGAACTGCTGGAAACGCGAGTGCGCCCAGCCGTTGCGGGGGATGGCGGCGATATCCAGTATCGCGGGTTCAAGGACGGGATTGTCTACCTGCAGATGCAGGGAGCCTGCTCGGGCTGCCCCAGCTCGACCGCAACGCTCAAGCACGGCATCGAGGGGCTGTTGAAACACTATGTACCGGAAGTCGTCGAAGTCCGGGCCGCATGAATTTGGTGCCCCATTTCACTGGAAATCCATGACCAAGCAATATCACGACAATACGCTGTCTCCCGACGCACTCGACCAGATCTTCCGCGAAGCGCGCAGCTATAATGGCTGGCTCGACAAGGATGTCGACGATGAACAGATTCATGCGATCTACGAGCTGATGAAGATGGGGCCAACCTCGGCCAACATGCAGCCCGCGCGGATCGTATGGGCAAAATCGGACAAGGCGAAGACCAGGCTCGCCGAATGCGCGATGGATGCCAACAAGCCCAAGATCGCGACTGCACCGGTCGTCGCGATCCTCGGTTACGATATCGATTTCCACGAAGAACTGCCCTGGCTGTTCCCGCATACCGATGCCAGGAGTTGGTTCGAAGGCGACGAGGAAGGTCGCAAGCAAGGTGCGTTCCGCAATTCCTCGCTGCAAGGTGCCTACCTGATGCTGGCGGCCCGCGCCGTGGGGCTCGATTGCGGACCCATGTCCGGTTTCGATAACGATGCGGTGGACAAGGCGTTTTTCGGCGACGAACCGCGGCATCGGAGCAATTTCATCTGCTCGATCGGCTATGGCGACCCCGCGACGATCTTCGAGCGCAGCCCGCGCCCCGAATTCGACACCTTCAACCGGATCGACTGACCTCTTCCTGCCTGCATGGGCTTGCCCGGCAAGCAGCGGACATGCCATTGCGGCCATGGGAACAATTGCACGGATAGGGTGACGCCACGATGCGCATGCTGGCGATCGATTGTGCGACAGAGGCTTGTTCGGTGGCCCTGTTCGAAGATGGTGCCCTGCTGGCACACGATCATCGTATCCTCGGCCGCGGCCATGCCGAACGCCTCGTCCCCGTGATCGCCGCATTGCCCGATAGAGGACGTGCCGACCGGATCGCCGTTTCGCGCGGACCGGGCAGTTTTACCGGGGTGCGAATCGGGATCGCAACCGCCCGCGCGCTTGCCCTTGCCTGGCGGTCGGACATCGTCGGCTATCCGACACCGGCGCTGGTTGATGCAATGGCCCGGCAGGAAAACGACGGTGAGGTCGGTGTGGTAATGCGCGGCGGGCATGGCGAATGGTTCGTTCAGCAATTCGATGCCACCGGCACGCCCGATGCCCCGGTTGCCTCGCTGGCTCCGGAAGCTTCCCTGCGTCGTGTCACAGCGCCCCTGGTGGCCGGTACCGAAGCGGATGCGTTTGTTGCCGAACGCGGCTCGGGTACCGCGTTGCAGATTCATCCCGATGCCCGGATCGTGCCGGATATTTCGCCGAGGCTGTTCTCGGTCGGCGTCGCACCGATCTACGGCCGTGCTCCAGATGCAAAGCCTGCACCATGACGGACGATCTCGACCGGATCATGGACATCATGGAAACAGCCTTCGATCCCGCATGGGGCGAAGCCTGGAACCGCAGGCAGGTTACGGATTCGCTGCTGCTACCGGGCACGCATTACCGACTGGCAAGCCAGCAAGGCGATCCTCCGGCAGGAGATGAAACGGCTATCGGATTTTCCCTTTCCCGTTCCGTCGTGGGCGAGGAGGAATTGCTGCTTGTCGCGATCTCTCCGGAGTTGCGTGGTCGCGGGCTGGGGCGAATCCTGCTCGAGCAGACAATGGAAGATGCACGCATGCGAGGGGCGGAACAGATCTTCCTTGAAATGCGTTACAATAATCCCGCCGAGAAGCTGTACAGGGCTGTCGGCTTCAAGCCGATCGGTCGTCGCAAGGACTATTATCGCTTGCCCGGAGGCAACAGGATCGATGCAATTACTTTTTCTTGCCCGTTGCGAAAAACAACAGGCTGAGAATTATATCCACAAGCGATCTAAATTCGAACTGTACAGTTGAAATCGGGAATTTTTTCAGCCACAATTTTTGAAGGGAAATATCCCAAGGGTTGCCAATTGAATATGGGCCGCAAGGCCTTCGAGGAACGACAGAATGGAAAATCTCGACAACGAAATGGCGGAGACGCTCATTACGTTCACGTCCGACATAGTTGCTGCGCATGTCAGCAATAACAATGTCACGGTAGATGAAGTACCGCAGTTGATCGCGAGCGTATATGGTGCCTTGTCTTCGGCCAGTACAAGCACGACAGAGCAGGCCCCGCCCGAACCGGCGGTTCCGATCCGCTCGTCGATCAAGCCTGACTACATTGTCTGTCTTGAAGATGGCAAGAAGCTGAAGATGCTTAAACGCTATCTGCGTACCAATTACGATATGACGCCGGACGATTACCGTGCACGGTGGGGGCTTCCTTCCGACTATCCCATGGTTGCACCGAACTATGCGGAAAAGCGACGCAAGCTGGCCAAGAAAATCGGCCTCGGTCGCAAGCCCGGCCAGAAACGCGGGCGCAGGAAGAAAGCCGCCTGAACCCGAAGCGACCGCTTGAGAAGAACGCCCCGTCCCTTTAAGGATACGGGGCGTTTTTCGTTTCGGAGTTTGACTTGCAGCAAAAAATCGACCTCGAGCAACTATGCGCCGATCGCGGATTGCGCATCACCGAGCAACGACGTGTGATCGCACGGGTGCTATCCGAAAGCGACGATCACCCCGATGTCGAATTGCTGCATGAGCGCGCTTCCGCCATCGATCCGAAGATTTCGATTGCAACCGTCTATCGTACCGTCCGACTGTTCGAAGAGGCCGGTATCCTGGACCGGCACGATTTCGGCGATGGGCGTGCTCGCTACGAGGCGGCACCGGAAGCGCATCACGATCACCTGATCGATGTCGAGACCGGCGACGTGGTGGAATTCGTAGACCCTGAACTCGAAGCCTTGCAGAAAGTTATCGCGGAACGGCTCGGCTACCGCCTTGTCGATCACCGGATGGAGCTTTACGCGGTCAAACTCAATCGCGAGAAGGACCGCGAGGGTTGACGAGCGCCGAACTGCGCGAGGCTGCGGCACAAGGCGAAAGCACCCCCATATCCATTATCGGCTGGATTCGCTTCGCGCTTCGTGTGCTGGCGATGCTGCTGTTGCTGATCGCCTTCGTACCGCTGCATTACCTGTACCGGTTGTTCGCCTACGGTTCTCCCTTCCCGATGTGGTTCTTGCGCTACACGGCGTGGATCGCCGGAGCGCGGGTCAATAAGATCGGCACGCCGTTGCGGCGCGATGTGTTCTTCATCGCCAACCATGTGAGCTGGCTTGATATCCTATCCCTGGCAGGCGCCAGCGGGACAGCTTTCGTCGCCAAGCACGAATTGAGCGAGGTGCCGGTGATCGGCTGGCTCAGCAGGCTCAATCGCACCGTTTTCGTCAAGCGCGAGAACCGGCTCGGGGTTGCCGAGCAGATCAACGCCCTGCGCGAGGCGTTGGAAGATAACTGGTCGGTTACAGTGTTTCCCGAAGGCACGACCACTGACGGTCATTCGCTGTTGCCGTTCAAGACCAGCATGCTGAGCGTGCTCGAACCGCCCCCGCCCGGCGTGCTCGTCCAGCCGGTGCTGCTCGATTACGGCGAAGTGGCGGAGGATTTCGGCTGGGTCGGCGAGGAGAGCGGCGTCAACAACGCCAAGCGGGTGCTTTCGCGCAAGGGCGGTTTCGAGCTCAAACTGCATTTCCTCGAACCCTTCAGCCCCGAGGACTTCCGCGGTCGCAAGGCAATCGGTGCTCGTGCTCGCGCCGCAATCGAGGCGGCACTGCTCACGTCGCTCGGCAAACCGTTGCGCGAATTCAAACACGATGTCGTCCCCGTGCGCTACAACGCGCCAAAGGATGGGACACTCTTGGAATAAGACCGAGCTTGGCGTAAGGGCCGCGCGCCCATGAAACCCACCACACCCCCCAGGACCTACCAGGTCAAGAGCTTCGGCTGCCAGATGAACGTCTATGACGGCGAACGCATGGCGGAACTGCTGGCCGAGAAGGGCATTGCGCCCGCGCCCGACGGCGAGGAGGCGGACCTGGTGGTGCTCAACACCTGCCATATCCGCGAGAAGGCAGCGGAGAAGGTCTATTCCGATATCGGCAGGCTGGCCAAGGCGGGGACAGAAACGGGCCGGAAACCACTCATCGCAGTCGCCGGGTGCGTCGCTCAGGCCGAGGGCGAGGAGATCATGGCCCGCGCGCCGGACGTTTCGATGGTCGTCGGCCCGCAAGCCTATCACCGTCTGCCGGGCATGATCGACAAGGCCGTATCGGGCGAACGCGCAACTGATACCGACATGCCTGCCGACGCGAAATTCGCCGCGCTACCGCCCAGATATTCCGGGCGCCGCAAATCGGCCCCAAGCGCATTCCTGACGATCCAGGAAGGGTGCGACAAGTTCTGCACCTATTGCGTGGTACCCTATACACGCGGTGCGGAAATATCGCGTCCTTACAGCCAATTGGTCGACGAAGCGCGGAAACTGGTTGAGGCGGGAGCGAAGGAAATCACCCTGCTCGGGCAGAATGTCAGCGCCTGGAGCGGCGAGGACGACAAGGGTCATCCGATCGGCATGGCCGGGCTTATCCGCGCACTTGCCAAGCTGCCCGATCTTGCCCGGATTCGCTACACCACCAGCCACCCTGCCGACATGGACGACGCACTGATCGAGACGCATGGTGAGGTCGAGAAGCTGATGCCCTACCTCCACTTGCCCGTGCAGTCGGGCAACGACCGCGTGCTCAAGGCGATGAATCGCAGCCATACGGCGGAAAGCTATCTTCGCCTCCTCGAACGCTTCCGCACCGCGCGGCCCGACCTCGCGCTGTCGGGCGATTTCATTGTCGGCTTTCCCGGCGAAACGGAGGCCGAGTTCGAGGATACGCTCAAGATCGTCGATGAGGTCCGCTATGCGCAGGCCTACAGCTTCAAATACTCGCCCCGCCCCGGTACGCCCGCCGCGACGATGGAGGGGCAAGTCGCGAAAGAGATAATGGACGACCGTCTGCAGCGCCTGCAGGCTCGCCTCAATCGCGACCAGTTGGCATTCAACAAGGCGTCCGTCGGCAAGACCTGTGAAGTGTTGGTCGAACGCAAGGGCAAGCATCCCGGCCAATGGCTTGGCAAGTCGCCCTGGCTCCAATCGGTGTGGTTCAAGGGGGAGGCCGCGATCGGCGATCTGGTTGAGGTCGAACTGGTCGAGGCGGGGCCGAATTCGCTTCAGGGTGAAATTTGATACGTCAATACCTTGTCGTTCCGTTGATACTCCCTCCGTCTTGTTCGCCAAGCGACGGTAAATTTGCAGAACAGTATGCGTATGCCGAGCAATGTAGTGAGCAACGCACAAACCATCTGTTCGCCGAAATACCGGCCCAGGATATTTCCGATGCTCAATTGAAACAAATTGTCGGTGAATGCTTGGTAGAAGCACAAGAGGTGGTGAAATAGTCTACCTATCGCATTCCCCCGTGAAGGGGGCCAGCTATCTTCTATCACACTCGCCGAGTTAGCTGGATTCCCGCCTTCGCGGGAATGACGGGGCTAGTGTTGCGGATCGGCTACTTTCCCCAGCCCCGATGCGCACGCGTTCTTGCTTCCCGCGCGTTCCGGCTTAGAATCATCAGCGTAAAAGAAAGGACTGCATGGGACGCAAACCCACCCGGGCCGCCAAGGCCGTCTCGCCGCCACCGGCCCCGCTACGCGAGGTTCGCCGTGCCAAGGCGGAAATGAGCTTCGAGGACCAGTCGCTCCTCGTCCCCCTGTTCGGACAATTCGATGCCAACCTCGTGCAGGTCGAAAACCGTCTCGGGGTTTTCATTTCCGCACGCGGCGACCAGGTACAGATCGAGGGTCCGGAAGATTCGGTCGCGCGTGCACGCGAGGTGCTGCAGAAAATGTACGACAGGCTCGCCACCGGGCAGGAGCTTGATGCGGGGGCAATCGAATCGCTCATCATAATGTCGGACGAGCCGACGCTCGACGGGATCGTCAGCGGCGAGCCCGACGCGCCGCCAATCATGATCCGCACCCGGCGCAAGACGATCGTCCCGCGCAGCGCCGGGCAAATCCCCTATATGCGCCAGCTCGCGCGCGACGACATCATCTTCGCGCTCGGTCCGGCGGGTACCGGCAAGACCTACCTCGCCGTCGCGCAAGCCGTCAGCCAGTTGATATCGGGCAGCGTGCAACGGCTGATCCTGTCGCGTCCGGCAGTCGAGGCAGGCGAGCGGCTCGGCTTCCTGCCTGGCGACATGAAGGACAAGGTCGATCCCTATCTGCGCCCGCTTTACGATGCGCTGTACGACTGCATGCCGCCCGAACAGGTCGAGCGGAGGATCGCGTCCGGCGAAATCGAGATCGCTCCCATCGCCTTCATGCGCGGAAGAACACTCGCGGACGCCTTCGTGATCCTCGACGAGGCGCAGAACACTACCCGCGAGCAAATGAAAATGTTCCTCACCCGCTTCGGCCAGAACAGCCGGATGGTCGTGTGCGGCGACCCAAAACAGGTCGATATCCCCGGCGGCGATGCACAAAGCGGCCTGGCCGATGCGGTCGGCAAGCTGGAAGAGATCGAAGGCGTCGCCGTCACCCGTTTCACCACCGCCGATGTCGTCCGTCATCCGATCGTGGGTCGGATCGTCGAGGCCTATGAGGGTGATAATGCAGGCTAGTTCCCCATCATTGCGAGGAACCGCGGGCGACGAGGCAATGACGATTTTCGACCGATGAACCTCGATATCGATATCGAAGGCTGGCCACCGGGCGAATGGGCGGAACTGGCCCAACGCGCTGCCGAAGCCGGCCAATCGGTCGCGCCGGAGCTTGCCAATCGGCGCCTCACTGCCAGCGTCCTGTTTACTGTCGATACAGAGGTTCAGACGCTCAATCGCGAATGGCGAGCCAAGGATAAACCGACCAACGTCCTGTCCTTCCCCATGCTGACCCGCGCGACACTGCTGGCGCTGGCTCCGGATGGCGGGCCGGAAATGCTCGGGGATCTCGCCCTCGCCTACGGAACATGCGCATGCGAGGCACAGGAAAAGGGCGTTTCGCTACAGGATCACGCCGCGCACCTGCTGGTCCACGGCTTCCTGCATCTTGCGGGATACGACCATGAAATATCCACTGCCGATGCCAAAGCGATGGAAGCGCTTGAGATCGAGGCGCTTGCAAAACTGGGCATTGCAGACCCATATGGGGGCGACTCGCATCGATAGGGAATCCTTGAGGAGTAACCACACCGGGGCCATGCCCGATTCCGAAACACCTGCCGGAGAAGCGGAGAGTAGCAGCGGGCTGTGGCTCGCACTCCGCAAATTCCTGAACCTGGACGACGCCGACCGCTCGCTGCGCGCGCAGCTTGAGGAGGCGATCGACGAGCACGAAGACGAGCAATCCGCCAATGGCGAAGAGGAACAGCCAGGTGGCGACCTCTCGGCCGTGGAGCGGCTGATGTTGCGCAACCTGGTGCATTTCAGCGAGCATGGTGCGG
>JANQPE010000102.1 GCA_028289565.1 Parerythrobacter sp.
GACAATGGATTTCTCCGTACAAAAGACGCTAGGGGCTGCTTATGAGCAAAACAACCAACCTGATTCAAGCCGATCGCGGACAGGACGCGATACCGATCCATCTCGTCGACAAGGACGGCTTCGAGGATTGGGCGAAGGCACTCTCCCCCGGACAGCGTGCCGCGCTGGGCGCGCAGAAATTCGATGGCGGCGGCCACCAAGTAGGGATCGTGCCCGATGGAGATGGCTGGTTCGCCGTTGGCGGCGTGGCCGAACCGGATGAACTGTCTAGCTGGTGCATGGCCAAGCTCGCCGAGAGCCTGCCCGAAGGCACATATCGCCTGGTCGATGGCGATCCGGGTCCGGCAGTTCACGGCTGGCAGACCGCACAATACCGCTTCGACCGCTACAAGGAAGACAAGGACGCGCCTGAACCGCGTATCCTGCTGACCAAAAAGGTCAAGGGTATCGACGACGCTATCGCCGAAGCAAGCGCGGTCGGTCTTGTGCGCGATCTCGTCAACACACCCGCCGAGGACATGGGCCCCGCCGCACTCGAAAGCGAATGTGAGAAACTGGTCAAAAAATATAAAGCGAAGCTCAAGGTTACCAAAGGCGACGCCCTCGAGCAGGGTTATCCCATGGTTCATGCCGTCGGTCGCGCGGCCGCTCGTCATCATGCCCCGAGAATCATGCACCTCACCTGGGGCAAGGAGAAGGATCCGGTCGTCGCAGTCGTCGGCAAGGGTGTCAGCTTCGATTCGGGTGGGCTAGACATAAAATCGGCTGCCGGCATGAAGTTGATGAAGAAGGATATGGGCGGCGCGGCACACGCTATCGCATTGGCCGGTCTGGTAATGCAGGCCGGACTCTCGGTGCGGCTGCATCTGCTTGTCCCGGCGGTCGAGAATGCGATTTCGTCCAACGCCTTTCGCCCCGGAGATGTGCTGTCATCCCGCAAGGGGCTGACTGTCGAAATCGGAAATACCGATGCGGAAGGGCGGTTGATCCTCGGTGACGCGCTGGCTCGCGCGAGCGAGGAGGAACCCGAACTGATCCTCGATTTCGCGACACTCACCGGAGCGGCGCGCGTTGCACTCGGCCCCGATTTCCCGGCACTGATGGCCCGGCAAGACGAAACCGCCGACGCCCTGATCGAGGCAGGCCGGTCATGCGACGATGAACCGTGGCGGCTGCCGCTGCCCGAAACCTATGCGGAATGGCTCAAATCGGATGTCGCCGATGTCAACAATTCGCACGGCAATGCCTTTGCCGGTGCAAGCGTTGCCGGGCTGTTTCTCGACAAGTTCGTCGGAGACGGAATCGATTGGGCGCATTTCGATACTTTTGCCTGGCGCCCGGCTGCCAAGCCCGGACGACCCAAAGGTGGCGATGCCTATGGATTGCGCGCATCTTTCCACATGCTCAAGGCACGTTTCGGCACGTCGTGAACTTGCTCGCGGGCCTGCCATTGTATAAGCGCGCGCAACCATCGACTAGGCGTGCGAACGGACGCATATGAGGGGTTAGTATTACAGGTGAGTGAAACCGGTGCCTATGAGCCCCCTGACGGGCCGCTATGCCTGTCCGGACCGGTCACCATGCCCGCACAGGGCACGCTGCCTTTACGTGGCGATCTCGCTCATGTCACGCTTGCGGACCGGTATCTTGTACCGCACTATGTCGTGCCTGCCCTGCGGCACGTGACCGAAGACGGTACACAGTTGAAGCTCGCCCCCGGTCCGGATTCCGAAACGCTTGCCGAGCTTGGTGCGGGATCGACATTCGAACTGCTGGATTGTGCCGGTGACTGGGGTTGGGGCTGCCTCGGTCCGCAAGGCCCGACCGGTTATGTT
Organism: Parerythrobacter sp.; assembly: GCA_028289565.1. Classification (GTDB taxonomy): domain Bacteria; phylum Pseudomonadota; class Alphaproteobacteria; order Sphingomonadales; family Sphingomonadaceae; genus JANQPE01. Next base: position 1,836 of record JANQPE010000102.1, read on the forward strand.
CCTCTCGCTTCGCTCGGCAAATGACCTACACCGTCTTCATCGACGGCGCTGCCGGAACGACCGGCCTTGAGATTCGCCAGCGCCTGGCCGGACGCGACGAGTTCGAACTCGTCGCTCTCGACAAGGCACGGCGCAAGGACATTGCGGCGAGGCGCGAGGCGCTGAACGAAGCCGATTTCGCGATTCTGTGCCTGCCCGACGAAGCCGCACGCGAAGCGGTGGAGCTGATCGGCCCGGGCAGCGGCACTCGCATCATCGACGCTTCGAGCGCGCATCGTGTAGCCGAAGGGTGGGCCTACGGCTTTCCGGAAGTGATCGGCCACGCAGCCATCGCCAATGCCCCGCGCGTCAGCAATCCCGGTTGTTATCCGACGGGCTTTCTAGCACTCGTCGCGCCACTGGTGCGGCAAGGATTGCTGCCGGCCGACTGGCCCTACACCGTCAATGCCGCCTCCGGCTATTCGGGCGGCGGCAAGGCGTTGATCGAGCGGTTCGAAGCCGATGGAGCCCCCGCGTACCGAGCCTATGGCTACGACATGGCGCACAAGCATCGTCCGGAAATGAAACTCCATGGCGGCTTGCGGCACGAAGTCATTTTCGCCCCCTCTGTTGTCCCGGCCTATCGCGGAATGGTCGTCGAAGTACCGTTGCATCTCGGTGCCATGGACGGTGATCCGACGCCCGATCGCTTGCGCGCCGCCCTGCGCGATCACTATGCCGGTTCCGAAATCGTGACCGTGCACGATGGCAGCGATCCGACCGAGCTCGTCCTTCTCGACAATGCGCCGCCATCGGACCGGATGGAGCTGTTCGTTTTCGGCAATGAAGGCGGCTGGCACACCCGCCTGGTCGCCAAGCTCGACAATCTCGGCAAGGGCGCAAGCGGGGCGGCGGTGCAGAATCTCAACCTGATGGCAGGATTGCCCGAGACCGCCGGGCTGAGATTGCCCAAAAACTAGGCACAGGCTGGATTCGGATTGGGCAATCACCTGGTCCAACCATTCCTCCAAACCGCGCAATTCCTCGGTGCGGGTCCTTGGCACGATTCTTGATTTCCTGCGCATGTAAGCAATGTGCCGGTCGGTCGGATTCATCCCGCCAGATCGGCAAATCGTGCAGGGAACGAAAACAGACATGAAAAAGATCGAAGCTATCATCAAGCCCTTCAAGCTCGACGAGGTGAAGGAAGCGCTGCACGAAATCGGCGTATCGGGCATTACCGTGACCGAAGCCAAGGGGTTCGGGCGGCAGAAAGGCCATACCGAACTTTACCGCGGTGCCGAATATGTCGTCGATTTCCTGCCCAAGGTTAAGCTCGAAGTGGTTGTCAGCGATGCAATCGCCGAGCGCGTGATCGAAGCTGTCGCCAATGCCGCGCAGACCGGCCGGATCGGCGATGGCAAGATTTTCGTCGTCCCGGTGGAAGGTGCGTTGCGCATCCGCACCGGGGAAAAAGACGACGACGCAATTTGATTTTCGCCGCTTCCGCGAATGGGGGCGGGCAAGACAAGAGGAAACATAATGGCTAGTGCGAAAGATGTCCTGAAACGCATCGAGGACGAAAAAATCGAATGGGTCGACCTGCGCTTCACCGATCCCAAGGGCAAGTGGCAGCACCTGACCATGACTGCGGCGGCCCTCGACGAGGACCAGCTCGAAGACGGGCTCATGTTCGACGGCTCCTCGATCGCCGGGTGGAAAGTGATCAATGAAAGCGACATGATCCTGAAGCCGGATCTCGAGCGGGTCTATGTCGATCCGTTCAGCGCCAGCCCGATGCTGATCGTATTTTGTGACATCGTCGAGCCCAGCACCGGCGAATGGTATTCGCGCGATCCACGCTCGACCGCCAAAAGAGCCGAGAACTACCTGAAATCCACCGGTATCGGCGACACAGTCTATGTCGGACCGGAAGCCGAATTCTTCATGTTCGACGATGTCCGCTTCGAAGACGGCTATGCCGGTTCGGGCTTTGCGATCGATGATATCGAACTGCCGACCAATTCGGGCCACGACTACGAAGCCGGCAATATGGGCCACCGTCCACGCGCCAAGGGCGGTTATTTTCCGGTCGCGCCGGTCGATAGCGCAGTCGATATCCGTGGAGAGATGGTATCGACCATGATCGAAATGGGCCTCGATTGCGACAAGCACCACCATGAAGTTGCCGCCGCACAGCATGAACTGGGCCTGACCTTCTCCACCCTGGTCGAAACCGCAGACCAGATGCAGATTTACAAATACGTCGTGCACCAAGTCGCCCATGCCTATGGCAAGACCGCGACTTTCATGCCCAAGCCGATCAAGGACGATAATGGTTCGGGCATGCACACGCATATGTCGATCTGGAACGGCGGCAAGCCGACCTTCGCGGGCAATGAATATGCCGGATTGTCGGAAAGCTGCCTGCATTACATCGGCGGCGTCATCAAGCACGCCAAGGCATTGAATGCCTTCACCAACCCCACCACCAACAGCTACAAGCGGCTCGTGCCGGGTTTCGAGGCCCCGGTGCTACTCGCTTATTCCGCGCGCAACCGTTCGGCTTCCTGCCGCATCCCTTACGGTGCCGGCGACAAGGCGAAACGCGTCGAGTTCCGCTTCCCCGATGCAATGGCCAATCCCTATCTTACTTATGCCGCGCTGTTGATGGCCGGCCTCGACGGGATCACCAACAAGATCCACCCGGGCGAGGCGATGGACAAGAATCTCTACGACCTGCCACCGGCCGAACTGGCCGATGTGCCGACCGTGTGCGGATCCTTGCGCGAAGCTCTCGATGCACTCGAGAAGGATCACGATTTCCTGCTCAAGGGCGACGTTTTCTCCAAGGACCAGATCGACGCCTATATCGAGCTTAAATGGGAAGAGGTCCTGCGTCTCGAAACCACGCCGAGCGCGGTCGAGTTCGACATGTATTACAGCGCCTGATCGATCGGTCCGGAACCAACAGAACGGGCGCCCCCGGCTATTGGCCTGGGGCGCCCGTTTGCTTTCCCGTTCGGTCGCAGTGAACCGATCGATCAGTTGGCCTGCGCTGCCCGGGCCGCGTCGGCCGCCGCGATCAGCGACAAGGCAAACAAGCCGATATCCTTGAGCAGGAATTGCCCCGGAAGGACCGAAATGCCCAGCCCGCCAACACTCGGCTCGAACACGCCGGGCGTCGTAAGGAAGAACGACGATGTCAGCACGAAGGTTGCCGCGGCCATATATCCGCCGATCTGTGCGAACCGGGGAGCGACGAAGCGGGCCGCCAGTAGAAGGCCGATCAGGATCTCGATCGATCCGATCAGGTTCGAGATGCCTTGCGCGGAAAAGATACCGAGCAGGAAGGATATGAAGGGGCTGTTGGCGATAAGCCCGTTGATCGCTTCCGCCTCATAGGCCGTGAACTTCATCGCCCCGAACCAGAAGAAGATTGTCGGAAGGGCCACAAAGGTGGCGATCGTTGCGAATTTGGTACCGGTTTCGCCGGTGGTCCGTGCGATGTTGTCGGTAGTATGAGTCATGTTTTCGTCTCCTGAACCAGTTCCGGCAATTGCGCTGGCGCCCGCCGGAAAAAATTTGTCACCAATCAGTCACAAAGTACGTATTACCCTGCGTGACTGAACGGTCATTCGGTCGGGAATCAGTTTTGGTTACCGATCGGTCAAAAATTTTTCGAGGACGCCATGGGACGTGTGAAACAATTCGAACCTGACACCGCGCTGGAAGCGATCAAGAACGTGTTCTGGCAGAATGGCTATGAAGGCAGCTCGCTACACGATCTGGAGCTGGCCACCGGGCTTCAACGGCAGAGCCTGTACCGCGAATTTGGCAATAAGCGGTCCATGTATCTGGCTGCCCTGCGCGAATATGAGCGCGTCGAAGTGAAGCAGGCACAGCGCCTGCTGCGCAGCGCGGATAATCCGGTCGCGCGATTTACTTTGCTGTTCGAGACGGTGATCGGCACATCGTCCGATATGGTTGACCGGCGCGGATGCCTGCTATGCAACGCAGCCGCCGATAGAACCTCGCTCGACAGCGGCATCGGTCAGGATATCGTGGCAGCGCTCGATCGATTGCGAGCGGGATTCGCCGAAGCGCTCGTTCCCGTATCGACAGACGAAACGTTGGCAGACGCATTGCTGACCGGCTATGTGGGACTGCGAGTGCTCACCCGCACCGGCATGGATTACCGACGCCTGCTTGCGTCGGCCAATGCACTGGTGTCGCTCATCGGACCGATTCCGGCTGAACCGGCCAAGGATTGAAGCGCATAATAGCCATTCAGGCGTAGGTCCATTCCGTCAGGTCGATGTCATGTAATACCGACGGAAAATCCGGAAAATCGTGTGCGACAGCCTTGTGCGCTTTGCGAAAAGCCCCGCGCAGATAGGGCTTGAGCACGGCTTCCACACCGGCGGTTTCGCGATCGTGCAAAGCGGCAAAGAGAGCTGTCGCGGTGACCAGCGCCTGCTCGGACAGGTATCCGGCAGTGGAGGCGCGCCAGCCTTGCCATTCGCCATCAGTGAACTGTTCGAAATGCCGCGCATTGTTGGCCAGCAGGGCGCCGAAGCCAAGATAGGCTGCGGCGCAATCCGTCGAATGCTCCATCAGGTCCGGTCCGCCTGGAGGATCGCCGGAATTGACCAGCAGGTAATGGCACAGCTCATGCGCGAAAGTGCCGGCCAGCGCATCCGGATTGCGCAGCATGGTTGCGCTGTAGCGGATCACGGCCTCGCCATTCTCGACCGAGAACGTGCCGCATGCGCTGCCGCCCTCGTGCCGGATGCGGATATCGCCGGG
>JANQPE010000134.1 GCA_028289565.1 Parerythrobacter sp.
GCAAATCCTCGCTCGCCGGACCAAGAACAATCCGGCGCTGATCGGCGAACCGGGTACCGGCAAGACTGCGATCGCCGAAGGGCTGGCCCTGCGCATCGCCAATGGCGACGTGCCCGATAGCCTCAAGGGCCGCACACTCATGTCGCTCGACATGGGCGCGCTGATTGCGGGAGCGAAATATCGTGGCGAGTTCGAGGAGCGCCTCAAGGCCGTTCTGGACGAGGTCAAAGGGGCGGGCGGACAGATCATCCTGTTCATCGACGAGATGCACACCCTGATCGGCGCGGGCGCGTCGGAAGGATCGATGGATGCTTCCAACCTGCTCAAGCCCGCCCTGTCGCGCGGCGAACTGCATTGCATCGGTGCCACAACGCTCGACGAATACCAGAAATATGTCGAGAAGGACCCGGCCCTGCAGCGGCGCTTCCAATCGGTCTATATCGACGAGCCGAGCGTCGAGGATACGATCAGCATCCTGCGCGGGATCAAGGACAAGTACGAGCTGCATCATGGCGTCCGGATCACCGATGGCGCGATCGTGGCCGCGGCGCAGCTTTCCAACCGCTACATCCAGAACCGTTTCCTGCCCGACAAGGCGATCGACCTGATGGACGAGGCGGCAAGCCGTATCCGGATGGAAGTGGAAAGCAAGCCGGAGGAGATCGAAGCGCTCGACCGGCGAATCATCCAGCTCAAGATCGAGGAATCGGCTCTGGCCAAGGAAAGCGATCAGGCATCGAAAGACCGCCTTGTCGCCTTGCGCGAGGAACTGGCGAACCTCGAACAGGAATCGTCCGAGCTGACTACGCGCTGGCAGAACGAGCGCGACAAGATCGCCGCCGAGGGCAAGATCAAGGAAGAACTCGATGCGGCACGGCTCGAACTGGAGCAAGCCGAGCGCGAAGGCGATCTCGCGAAGGCAGGAGAGCTGTCCTATGGCAAGATCCCCGAGCTGGAGAAGGCACTCGAAGCCGCCGAGGAAACCACCGAGAACGCTCTGCTGCGCGAAGAGGTGACGGAAGACGATATCGCATCGGTTGTTTCGCGCTGGACCGGTATCCCGATCGACAAGATGCTCGAAGGTGAGCGCGACAAGCTCCTGAAGATGGAAGAGATGATCGGCAAGCGCGTGATCGGGCAGGCGCAGGCGATCGAAGCCGTTTCGAAGGCCGTGCGCCGCGCACGGGCCGGTTTGCAGGACCCGAACCGCCCGCTCGGTTCGTTCCTGTTCCTCGGGCCCACGGGTGTCGGCAAGACCGAACTGACCAAGGCGCTGGCCGGATTCCTGTTCGACGACGATCAGGCCATGGTTCGTATCGATATGTCCGAATTCATGGAAAAACACGCTGTCGCCCGGCTGATCGGCGCTCCCCCGGGCTATGTCGGGTACGAGGAAAGCGGCGTGCTGACCGAAGCCGTGCGCCGGCGCCCCTACCAGGTGGTCTTGTTCGACGAGGTCGAAAAGGCGCATAATGATGTATTCAACGTATTGCTTCAGGTGCTCGATGACGGGCGCCTGACCGACGGGCAGGGCAGGGTCGTCGATTTTTCGAACACGCTGATCATCCTGACATCGAACCTCGGCAGTCAGTTCCTGGCCAATATGGAAGACGACCAGAAGGTCGCGGATGTCGAGCCGCAGGTGATGGATGTCGTGCGCGGGCATTTTCGCCCCGAATTCCTCAACCGGCTGGACGAGATCATCCTGTTTCACCGCCTGGCGCCGGAACATATGGCCCCGATCGTCGAGATCCAGGTCGCCCGGGTCCAGAGATTGCTCGAGGACCGCAAGATCACGCTCGATCTGACCGAGGCCGCGCTACGCTGGCTAGGCCGTGTGGGTTACGATCCCGTCTATGGTGCGCGACCCCTGAAGCGTGCCGTCCAGCGTTATCTCCAGGATCCGCTGGCGGAAAAGCTGCTTGCCGGGGAAGTGCCCGACGACAGCACGGTGAAGATCGACGAGGGCGATGGCGAGCTCAAGATAAAGGTCGCGTGATTCCCGATCCCGGACGGTGCCCGCCTGTCCTGCCTGGCCTCTCGTCCGAACCGCCCCCTGTGTGATTCTCGCAACACGGGGTGAAAAAGCGTTGCAGCGCTTTGACATGCTCCCATCGCTATTGCAGTAAGACATTATCGAAGGGACTGGGGGTCTCATACCGAAGATCGATGGTTGGCAGGCCGAGGCTGTGCCGCAACCACCGGGTTTGAGGGCTTCAGTCTTCGTTGTCGCGACTGGAGTTGTTATGAAAAAGTTTCAAGAAAACACGCTGAAGGGCCTCGCTTGTTCCGCATCGGCTTTGGCAATCGTCGTTTCCGTGCCGGCCATGGCGCAGGATCAGGAAGAGTGCCGGGATGACGCCGGCAACGTTGTCGAATGCCCGACCGAAGATCCTGTCGATGTGTCCGATACGGGCGCTACCGGACAACAGGGCGATGCGACAATCGTCGTGACCGGTTCGCGTATCAAGCGCGACACCTATTCGAGCATCTCGCCGCTCCAGGTCCTGACGACCGAGGCTTCGCAGGATACCGGCGTATTCGATCCGGCGCAGCTTCTTCAGCGCGACGAATCGGCTTCGGGCCAGCAGATTGATGCGACCTTCCAGGGTTTCGTTCTCAATAACGGTCCGGGTTCGCAGACACTGAACCTTCGTGGTCTCGGTGCCGACCGTACCCTGCTCCTGATCAACGGTCGCCGACTCGCGCCGGCCGGTGTCGAGGGTGCTCCGGTCAATCCGTCGATCAACCTTCTGCCCAGTTCGCTGATCGACCGTTTCGACCTTCTTCTCGATGGCGCGTCATCGGTTTACGGTTCGGACGCCGTTGCCGGTGTGACCAACGTCATCCTGCGCAAGGACTTTGACGGCCCCGAACTGTTCGTTAGCGGCAACATCAACCCGCAAGGGGGGGGGGACGACTATCAGATCAGTGGCGCATGGGGCTTCAACACGGACCGTGCCTTCTTCGGCATCGGTGCGGAATACTCCTATCGCGACGCAGTGAGGTTGCGCGACCGTGACTTCCTTGCGGGCTGCGACACGCATTACGAAATCACCGATACCGGTGAAATTCGCACGGTCGACCTGCGCAGCAACGCGACCGTCCAGAACCGGACGCCGGGCGTTTCGGTTTCGGAAAGCCCGTGTAAGATTTCGGGTATCAGCGGCCGTATCTTCAACGGTTTCACCAATCTGGGTTCGATCTATTTCGATACGACCGATTTCGGCACCGTCGTCGGTGGGAACTCGGTTGGTGGTAACACCGGCATTCCGTTCTTCAGCGAGAACACCGCATTCGGTATCGATCTGGATCTCAACAGTGACGGCATCCGCGATGTGGACTTCCAGAACGTCAACAACAACGCTGCCAATATCGACCGGACGTTCATCTCCGAGCAGAAGCTGTACAACGTGATGGCATATGGCGAATACATCTTCCCGGGTGAGGCCAACATCACGCCGTTCTTCGAGGCGAACTACACGCGTGCGGAAATTTTCTCCGAGAATACCGGTACGCCGCAAATCTTCCCGTCGGTTCCGGGTGCCAACCCGTTCAACCCGTGTAACTTCGTGGGCAATCCGAACGGTGTCGACTGTCGCGCCGCTGAAAACACCCTGCGTGCCTCGCTCGGTGTTCCCGGCGCTCTCTCGACCGGGTTCCTGCTTCCGGTATCGCCGATCTTCACGATCCGCGGCGACCGTAACAATGTCGACATTGTTCAGGAGCAGTACCGCGGTGTCCTGGGCGTTCGCGGCGATCTGCCGTTTATCGGCCCGGGCTGGACATTCGAAGTTTCGGGTGTCTATTCGAGGTCGGAAGGGTCTTCGGTTCGCTTCGGTGTTCGTGAAGACAAGCTGGCATTCGCTCTCGGTATCGACCCGACCGCCGATTTCGACGGTGACGGCGTAGTCGATAACAATGGCGATGGTATCGCCGATGATTACGACCAGAATGTCGATTTCTTCGGCGGCAACACGCCTTGCGACGCAACATCGCTGGCCAACCCGGATCTGGCATTGTCCGATCTCACGACGGGCTGTGTTCCGGTGAACCTGTTCGCGCCGAGCGTCCTTGGCACGACCATTGGCGACTTCGCCACGCAGGCCGAGCGAGATTACCTGTTCGGTGTTCGCAGCTTCGATACCAGCTATGAGCAGATCCTGATCTCGGGCTTCGCCACGGGGAACCTGTTCGAGCTTCCGGCCGGCCCTGTCGGCGTGGTGTTTGGTCTCGAATATCGCAAGGACTCCATCAACTCGACGCCGAATGACGTTGCTTCGAACGGCCTGTTCTTCGGCTTCTTCGCCGACCGCGGTGCTGTCGGCAGCAAGGACATCAAGGAAGCTTACGGCGAAATCGATATTCCGCTGCAGGCTGGCAAGCCATGGGTTGAAGAGCTCAACGTGAACCTCTCCGGTCGTCTGACCGACGAGGAGTTCTATGGCACGAACTTCACCTATTCGATCAAGGCCGGTTGGCGTCCGATTTCGCCACTGCTGTTCAAGTTCAGCTACGGCACATCGTTCCGCGCTCCGAACCTGCGCGAAAACTTCCTGCAGGGCCAGAGTGGTTTCCCGACGGTTTTCGATCCCTGTGCTGTTCCGGATGCCGCTTTCGTCACGCCCCCGGGCGGGGCGAACCGGGTTTACAATCCGGCACTCGATACGCGCGACGCAACTACGTTGCAGAACTGTGTGCGTGAGGGCCGCGACCCGACCACGGTCGGTATTGATCAGGCGGGCCTTAACACGATCCAGCAGGTGAGTGCCGAAGCGACTTCGGGCGGTACGCTCGATCTCGATCCGGAAACCTCGCGGTCGCTGACAGCCGGTTTCGCGTTCGAGGAAACCATCGGCGATGGCTGGGACGTTGCGATTGCCGCCGGTTACTTCGATATCAAGCTCAAGGACTCGATCATCACGCCGTCGTCGCAGTTCATCATCAATGACTGCTTCACGCGTCAGGATGGAACGCGCAGCCCGTTCTGCGACCGCTTGACTTTCGGTCAGGCGCCTGCGTCGCGTTTCCTGATTTCGGATATCGACTCCGGCTTCATCAACCTGAACCAGGAATCGGTGCGCGGTATCGATATCAACGCGAACTTTGGCAAGGAAGTGTCGTTGTTCGGTACGCTGGTGGATTTCGGACTCAATCTCCGGGCCAACCACCTGATCGAGCGCAGCAACCTATTCATCGACGACAACGGCAATTCGTCGTTCGACGAAGATGCGGGTGAGTTCGGTTTCCCGAGCTGGACCGGTCGCGCGACCTTCACCGCCGATATCGACAATTTCCGCTTCACTTGGCAGACCCGTTGGATTGGCGAAGTCGAGCAGCAGGCTGACGGTATCGATCCGCTGGACGACGCATTCGGTAACGAGGGTACGGGCTTCCTCGGTGACACCTGCACCGGCTCCGGTACTGCGAATGTTGTCGGAGACGGGGCGCTGTGCCGTGACGTTGGTTTTGCCAACGACTACTTCGTGCACACCGTTGCCCTGCGCTATCGCACTTCGAACTACACGCTCCGTGCTGGTGTAACCAACCTGTTCGATCGCGATCCGCCTCTGGTGGACAGCAACGAAGTGTTCGCTATCTCGAACACTCCGATCGGCAATGGATATAACCTGGATGGCCGCGAGTTCTTCTTCTCGGCGACGGTGAACTTCTAAGCCATCGATATCTCGATCTGACCTAGAAGCGGCCTCACGACCTTGTCGTGGGGCCGCTTTGTGTTAGAAAGCCGCGGGATTAGGAAAATTAGGAAACTGAGAGAGTCGCCAAATGAAAAATCTTAGAGCACCCATCCTCGCTGCAATTGCCGCTGGCGCGATGTCCATTGGCATGGTGCCGACGGCAGCTCAGGCGCAATCGTCCGTGCCGGTAGAGGCATGGGCCTTGCGCGATGTCGTCAGCACAGTCCAGATCTCGCCCGACGGCAGGCATCTTCTCGTGATGAAGATCGAAAGCAGGGAAGGCGAAAATATCCTTGAGGTATACGAGACCGCCAACCTCTCGAAGCCGCTGCGCCGCCTGAATGCCGATCCAATGGAGATTATCAGCGCGCGCTGGGTGAGCGACAACTACATCTTCGGCACGGCCTGGAAAGTAGTCCGCAAGTCGGTCAAGCGCCCCGAACAGGATGTGCGCAGCTACAAGGCCTATGCCTACAGTCTTGAAAGCAACAAGTTCTCCGAGGCTCCCGGCGATTTCCGGATCGTCAACAACCTGCCTAATGAACCCAATCACGTGCTGATTTCGTCGGGCAATGCGAACAGGGGCGGTCTGGGCGTCGATCCGTTCCAGGCTTTCCGCCCGCGTGCCTATTATCGCTATAACCTCGAAACGGGTTCCCGTTCGCTGGTGATGAAGGGCAACGACAAATATCCCTCGGCCGTTTTCGATAACGACGGCAATCCGCGCTACACTACCGGGTTCGATTCCAGCACGAACGAGCAAATCTTCTATTACCGCCTGCCGGGGGACGGTTCGTGGAAGGAATTCGGCGAGCGTTACGATCTCGACAAGCATGAAAACCTGTACCGTATTCTCGGTGGTTTCCAGGGGCTTGCGGGTTTCAAGGCCGACGATCCGACTGTCGGCTACGTGATCGACAGCCGCGGTGAAGACAAGGCCGCGTTGTGGGAGTTCGATTTCAAGACCGGCCAGTATGGCGAGAAGCTGTATTCGAACCCCGATGCGGACGTGATGGCAATTGCCACGCACTCGCTGCCCAGCAACGACACGATGGTGGCGGCTATCTATCCCGGCGCGAAGTACGAGCGTCACTGGTTCAATGATGAGGAAAAGGCGCTTTACGAATCGTTCGAGCGCCAGATTCCCCATGCCCATCAGATCGGCATTTCCAGCCGTTCCCGCGACGGCAATACAATGATCGTGACCAATCGCGGCCCGCGCGATCCGGGATCGTTCTGGCTGGTCAAGGATGGCCAGATGACCAAGTTGGGCAGCCGTAACCCGCTGTTGGATCCGGCCCAGCTTTCGGATGTCGAATTCATCAAATATCCTGCGCGCGACGGGAAAATGATTCCCGCCTACGTCACCAAGCCGAAAGGCGAAGGCCCGTTCCCGCTGATCGTACTGCCGCATGGCGGCCCGCACGTGAACGAAGTCATCGCCTATGATGAATGGGGCCAGTTGCTTGCCAATGCCGGCTACATGGTCCTGCAGCCGCAATACCGCATGTCGGTCGGCTGGGGTAAGGACCACTTCGATTCCGCATATGGGCAGCACGGCCTTGCCATGCAGGACGACAAGGACGACGGTGCCCTTTACCTCGTCCAGCAAGGGATGGTCGATCCGGACCGCATCGCGATGTTCGGCTGGTCTTACGGCGGCTATGCGGCCCTGGTCGCAACCACGCGCGAACCGAACATTTACCAGTGCGCGGTCGCGGGTGCGGCGGTTGCCGATCCGGAAAAGGTCTACAAGCTTCGGCGCAACCCCAACTCGCCCAAGGCTCTGGACGACTGGGCCCAACGCCGCGGCATGATCGGGATCAACCCGATCAAGGAAGTCTCGAAGTCCAACATCCCGCTGCTGATGGTGCATGGCGATGTCGATGCCCGCGTGATGTATTTCAACTACAAGGACTACAAGAAGGCGATGGAGAAGGCGGGCAAGACCAATGCCCAGTACCTGACGCTGAAAGGCGCCGACCACTTCTCGCGGACGCTGATGTATAACCACCAGGAGACCTTCTACACCAAGCTCCTGGATTACCTGAAGAATGATTGCGGACCCGGTGGCCTGTAAGGTCGGCGACCCCGTGTAAGAAAGCCCGCGCACCGGACATGGTGCGCGGGCTTTTCTTTTGCCTGCGTTCGGTTGCCGCGGGCTCGCCGAATATGTCTGCTATTCGATACGGGTGCCCTTGACCCCGGTTTGGCCGTTGATCCTGATGAAATAGCTGCCCAAAGCGGCTTTCTTGAACACTACCTTGTCGCCGCTTTTCACGCGCCTGAGGCGGCGGGGGGCGCTCTGGATTCGCCACAAGCCGCCTTCTTCGATCCGGAAGGTCAGGGCATTGTGGCGGAAGTAGCGCACGCTGGTAATGGTGGATTCCAGCGTACTGAGCTCATCGTCTTCATCGTCGCCGCCGAAGATACCGATATCGGGTAGTGAAAAGCCGAACAGGCGACGACGGGTCTTGGTGACATCTTCCTTGTCGACCACGCGCAATTCACCGGTTTCGGTTGCCGTTACCATCGCACTTACCGCTGCATCGAAGCAGGCCAGCCTTTCCGTGTCATCGACGACTTGCTGGCAGGCTTGCAACGATTTCAGATGATCGGGGCTTCCCTCGTCCTGGGCCAGAGCGGCCGAGGTCAGGCACAGAAGGGCGCCGACACCCATTGTTTTCGCAATCAGGTAAGATGTCATAAATAAGGCCTTCCAACTCGTATTTGCAGCCATCCTGCTGGCACATGCACCCCCATTCGCCAACTGTAACACGAATGCCACAGTCTGTGAGATACCGATCACAAACGGTCAAGCTCGATTGCAGTTGCGCCCTGCGATGGCCTAGACGGCGCACATTCGGACACCTGTCCGAAGTGTGATTTTTTCAATGTGCGCCATGGTGGCGCTCATTTTTCAAGGGGATTGGAATGTCCAACCGATTTACCAAGGCTTCGCTTCTGGCGGGGACCGTCATGGCCGGTGCCGTGATTTCCGCGCCGGTTTACGCGCAGGACGACAGTTCTGGTGATGCGGGTGCTTCTGACGGTGAACTGATCATCGTCACTGGTTCGCGCATTCAGCAGCGCAACATCGAAACGGCGGCTCCGGTTGCCGTTGTCGACAGCGCTGAGTTCGAACTGTCCGGCACCGTCAACGTTGAAAACGTTGTCAACACTCTTCCGCAGGTTGTTCCGGGCACGACTTCGTTCTCGAACAACCCCGGTAACGGTACCGCCACGCTGAACCTTCGTGGTCTCGGCTCTGAACGTACTCTCGTTCTCGTCAACGGGCGTCGCTGGGTTTCGTTCGACACTGCGCAAATCGTCGATCTTAACACCATCCCGTCGTTCCTGATCGATTCAGTCGATGTTGTGACCGGTGGTGCTTCGGCTGTTTACGGTTCGGACGCTCTTGCCGGCGTGGTCAACTTCCGCCTCAAGGACGTCGAAGGCGTCGAGCTGGGCGGTCAGTACAGCCTCACCGAGCGCGGCGACGGCGAAAGCTACAACCTCTACGGCGCCCTCGGCGCCCAGTTCGACGATGGCCGCGGCAGCGCGACTGTCTTCGCCGAATATTTCAACCGTCAGCCGGTCTTCCAGGGCGATCGTGCGTTCTCGAATTTCGCACTGGGTGCTGAAACCGATGGCGCTGGTGAGCCGTTGCAGCAGTTCGGTTCGTCGACGCTGCCCAATGGCGTTCTGCGCTATCTCGGTGGCGCCAACGGTGACGCCACGCTGCCCGCAGGCACCGAATTCGGTGACGCAGGCGATTCGGGCTTCGGCACCGGCGTAGTGTTCGATAACGTCGCGGGTGACTTCCGTCGCCGTGTTGGCGATACCTACAACTACGCTCCGGCCAACTATCTGCAGATCCCTCAGGAACGGTACCTGATCGGCGGTTACGCGGATTACGAGTTCCAGGACGGTCATGAGTTCTACACAGAGGTTGCTT
>JANQPE010000011.1 GCA_028289565.1 Parerythrobacter sp.
AGAGCCGGTCGGCTTGCCTGATACCAAACAACCGCTCTCCATAGCGGTGATAGGCATAGCCGATGGTGGTAACCGATTGTGGGTGGCGCATGCACGCTAGTATGCCGGCGCTACCCCGGTCTACGAAAGACCGGCAAATAGCGCTGGGACGGCTGTTCATCGGTCTTGTGCGGCGAGGGCGATGTGCGATATTCTGACGATCAGACACAATCGCGCAAAGCTATCCCGATAATCCTGCCCAAGCGGTACTGGCGATCCGCCGGAAAGGTTCCACCTTTCCGGTGGTCGGCTTGCCAGTGCCGCTTGGTGGTATGAGGGTGGCTAAGCGCTGCTGGCTATGATCAAGGTAGTGACAACGCACAATATCCCCTAACCGACTTTTTGTTGGTCTTGGGCGCGCAGGCCAAGCGTTTTAGACTGGACGCGGTACATTCGATAATAGCCAAAAACACAACAAACTATGCCTATTCAATTTGCACACGACTTGCGCCTGGCCAGACGCAAGGCCGGTTTTATCCAGAACGATGTTGCCCATCTTCTGGCACCATGGCTTTAAGCCGAGTGCGGTGTCAAAACTGCTCAAGCCAGGCCTCGAAGCGCGATTGCGTGAGCGTGTGCTCATGTCGAACACATCGCTGCGTCGTTACACAACATCCGTGGTCTGGAGCCATACGAAATTCACAACCAAGGTCTGTCCGGCAGAGGGATAGAAGTGCTGATCCGAATAATCTCGTGAGGGGCAGTGTTGGCTCTCCCCGGTTGCCAAGCGACGCTTCATCTCGCAGGTAGGCGAACGGTGTACGGCAAACTTCAGGTGCTTCATGCTACGATTTTTCGCTTTGGCGGTTTTGACGGCTAGCTGCGCAACAGCGGCTGGTGCGAACGATGATCTCCGCCTGTTTTCGGCGGAAGATGTATTCGAACTGGAATGGGCGGACGATCCGCAGATCTCTCCCGATGGAGAGCAAGCCATCTATGTGCGCCGATCCAACGATATATCGACTGATCGAACGAGATCGCGCGTTTGGCTTGTCAATCTTGATGGCAGCCTGCACGAACCGCTGTTGGCGGAAAGCGGTTCTTACCGGTCTCCACGCTGGTCGCCCGATGGTACTCGCATGGCATACATGAAAAGCGTTTCGGGCCGCACCAGCCTGTATGTTCACTATCTGAAGTCCGGCCGGGATGCGCTTCTGGGCACTTTCGAGGAAGGACCGGGGAATCTCGCCTGGTCGCCCGATGGCACGATGCTGGCCTTCACCATGGCGGTAAGAGCGGAAGGCAAAAGCCTGGTGACCAGGCCCGCAAAACCCAAAGGCGCCAGTTGGGCCAAGGCACCGGTCGTTATCGATCGCGCGCGCTACCGGACCAACGGCGAGGGGTTCCTGGAGCTGGCCTACGACCATGTCTTCATCATCCCGGCAGAAGGTGGAACCGCCCGCCAGCTCACCACAGGCGATTTCCAGCATGGCGGGGCATTGTCGTTTACCCCCGACGGGAATGAGATCGTGTTCTCGGCCAACCGCAACGAAGACTGGGAGCTTCAGTCCCGGGAAGCAGACATTTTTTCAGTCAATGTGAACTCGGCCGAGCTTATTCAGCTCACCGATTTGCCCGGGGTCGAAGCAAGCCCCGAGGTTTCTCCCAATGGCCGCTGGATCGCTTATCTTGGTACCGGCAATGCGCGCGAGCCGTTCCTGCCGACTGATGTGTTCCTGATGGATCGCGATGGGGAAGGCTCCAGGAACCTTACCCGGGGCCTGGATCGCCGCACCGGCAATCCGCAATGGCTTTCTGACAGAGAAATCTCCTTCACCTATCAGGACCGGGGTGAGAACAATATCGGCGTGGTCAGCGTGGCGGGCAAACGACGCGTGGCGGTTGAAGGGATTGGCGGGACCACGATTGGCCGCCCCTATGTGAGCGGGACTTACGACGCGGGACCCGGCGGAGCTCTCGTCTACACCAGGGGTACGGCCTATCGTCCGGCCGATCTCTACTCGTTTAAAGATGGCCGAACGCATAGGCTCACGGCGCTGAACGAAGATCTCCTCGCGCACCGCGATCTGGGGGAACTGCGCTCGTTCACGTACAATTCCTCGCTGGATGGGCTCGAAATCCAGGGATGGATGATCACGCCACCGGGTTACGAGGAAGGAAGGACCTATCCGCTGATCATTGAGATTCACGGGGGACCACATCTTGCCTACGGCCCGCATTTTTCGGCCGAACTCCAGCGTATCGCGGCCGCGGGCTACGTGGTGGTCTACGACAATCACCGCGGCTCGATCGGCTATGGCAGCGAGTTCGCCAACCTGCTCAAATACAAATATTCAAGCCCGGATGATTTCGCGGATCACATGTCCGCAGTGGATTGGGCCATCGACAGCGGCTTTGCCGATAAGGATAACCTGTTCATCGCAGGTGGTTCGGCCGGCGGTATAGCGACGGCCTATGCCGTTGGCCTCACCAACCGCTTCAATGCAGCCGTGGCAGCCAAACCGATTATCAACTGGGTCTCCAAGGTTCTCACCGCGGACAGTTATGTCGGCCAAATCGCCAACCAGTTCCCCGGACCGCCATGGGAGCACCCCGAGCACTATTGGGAGCGGTCACCATTGTCTCTAGTGGGCAATGTGGAAACACCGACCATGCTGATCACGGGGGAAGTCGATTATCGCACGCCCATCTCCGAGACGGAGCAATTCTATCAAGCCCTGCAATTGCGTCGTGTCCCAAGCGTAATGGTCCGGATTCCAGGCGCAAACCACGGCATCGCCAGCCGCCCATCTCGCCTTAATGCGAAGGTTGATTACACCCTGGCATGGTTCGAGAAATACCGGGTGGGGCGGGAGGAGGAGGAATAGCCTCGCTTTGCCTTGGACGGCTGCTTCCGACACGAGGTAGCGCTTCTTGTCGATGGAATGCACGGCAATCTCAATCTGTCTCATGAGCGCCGACCGGCATTCATTCCCCTGTTCGCGATGGGTCTATCGGCCATGTAACCGGGCTCTGGCGGTCCCCTTCGCTTCGATCGGCATGAACAGGCCTTTGCCCGTGACCTGGATTTCACCATGCTCGATGGATGCAATGTCGAAGTTCAACGTAATCTCGCCAACCGTGACGGTTTCGATGCCGGCGCGTGCCTGCTTGACGATGTCGTCGTAATCCTTCCTGAAATCTTCCACGAGCGCGTTCTGGATAGCGCGGCGCACGTCTTCGCCCGCCATCACCCGGATGAGCAGATCGCCGGTGGCCTTGTCCATGTCGCCGTAAATTCGCAGATCCTCGATCCCGACGATCTCGCTGCCAGCCTCCGTTACCGGCTTGCCGACAAGCCATATCAGCCCGTTCGAAGCGCCCCATATCCGACCCGTGCGGTTGCCGACCGGTTCGACCGTTGCGGTTACGCCGACCGCGATCTTCCCGCCCTGGGTGGCGAACATGGTTACGTCTTCGAATTCGACTTCGAGGCGACCGAGACCTTCTTTCTCGATACCTTTTTGCGCCAGTTTATGCAGTTTGCGCAGAATAACCGGTTCGATCTGGGCATAATCGGCCAGGACTGGCAGGACGGCGCTGAAACCGGATTCGCGGGCAACCGGCACATTTCCTCCCAGCGGAGTCGCAGGCGGCCTGGCCGGTTGTTCTCCGACAATGATCTCCGTCTGTGCCGCGAGCATCACATCAGCCGACAGACGCCCGCCGCTGACCCGGAAGCGCCCTATGCCGGCATTTTGCGGCGTCATGCGCAGCCATACGGGCGGGTTCTCGCGATTGAGTGACAGGACCGTGAAGCCCTGTTCCCATAATTGCGTGACATCCGACCGGATATGTATGCGCGAAAGCTGGCGTTGCAGGCTGCGTTCGATCCCGTCGATTATCCCGCGCAGTTCCTTGTCCGCCCGGTCAGTGAAACTGATCCTTTGGCCGAGGAAGTCGATGCCTGGCTCCCTTGCCCAGCGATATGTCAGGCCGACATCCGATTTTGGGCGCCAGTCGCTGCCGATGGAGAACCGGGCCGAAACTTCGACGATGGCAGAGCCGGTTGCCGTTTCACGCTTGATTATGCCGCCGACGTCTTCCGCCCTGACGGTAGCGGTCACGGGGAAGCGCGCGACAAGCGTGTCACCGCGCCCGCGCAAGGTTATCGCCCCGCGCCGCGCATGTCCCACGATCCGGCAGCCGATCCTGGGCGTTTGCGTGATATCACGCCCCAGCACGCGGACATCCTTGCGCGGAACGCATTCGTCGAGCTTGCGATCGATCGACCACAGCCTGCGTGGAACATCGCGTTCGAGGCCGCGCTTGAGGCTTGCCAGGGGCACGCCGATCGATGCAACGACCACCGATTGCGCTGCGCGATGATCGGGCTGGCTGTCGATGCGAACGGGCTTCGGGTAATCCGTGATCTGCACGCGCATGTAGAAGTGGTAGGCGCCGGCAGCGACGGCGATCGCGAGCAAGGCTGCCAGAAATATGGCTGTTCGGCGCATCTAGTCGCGCACGCTGACTTTCAGGTCCGCGGGAGGCATGGCGAAGAGGCCGGTTACCGGATGCGGGACATAGGCTTCCTCGAGTGCGCGGTTTTCTTCGGCACTCAGTTCGACATCGAGAGCGGCCACTGCGTCGTCGATATGCCCGGCCTTGGTGGCGCCGATGATCGGGCTGGTAACTTCGGGCTTTTGCAGTACCCAGGCGAGAGCGATTTGGGCCATTGGCAGGCCGCGTTTGTCGGCGATCGCCTCCACGGCCTCGACGACCTTGCGGTCGCTTTCCGCCGTGCGGGCATATAACACTGCCATGAGCTGATCGCTTTCGGAACGCTCCGTCGCTTCGGCGTCCCATGGGCGTGCCAGCTTGCCGCGAGCCAGCGGACTCCATGGCATCACGGCTATCCCGTAATCCGCGCATAGCGGCAGCATCTCGCGTTCTTCCTCGCGATAGAGCAGGTTCACGTAATTCTGCATCGAGACGAAGGATTTGAGCCCCACCTTGTCGGCAATATGGAGCAATTTCTGAAACTGCCACGCATACATCGACGATGCACCGACATACCGGACCTTGCCCGAGCGGACGATCGTATCGAGCGTCTCGACGATTTCCTCCATCGGGGTCTGCGGGTCGAGCCGGTGGATCTGGTACAGGTCGATATAGTCGGTGCCGAGGCGGCGCAGGCTGTCATCGACCGCATGCATCAGTGCCTTGGCTGACAATCCGCCGGTATTGGGTGCCTGTCGCCAGCGGAAGAATCCCTTGGTGGCGATTACGATTTCATCGCGATATGCCATTTCCTTGAGCAGCCTGCCGGTTATTTCCTCGCTGGTCCCTCCCGAATAGGCATTGGCGGTATCGAAGAAATTGATCCCGGCTTCGAGAGCCTGGCGGATGAAGGGGCGCGATTCGTCCTCGCGCATGGTCCAGTCATGCCCCTGCGCGTCGGGATCGCCAAAGCTCATGCAACCAAGACACAGGCGCGAGACTGTAAGGCCGGTATTGCCGAACTGGATATATTGCATGGTTATTGGCCCTGCCTGAATGAAACGAGGTGCATGGTGGCTGAGCCCGGCCTGCTATACAAGTCATTCGACCGAGAGAAGCATCCACGAAGACGCGCCGATCGATCTTGCAGATATAACGATACCTTTATATGTGTTGCGAATGCGTATCGAGGCGATCATGCGGGCTTTGGCCGACCCGACGCGATTGCGGATCATGCGACTGCTATCCGCGATGGAGCTTGCTGTTGGTGAACTGGCTCAGGTCCTGGGGCAGAGCCAACCGCGTGTATCGCGCCATGTCGGTATCCTGTGCGATGTGGGACTGGCCGAGCGGCACCGCGAGGGAAGCTGGGTTTTCCTGCGCGCCGTCATCGGGCGCGAGCGCGGCACTCCGGTCGGCGAATCCGTTGCCCGGTTGCTTGCGACTGCCGAGCGCGAAGATGCCGACTTTGCCGCCGTCTGCAGCGAGGATCGGCGTCAACTCGCAGCAATCAGGGCGTCGCGCGAACGCAATGCCGAAGCCTATTTCGCCGAGCATGCGGACGATTGGGACGAGTTGCGCCGCTTGCACAGCCCCGATCGCCAAGTAGAAAAAGGGCTGCTTGCAGCGCTCGGGGACGAACCGCTTGGCGAATTGCTCGATATCGGTACCGGCACGGGGCGCATGGCCGAATTGTGTGCCGACAATGCCACACGGGTGGTGGCGCTCGACAAAAGCCTCGACATGCTCCGCGTCGCGCGTGCCAAGTTGCAGGATCGCACTGCCGACACGGTCGAGCTGGTCCAGGGTGATTTCGCGGCCCTGCCGTTCCCGGCGCACAGCTTCGATACGGTGCTGTTCCATCAGGTGCTGCATTTTGCGCAGGATCCCGGTGGCGCGCTGACGGAAGCCGCCCGTGTCACGCGACCAGGAGGACGGATTGCAATCATCGACTTTGCTGCTCATGAACATGAGGAATTTCGCGAACGCTATGCCCATGCCCGTCTCGGTTTCAGCGACAATGCTATCCGTGACTTCATGCACGAAGCCGGGTTCGAGCCGCGTCGTCCGCTGGCGCTCGAAGGTGATGAACTCGTCGTGAAAATCTGGCTGGGTACGCGGATGGGGGCGCCAGCCACAGCAGACTGTGCAACCGATACTAGAAAGGCCGCCCGGTGAGTCCGACATTCGACCAGATGCAGGAAGCACGCACTGCGCTTGATGCGCCGCTATTCTCCGACCTGCCGGGCGACATCTCGGTCAGTTTCGAGTTTTTTCCGCCCAAAACCGAGCGGATGGCGCGGACGCTGTGGGACAGCGTCAAGACGCTCGAGCCGCTTGGGCCCCGCTTTGTGTCGGTTACCTATGGTGCGGGCGGTTCGACGCGCGAGCGCACGCATGAGCAGGTGGTGCGGATCAATCACGAGACATCAATCCCGGCGGCGGCGCATCTTACCTGCGTCAACGCAACGCGTGAGGAAGTCGACGAGATCGCACGGCACTACTGGGAGAGCGGCATCCGCCACATTGTCGCTCTGCGCGGGGACCCGCCCGATGGCGCGGAAGGCTACACGCCGCACCCGGATGGCTATGCCAATGCCGTGGAGCTGATTACCGGGCTCAAACGGATCGCCGACTTCGAAATCTCGGTCGCGGCCTATCCCGAGGTCCATCCGGACTCGCCGGATCGCCAGGCCGATCTCGACAACCTCAAGGCGAAGTTCGAGGCCGGAGCAGGACGGGCCATCACCCAGTTCTTCTTCGAGCCGGAGTGCTTCTTTCGCTTCCGCGACAAGGCGGTTGCGGCCGGGATCGACGCCGAGATAGTTCCGGGGATCATGCCGGTGATGAGCTTTGCCAGCGTACAGCGCATGTCCGGATTGTGCGGCACGGCAATTCCGCGCTGGATGGAGGGGCTGTTCGACGGGCTCGATGAGCGCCCCGCCGCGCGCCAGTTGGTCAGCGCGACAATCGCCGCCGAACTGTGCCGCAAGCTCTATGCCGGCGGGGTGCGGCACTTCCATTTCTACACCCTCAACCGTGCGGAACTGAGCTATGCGATCTGCCATATGCTCGGCATGCGCCCGAAGGGTGAGATACCGTGAGCGCCCGCGAACTCCTCCGATCGGAAGCGAAACGGCGTATCCTGATAAAGGACGGCCCTTACGGTACCGCGATCCAGAACGCGAAGCTGGCTGCGGAGCAATATGCCGGCGATACCGGTCTGGCCGACGACCAGAAAGGCAATAACGACCTGGTCAACCTGACCCGGCCGGCCGTGATCCGCGAGATCTGCGACGATTATATCGAGGCCGGAGCAAGCCTGCTTGCGACCAACACGTTCAATGCCAACCGCATCAGCCAGGCCGATTACGGTGCCGAAGGGTTCGTGCGCGAGATGAATATCGCTGCGGCCAGGATCATCCGCGAGGCCATCGACGAAGCGACCGCCAGGGACGGTGTCGTCCGCTTCGTGGCCGGCGCGATGGGACCGACCAACAAGACGCTGTCGCTCAGCCCCAATGTCGAGGATCCCGGCTTTCGCGAAGTCACCTTTGACGAGGTGAAGGATGTCTATCGCGAACAGGCCGGGGCATTGGTCGAGGGGGGAGTCGATTTCATCCTCGTCGAAACCGTGTTCGATACGCTCAATTGCAAGGCTGCGATCATGGCGGTGCGCGAGCTGGCCGAAGACCTGGGGCGCGATGTACCGCTGATGATCTCGCTCACTCTGACCGACTTGTCGGGTCGCAATCTGTCGGGCCACACGGTCGAGGCGTTCTGGCATACCGTGCGCCATGCGGATCCGGTCACGATCGGCCTCAATTGCAGCTTCGGCGCCGACCAGTTGCGTCCGCATGTCCAACTGCTCAGCGGCATCGCCGATACGCTGCTGATGGCTTATCCCAATGCCGGGCTGCCCAACGAGCTCGGCGAATATGACGAAGCACCCGAGACCACTGCATCGCTGGTGAAACAATGGGCGGAGGCAGGCCAGGTGAACATCTTGGGCGGATGCTGCGGAAACACACCCGGCCATGTCGCGGCCATGGCCCGGGCCGTCAGTGGCATGGCTCCGCGCATCGTCCCCGAGCCCAGTACCGGGATGCGTCTCGCCGGTCTCGAACCCTTCACGATCGCAGCGTGATGGCTGATACTTCCACCGCCCGCTTCGTCAATATCGGCGAACGCACCAATGTGACCGGCTCTGCCCGGTTCAAGAAGCTGATCATGGCGGACGACTATGCAGCCGCGGTTGAAGTCGCGCGCCAGCAGGTCGAAAACGGCGCCCAGGTGATCGACGTCAATATGGACGAGGGCCTGCTCGACGCCGAGCGGGCAATGACCACTTTCCTCAAGCTGATCGCGGCCGAGCCCGATATCGCACGCGTTCCGGTGATGATCGACAGCTCGAAATGGGAGGTGATCGAGGCCGGGATAAAATGCGTTTCAGGCAAGCCGATCGTCAATTCGATCAGCATGAAGGAAGGCGAGGAGCCGTTCCTCGAACAGGCACGCAAATGCATGCTGTACGGTGCAGCGGTGGTCGTGATGGCTTTCGACGAGAACGGCCAGGCCGACACCAGGGCCCGCAAGGTCGAAATCTGCACCCGTGCCTATGAACTGCTGACCGGGTTCGGTTTCCCGCCCGAGGACATCATCTTCGATCCCAATATCTTCGCGGTGGCAACCGGGATCGAAGAGCATGACCGCTACGGGCTCGATTTCATCGAAGCGGTGCAGGAGATCAAGGAGCGCTGTCCGCATGCGAAGACTTCGGGCGGGCTGTCGAACCTCTCCTTCAGCTTCCGCGGCAACGAGACCGTGCGCCGCGCGATGCATTCGGTGTTCCTCTATCACGCGATTCCCGCCGGACTCGACATGGCGATCGTCAACGCAGGGCAGCTCGATGTCTACGACACGATCGATGCCGAACTGCGCGAGGCGTGCGAAGATGTGATCCTGATGCGCCGCGAGGATGCGACCGAGCGGCTCATAGACCTGGCCGAAAGCTACAAGGGCAAATCGAAACAGGATGAGAAAGAGGCCGCGGAATGGCGCGGCTGGCCGGTCGAGAAGCGGCTCGAGCACGCGCTGGTCAAGGGGATTGACGCGCATGTGGTCGAGGATACCGAAGAGGCGCGTGCTGCCGTCGCCGGGCGGGAGGGTCGCCCGATCGAGGTCATCGAAGGGCCGCTGATGGACGGCATGAACGTGGTCGGCGACCTGTTCGGCAGCGGCAAGATGTTCCTGCCGCAAGTGGTGAAATCGGCCCGTGTGATGAAGAAGGCGGTCGCGCACCTGATCCCTTTTATCGAGGCGGAGAAGGAGGAGGGGGCCAAAGCCAAGGGCACAATCGTGATGGCGACCGTCAAGGGCGACGTGCACGACATCGGCAAGAATATCGTCGGCGTTGTCCTGCAATGCAACGGCTACGAAGTGATCGACCTTGGCGTGATGGTGCCATGGGCGAAAATCCTTGAAACGGCCAACGACAACCAGGCGGACATGATCGGCCTGTCGGGCCTGATCACACCGTCGCTCGACGAGATGGTGACCGTTGCCGAAGAGATGCAGCGTGCGGATATGGCGATGCCGCTGCTGATCGGGGGGGCGACCACCAGCAAGGTTCACACCGCGCTCAAGATCGATCCGGCCTATGAAGGACCGGTCATCCATGTCCTTGATGCCAGCCGCGCAGTCGGCGTCGCCAGCCGCTTGCTCTCGGATACGCAGCGCGATGGCTTTGTCGACGACATGGCAGGCGAATATGCCAAGGTGCGCGAGGCGCGCGAGGGCAAGGCGAAGAGCGTGCTGCTCACGCTCGAGGAAGCACGCGCGAACTATTACGATGCCTTTCTCAGCGACAAGCCGGCGCCGCCGCTCGAACCCGGGGTGCATGCATTCGAGGATTGGTCGCTCGCCGATCTGAGCGACTATATCGACTGGACCCCGTTTTTCCGGGCCTGGGAACTTGCCGGCACTTATCCGGCGATCCTCGACGACGAAGTGGTCGGCGATACGGCGCGTGATCTGAAACGCGATGCCGCTGCGATGCTCGACCGGATCATCGGCGAGAAATGGCTGACCGCGCGTGGTGTGTGCGGCTTCTGGCCCTGTGCGCGGCACGGGGACGATGTGACCATCCACCGCGAGTTTATTAGAGAAGGGGGGCGCGAAGAGCATGTCGTGCTCCCCTTCCTGCGTCAGCAGATCAAGAAATCGCGCGACCGGGCCAATATGTGCCTGGCGGACTTCATCGATCCGGCGGGCGACTGGATCGGCGGCTTCGCGGTCGGCATTCACGGGATCGAGGAGCATTCGCAGCGTTTCCTTGCCGACAGGGACGATTATTCCGACATCCTGCTCAAGGCGCTGGCGGATCGCTTCGCCGAAGCTTTCGCCGAACGGTTGCACCAGCATGTCCGTACCGATCTGTGGGGCTATGCGCCGGGCGAACAGTTGACCAACGAAGCGCTCATCAAAGAGGAATATCGCGGCATCCGACCAGCTCCGGGCTACCCCGCCTGCCCCGATCACTCGCTCAAGCCGATCCTGTTCGAACTGCTCGATGCCGAAGCGAATGCGGGTCTGTCGCTGACGGAGAATTTCGCCATGCTGCCAACCGCGGCCGTGAGCGGGTTCTATTTCGGCCATCCCGAAGCCGAATATTTCGGCGTTGCCCGCATCGGCCGCGACCAGCTCGAAGATTACGCCAAGCGGCGCGGTGTCGATCTGCCCACCGCCGAGCGCTGGCTTCGTCCAAATCTGGATTAGGGGTCCGATCCCGATTGACGCAGGCCGTGCAATCGCGCAGGACGATGCCGTTATCCGCAGGAGCGATTCTGCGGGTCGATATGCGGGAGAGTTCGTGCCGGGTCCGTCCGGCATGGCGCCGAAGGAGCAACCGCCCCGGAATCTCTCAGGCCAACGGACCGCGTATCGGTTGACACTCTGGAAAGCGCCCTGGCTGCGGCAGGGGCCACCGAAGGGGTAAACCGCGCGCATCCGCGCGCGGCCAAGCTCTCAGGTTTCCCGACAGAGGGGGCAGTGCAGGCGGCGCGGTGTCGCCAATGCTGTCGGGGACCGGAATGAGCGAAGAGAATAGTGACAATCTGGACAGTCTGCCGCTCGATGCCTGGCATCGAGAGCAGGGCGGACGCATGGTGCCCTTTGCGGGTTACGAAATGCCGATCCAGTATGCAGGTATCGTGGCCGAGCATGAATGGACCCGCACGCAAGCGGGGCTGTTCGATGTCAGTCATATGGGTCAATTGCTGATATCGGGGCCTGATCTTGATGCCGCGGTCGAAGCCGTGCTGCCGATCGACCTGTCGACACTGAAGCTGGGCAGGCAGCGCTATTCGCTGCTGCTCGACGAAAATGGCGGCGTGCTTGACGATCTGATGGTCTCGCGCTGGCCGCGGCATCTCTATCTCGTCGTCAATGGCGCAACCAAGTGGGACGATATCGGCCATTTGCGCGAATATCTGCCTGACGAGATCACGCTTCAACATCTGGAGGACCGGGCACTGCTGGCGCTGCAGGGCCCCAAGGCCGCCGATGCGCTCGCGCGGCATGTGGAGGGTGAATACGAGTTGTCGGCGCTCACTTTCATGCGCTTCGGAAAATTCACCATCGCGGGCCATGATGTAACGATCGCGCGGGCGGGCTATACGGGTGAGGACGGTTTCGAGATATCGCTCCCCGGCACGGCGGCGGAAGAAATCGCGACATTGCTGTGCGGCGAACCGGAAGTGAAGCCGGTCGGCCTTGGTGCGCGTGACAGTCTACGGCTCGAAGCGGGCCTGCCGCTCTACGGGCATGACCTGTCGCCCGAAACCAGCCCGATCGAAGCGGGGTTGATTTTCGGCATCAACAAGCGCCGTCGCACGGAAGGCGGCTTTCCCGGCGCGGCACGGATCCGGCGCGAGATTGCCGAAGGTACCTCGCGTCGCTGGGTCGGTCTCAAGCTCGACGGCCGCATGCCCGCGCGCGAGGGCGCCGAGATATTTGCAGGCAAACAGAAGGTCGGCCGCGTCACCAGCGGCGGGTTCTCGCCCACGCTCGGCCATCCGATCGCGATGGCCTATGTCGATGTGGCGCATGCCGAGCATGGCGTCGCGCTCGAAATTGAAGTCCGTTCCAGGCGTCTGCCGGCGACCGTCGTGCCGATACCTTTCGTTCCGCACCGCTATTATCGAGGGAGTTAGCCCATGGCCCGTTACTTTACCGACGAACATGAATGGATCGACGTGGAGGGTGATACCGCCACCGTCGGCATTACCGATTACGCGCAGGAACAGCTTGGCGATATCGTTTTCGTCGAGTTGCCCGAAGTCGGCGCGGTGATCGACAAGGGCGGCGATGCCGCCGTGGTCGAAAGCGTCAAGGCGGCGAGCGATGTCTATGCCCCGATCGGTGGCGAGGTGATGGAAGCCAATGCCGCGCTCGAAGATGATCCGGCGCTCGTCAACACCTCGCCCGAGGAAGACGGCTGGTTCTTCAAGATGACCATCGGCGACAAGTCCGAGTTCGAAGGGCTGATGGACGGCAAGGCTTACAAGAGCTTCGTCGACGGACTCTAATCGTCATCCCGGCGGAAGCCGGGACCTGGTGCAGCAATGTCCGACTTGGCGGATAGCGATCCCAGCTTTCGCTGGGATGACGGGAAAACGAAATGCGCTACCTACCCCTGACCGATACCGATCGCAGCGAGATGCTTGCCAAGGTCGGCGCGTCCTCGATTGACGATCTGTTCGTCGATGTGCCCGAAGAGGCACGGCTGTCCGGGCCGATCCATGGCCTGCCGCTTCATGCAAGCGAAATGGCGGTCGAAAAGCATATGCGGCGGCTGTCGAAAAAGAACCTCGCGGCTGCGGACGCACCCTTCTTTCTCGGCGCGGGGGCCTACCGCCACCATGTTCCGGCCAGCGTCGATCACATTATCCAGCGCGGCGAGTTCCTGACCGCCTATACGCCGTATCAGCCCGAGATCGCTCAGGGTACGTTGCAGATGCTGTTCGAGTTTCAGACGCAGGTGGCTCGGCTCTATGGCTGCGCGGTCGCCAACGCCTCGATGTATGACGGTTCGACCGCGTGCTGGGAAGCGGTGGCGATGGCAAGCCGCATTGCGCGTGGCAAGCGAAGCAAGGTGGTGCTCTCCGGCGCGCTGCATCCGCATTACGCCGAAGTCGTCAAGACGATGGCCAAATTCACCAAGGATGAGATCGCGGATGCCAAGCCGGTCATGCAGGGGAGCCCCGACAATGAAGGCCTGATCGCGCGGATCGACGACAACACCAGTTGCGTTGTCGTTCAGTATCCCGATATCCTCGGCCGCATTCCCGACCTTGCCGAGATCGCCGAGGCGGCGCACGACAAGGGCGCTCTCCTGATCGCCGTTAATACGGAGCCGGTGGCGCTGGGCGCGATCAAGTCACCGGGCGAACTGGGTGCGGATATTGTGGTCGGCGAAGGCCAGTCGATCGGCGTCGGCCTGCAATTTGGCGGGCCCTATCTGGGCTTGTTCGCGGTGCGGGATCCCAAACATGTCCGCCAGATGCCCGGGCGGCTCTGCGGCGAAACGGTGGATGCGGAGGGCAAGCGCGGTTTCGTCCTGACCCTGTCGACCCGCGAGCAGCATATCCGCCGCGAAAAGGCGACATCGAATATCTGCACCAATTCGGGCCTCTGTGCGCTGGCTTTCAGCGTCCATATGACATTGCTGGGCGAGAAAGGGCTACGGCAACTTGCGGCGGAAAATCACCGATTGGCCTGTCTTGCGGCCGACCGGCTGGCAAGCGTGCCGGGTGTGTCCGTCCTGAACGACGGATTCTTTAATGAATTCACAGTCATGCTGGACCGCAACGCGCGCGAGGTTGTGCGCGAACTGGCCGACAGGCGCGTGCTTGCCGGTGTTTCGTTGGGCCGGCTCTACCCGCAGGCGGACGATCTTGCCGGCGGCTTGCTGGTGGCCGTCACCGAAACGACGACCGAGGAGGATATCGAGACGCTGGGCACCATGCTGCGGGAGGTGCTGTCATGAACACGCCCAACAAGTCCGGCTGGAAACCTGAGGTGAACGCGCCGGAAGACGGTATGCATGCGGGCCCGGAAACGGTTACCGGCAACCGTGCGCTGATGCTTGATGAACCGCTGATTTTCGAGCTGGCGGACAATATGGCGACAGGAGTCGACCTGCCCGAACCGGCTTCCAACGCACCAAGCAGGCTTGGCGGAATGGAGCGTGCGGACGCGTTCGGGCTGCCCGGCCTGTCGGAGCCGGAAGCCGTTCGCCATTACACCCGACTCAGCCGGCAGAATTATGCGATTGATCTGGGCCTGTTTCCGCTTGGGTCGTGCACGATGAAGCATAATCCGCGGCTGAACGAGAAGGTCGCCCGGATGCCCGGCTTTGCCGATTGCCATCCGCTTGCCCCCGTTCACACCGTGCAGGGTGCGCTGGGAGTGATCCACGAACTTGGCGAGTGGCTGTGCAAGCTTACCGGAATGCCCGCGGTCGCGATGAGCCCGAAGGCAGGCGCGCATGGCGAGTTGTGCGGAATCCTCGCGATCCGCGCGGCGCTTGAGGCGCGCGGCGATGCGCGCAAGGTCGTACTCTGTCCGGAAAGCGCGCACGGCACCAATCCCGCGACGGCTGCCTTTGCCGGTTACGAGGTCGAGGATATTCCTGCGACCGGCGAGGGACGCGTGGATTTCGACGCGCTCAAGGCGCGGCTCGGTCCGGACGTGGCGGCAGTGATGATCACCAACCCGAACACCTGCGGGTTGTTCGAGCGCGATTTCAGGAAGATCGCGGATGCAGTCCACGAAGCAGGCGGTTTCGTCTATTGCGACGGGGCCAATTTCAACGCCATCGTCGGCCGGGTGCGTCCGGGTGATCTTGGCGTCGATGCGATGCATATCAATCTGCACAAGACCTTCTCCACGCCGCATGGCGGTGGCGGGCCGGGCAGCGGCCCGGTGGTCTTTTCCGAGGCGCTGGCACCTTTCGCGCCGCTGCCCTTCGTCGAGCAGCGCGGGGACAGTTTCCATCTCGTCGAAGAGGAAACGGCAAAAGCGGATCACGAGCAGAGTTTCGGACGAATGACCGCCTTTCATGGCCAGATGGGCATGTTCACCCGAGCGCTGGCTTATATGCTCAGCCATGGAGCGGACGGATTGAAACAGGTTGCCGACGATGCAGTGCTCAATGCCAATTATGTATTGCGAGGTCTCGATGATCTGCTCCACGCTCCCTACGCTTCCAGTGGACCGTGCATGCACGAGGCGCTGTTCGGCGATGATGGTTTCGAAGGCGGATTGTCGACGCTCGACCTGGCGAAATCGCTGATCGACGAGGGATACCATCCGATGACGATGTATTTCCCGCTCGTCGTCCACGGCGCGATGCTGGTCGAGCCGACCGAGACCGAGAGCAAGGCCTCGCTCGACCAGTTCGTTGCCGCGTTCCGCAATGCTGCCGAGCGTGCCAAGGCCGGGGATGAGAGCATGATGCAATCACCCTATTACGCGCCCCGGCGTCGGCTCGACGAGACGCAGGCTGCGCGCAAGCCCGTGCTGGCGTGGCAGGAGCCGGATGAAACGTAACGCCCGTTTTATACAAGCCAACCTTGGCGGTTTACGCTAGTGCCGATTGTGAAATCCGCTGGGGAGGGCGGGCTTGGCAATCGATCGAGGTGACAATTTCATCGTTCGCGGCTGGCGCAACGTGCGCGAGGCCGGGCCGCGTCGGCTGGCACTGACTGCCCTGCTGGCGCTGGTTGCTCTCCTGGTTGCCCGCTATGGCTGGGTTCTGCCGGGAATGGGCGAGGCTGAACGTGAACTTTATGATTCACGTGCTTATGTTGCAGCCGATCGGGATGCCGTGGCGCAGGATGATCGTATTCTAATGGTCGTCTATAACGATCAGACGCTCATCAATGTTCGCAAGCGCTCGCCACTTGATCGCGGTCTGCTCGCCCGGGCGCTGCGCACTATCGATGCGATGGATGCGAAAGCGATCGGGATCGATATCTTGTTCGATCAGCCGCAGGATGAAGATGCCGAATTGATCGATACCCTGCGTGCGATGCAGACACCGGTCGCGGTCGGCTATGCCGAAGAGAAAACCAATGAAGGCAGCATCCGCTATGAACAGGAGCGGTTCCTGCGCGAATTCATGGCGGCATTGGAAGGCAGCAATGCCGAGCCGGGCAGCGTGCGGCTCGACAACCGCTATGGCGCCACCCGGCTGTGGCCTTCGATAGAGCCGGGCCTGCCGCCCGTCCTCGGGCGCAAGATGTTACGACTGGCAGGTGAGGAGGCGAAGTCGTTTCCCGGCTATACCGGGGCAATCCGCTACCGCCTGCCGGCCGATGAAAGTCGGCCGGTTTTCACCACTTTGCCGATCGATCTGTTCCTCGATCCGGAACTGGCACCGCTGATGGCTGAGCAGGTTGCGGGCCGTTATGTCCTGATCGGCGGTGATATTGTCGATTACGATCGCGTGGCCACGCCTATTTCCGAAGCCATGGGTACGCCGCGCCCGCCCGGATTGCGGGTCCATGCGGACATGATCGCGCAAATGCTTGATGGCAAGCGGCTGCCGGCTCCCTTGCCGGTGACGCTGTGGGGATTGGCGATGCTGATGGTCGTCATGGCCATACTCACCGGCCTGCTCGAATGGGGTAGTTGGCGGATTTATGCTCTGCTTGTCTTGCAGTTTGTGGTGATGCTCGGTGTGCCTTTCCTGATGGAATTGCGTGGAACCGATACCTACGGCGTGCCTGCCGCAGGCTGGATACTGGGCTGGATCATCGCGTTCACGGCCGTGACCTCTGCCGCGCGGGCGGCAGGCGCGGTACAGCGCAATTTCGCCCAGGGTGCGTTGGGCAAATACCTGCCGCGCGAAATGGCCAGGGAAATCATCGACAACCCCGATCTTCTATCGCTGCATGGTGAAAAAAAGCGGATTTATGTCCTGTTTTCCGATCTCGAAGGGTTCACCAAAATGAGCCATGCGATGCAGCCGGAAACGGTTGCCAAGGTTCTTAACCGTTATCTCGAAATGCTCAGCCGGGTCGTTCTCGATCATGGCGGAGTGATCGACAAGTTCGTTGGTGACGCGGTGGTAGCCTTCTGGGGCGCGCCAATCGCGCGCGAGGACGATGCCGACCGTGCTGCCCGTGCAGGCTATGCGTTATGGCAGGCGGGTGAGGAATTTCGTGCGGAGATCGCGGCCATGGATCCGGATTTGCCTCCCATAGGCAAAACGCGTGTCGGACTGCATTACGGTGACGCGGTGGTCGGCAATTTCGGCGGCGAAACGCGCATCCAATATACCGCGCTGGGTGACAGCATGAACACGGCCGCGCGGCTTGAGGCGGCCAACAAGGCACTCAATTCCAGCATCATGGCCAGCCGCGAATTCGTCGAGCGCACCGGGCTGGGATGGTGGCGTGCGATGGGGCGGGTGATCCTGCGCGGTCGTGCGCAGCCGGTCGATATCTTCGAACCTGTTCCCGATTTCCCGGAGGAAGAATGCAAGGAATTGCTTCGCGCGTCCATTCTTGCCGAAAGTGATTCCGCGGCCGCCGCTGCGATCGTCGAGGGGTTGGTCGCTAGCCATCCCGATGACAAGGCGCTGGCCAATCTGCTACACCGTTACCGCAATCTTGGAGAAGGAGGAGCCCATGCCCTCGGTTAAACCAATGCTCGCAGCTGCTCTTGCGCTGGGTATCGTGCTCGCGAGTCCCGGAACAGCCCATGCCGACGTGGTCGTCGCATCGAGCGGACCGTCATCCGGGCAATTCCCGGTTGGCAAGAAATTATCGCCGGTCGAGCGGATCACGCTCAAGGTCGGGGATTCGGTCACTGTTCTCGGTTCGACGGGAACACGCGTCATTCGCGGGCCGGGCATCCATCGTGTTGGCGCGCGCGGCCCCAGCAAGCGCTCGACATTCGCCGTGCTGACGCGCCAGCGTTCGGCCCAACGGGTCCGCACCGGGGCAGTACGGGGCGATATCCCGGGTGCGACGCTGACCAGCCCGAACATGTGGTATGTCGATGTTTCCAAGTCCGGTACGATGTGTGTCGCCAACCTCGATAGTGTGCGGCTGTGGCGCCCGGGGACCGAAGGCAATTCGACCTATCTCATCGCCAAGGCGAGTTCACCCGACCATATTCATGTCAACTTTGAGGACGGGGCGATGGTGGCCGAATGGGACGGCATGCGCATGCCGCTTGCCGAGGGTGCGACCTACAAGATTACCGGTCCGGGAGGCGGGGCGGCCAGCGAAGTGACCTTCGCGATGCTCGACGAACCCGGTGACGATCCGGAGGCGCTGGCCGAGGACTTGATCGCGAAGGGATGCACGGTACAGCTCGAACTGCTTGCCTCGACGATGATGACGGCCGGCTAGGCTGGCGTGCGCAAGTCGTAAATTGCCGGTATTAGCCGGTATTAGAGGGTTGGCAGCAGCAGATTTTATAGGCACAGTTCGAACCACAAGAATAAGATGGGGTCGCCCGCTGACGGAGGGTGACAGTGAAAGTGTTCGGGGGGAAAGCAGTCGGGCTGCTGGGCATGCCGGTTTTTGCGGTAGCCGCCTTGCTGTTCGGTGCTGTCGGCCAACTCAACGCCCAGGGCGGTCCACGATACGAAGGCGTTGCCAGTTGCGCCGGTTCGACCTGCCATGGCCGGGCCGAGGGCAACGGCGAAGTCGTTCGGCAGGATGAAATTGCAACCTGGCAGGAGCCGTCTTCAGCCAGCGGTTCGCACAGCCGCGCCTATGCCGTGCTTGCCAGTCCACGCGGGCGGCAGATCGCTGCTAGCTTGGGCCTTGGTCCGGCGACATCCGCCCCGGCCTGTCTGGGTTGTCATTCGACCTATGCCCCCGCGGCCCGGCGCGGGCCGCGGTTCCAGATTTCCGATGGCGTCGGGTGCGAAAGCTGCCATGGCGCATCATCGAGCTGGCTGGCGGTGCACTATGCCAAGCCGGCAACGCATGCTTCGAACGTCAGGGCGGGATTGACCCCGCTGACCGATCCGCAGGTCCGGGCCGGCATATGCCTCGATTGCCATTTCGGCAGCACCAAGACCGGGCAGTTCGTCACCCATTCGATGATGGCGGCGGGCCACCCACGCATTTCTTTCGAACTCGACCTGTTTTCCGCTCTCCAGCAGCATCACGATGCCAATGACGATTATGTCGCGCGCAAGGGGAGGCTCGACAGCGTTCGGTTATGGGCTGTCGGCCAGGCGGAAGCGGTACGTCGTTCCACCGACCTTTATGCCCGGCCGCAATTCGGAATCGAGGGTGTGTTTCCCGAATATTACTTCTACGATTGCCACAGTTGCCACCGGACGATCACCGACGGACCTCGGCGCAAGCTGACTTTCGAAACCAATCCCGGGCGACCGATCCCGTTCGGCCTCGCTCCGTATAACGATGAAAACATCATCATGCTGTCGGCTGTATCGCAGGCGCTGGCACCGGGTCGGGCCGCCGCTTTCGACAAGGCAAGCAAGGGTTTTCATCGGGCGATGGGGCAGGGTCGCAAAGAGGCTGTGACAGCCGCACAGCGCCTGCGCGGCGAAGCACGGGCATTGTCCGATGCGCTCGCCGGACGATCCTATTCGGGGAACGATGCCTTTACCGTAATCGCCAGCATTTCCGAT
Source organism: Parerythrobacter sp. (assembly GCA_028289565.1). Classification (GTDB taxonomy): domain Bacteria; phylum Pseudomonadota; class Alphaproteobacteria; order Sphingomonadales; family Sphingomonadaceae; genus JANQPE01. The sequence goes on from JANQPE010000011.1 coordinate 20,168, forward strand.
CGCAGCACGTCGCCACGGTTCACCGATTACACAGGTTCGGCACAGGCGGTCATGGCGGTCGATACGCTGCTTAACGCGCTGGTTCGCGAGGGGCGCGTCACTGCTGGCGCGGCCGCAGGCATACGGGCCAATATCAACCGTGCCTATGCGGCGGTGCGTACTCCGGAAAGCTACGATCCGGCACGGTTCCGTTCGGCTCTGGGGCAGGCAACCCGGGCGATAGGGGCCTTGCGTTGATAGTGCGGCGTGCCGGCCTTTCCCTGACGATCGCGGCGGCCATGACGATGGCCGGTTGCGGTGGGGGAGGCAATAATAGCCAACCGCCCCCGCTCGGAGGGGGCAGCCCCGCCCCAACGCCGGCTCCGACACCGGGAGCGCTGTTTGCGCAACCGGCACAGGAATCGCTGTCGGTCGCGGAGGTCCAGCAGGTTGTCGCGCAAGCCGTGGGGGAGGCGCAGGCGCGCGGACAGCCTTCGATTATCGCGGTCACGGACCGGGTCGGCAATGTCCTTGCCGTGTTCCAGATGACCGGTGCTCCGGGAACGACGCAACTCAGCACTCGCCAGATCGGGGGCAATGCGGCCCCGGGTGATGAGATCGGGCTGCAGGGCGCGATGGTGCCGTCGGCCGCGGCGGCCATCGCCAAGGCGATCACCGGGGCCTATCTGTCGAGTGGCGGCAATGCGTTTTCCACCCGCACGGCAAGCCAGATCGTGCAGGAACATTTCCCTCCGGCGACTTCGACTGCCGGGTTGGAAAGCGGCCCGCTATTCGGCGTGCAATTCAGCCAGCTTCCCTGCTCTGACCTGAATACGCGCTTCGGAGCAATGGGACCGGGTGCCTTTATCGGGCCCAAGCGTTCACCGCTCGGCCTTGCCGCTGATCCGGGCGGCTTTCCGCTATACAAAAACGGCGTGGTTGTCGGCGGTATCGGGGTGATGGGCGATGGCGATTACGGCTTCGATCCCAACATCCTCGATCGCGATAACGATCCGGAAGAGGCAATTGCGCTGGCCGGAACTCAGGGCTTTACTCCGCCGACCGCCATTCTCGCCGACCGGATTCCGGTCGATGGCACGACGTTGCGTTTCAGCGACATGACCGCGAATGATATCGGAGCCTTGCAGACAAGTTTCGGGGCGATCAACGGTCCGGCGGGCAATCTTGTCGCGGTTGCCGGGTATACCGACGGTGTCGTCCGGGCCGGTACGGCCTATGGCAGTGAGGCATCGGGCATTCGCGCCAGCCGGGCCGGCGAGTTTGCCAATGTCGACGCCTATGTGCTGACCGACGGTGCCGGCAACAATCGCTACCCGATCCGTGGAGGCACCGATGTCGCTTCGGTGGGGCAGCCGCTGACGGTGGCGGAAAGCAGGGCGATTCTGGAAGAGGCGTTCATTATCCTCTCCCGCGCGCGGGCGCAGATACGTCGTCCGCTTGACAGCCGCATGCAGGCGACCATCAGCCTGGTCGATACCCACGGGGAGATTCTGGGTATTGTCCGTTCGCCCGACGGCCCGATCTTTGGCACCGATGTTTCGCTGCAAAAGGCACGCACCGCGGCGTTTTTTTCCAATCCGGTCGCCGCCCAGCAATTGTTGGGTACCCCGGTGGTTCCGGGAGTAACCGATATCCCCGCCTATGTCCCACGTGTGCGGGCATTCCTGAACGATCAGGCAGCACTGACCGGCAATTTCGCTTTCGCCGATAGGTCAGGCGGCAATCTGTCGAGACCCTATTTCCCGGACGGCGAAGTCGGCCGCCCGCCCGGGCCGTTGTCAGTCGAAACATCAAATGATTTCAGTCCCTTTGCCGTCGGATTGCAGACCGATCTTGTCATCCCCAATATCGGTGCGCACCTCAATTTCATCACTAGCAACGGCGCGAATGCGGACACACCGCAGCAATGCACGCAGGTGCCGAACGGGCCGGGCGGGCTGAAGCGGATCGCCAATGGCATCCAGATATTCCCCGGCTCGGTACCGATCTATCGCGGTGACCAACTGGTCGGCGGGATCGGCGTATCGGGCGACGGGATCGACCAGGATGATATGGTCGCATTCCTCGGCACGCATAATGGCGGACAGCGTGCCGGAGGCATCGGCAATGCGCCCATGAACATTCGCGCCGACCGGATCGTGATCGATGTGAACGGGAGCTCGGTGCGCCTGCGCTATGTCAACTGCCCCTTCGCCCCGTTTCTCGACACCGCAGCGCAAAATGTGTGCGAGGGGCTGTAGATGGCGACACCGCTGATGCTACCCCTGATCTTGCCGCTTGCGGCTTCCACACCGCCGCCGCAGGAGGCGGGGGCGGAATTCGAGCGAGCTTTCGAAGAATTCCGTGTGACGCGAGAGGAGGGCGGAGAGCAGGTGGCCGTCGCGCCCGATACGACATTCGCGGAAGCCTTCGCCCGATACGGGATATCGCGCAGGCAGGTTTCGACAAGCTACCTCGCTCTTGCAACGCACCGGGCCGACACGCCTGGCGAACAGGCGCCGCAAGATGCCGTGCCGGAAGAAGCACGGGAACTTCCCCCGGCCGAGGCTGATCCGGACGAACCGCCTCCGGTTGATAATGAAAGCATCGAGGGCCGCCGCCGTCCCGGCTATACTGCAGAACTGCCCGACCGGATCGAGCAGACCAATGAGGGCGCCGTGCGTGCCCCGCGGCCCGAGGCATTCCCGACTGACCAAGTGCCGATCCCCGACCGCTGGCGATTGATCGAAAGCTTGGGGTTGGTGAAGGAACGCTGGTGGGATCCGTACAACCAGAACACTTATAAGGGCGATCGACCGATCAATCCTGACAAGGTTCCGTGGTTGCCGATAAAAGGCAAGGACTGGTTCTTCGTCGTCAATGCGATCAGCGACACGATTTTTGAACCGCGCACCTTTCCTACCCCGGTTGGCGTGCAAACGACCGCCGATCCCGGCCGGATCGATGTGTTCGGCAATACGGCCAGTATCGTCGCTGCGCAGACATTCATCGTCGGCGCGGCGCTGCTCAAGGGCAATACCGCCTACAAACCACCCGATGTCGAATACCGGCTGACCTTTGCCTTCAATGTCAACCATGTCGATGTACCCGAACGGCGCGTACTATTTGTCGAGCCGACCAGGCCGACCCATCGCACCGATCATTTCCTGGGCGTCCAGGAAGCTTTCTTCGACTACCACTTCCGCAATGTGTCGGACCGTTATGACTTTGATTCCATGCGGATCGGCGTTCAGCCTTTCCAAGCCGATTTCCGAGGTTTCCTGTTCAACGACAACCAACTCGGCATCCGTTTTTTCGGGACGCGCGACAACAACCGATTCCAGTATAATATCGGTGCGTTCTGGCGGTTGGAAAAGGATACCAACAGCGGGCTAAATGCGGTCTTGCAGACGCCGCGCGACGATTTCCTGTTCATTGCCAATGTTTACCGGCAGGATTTCCTGATTCCGGCGCTGACCAGCCAGATAACCGTCGCCTACAATAGAAATCGCGAAGCCGACGATATCCAGATCGACGATAACGGGTTTCCGGTTCGCCCTGCCTTGCTCGGCGATTTGCGCGGGCGCGATTATGATGTGTTTTATCTTGGCTATAATGCAGACGGCCGGATCGGACGCTTCAACATTACCGCCAGTGCCTATGCCGCATTGGGCGAAGACCGGAACAATTTCTTCACCAGTCAGCCGGCCGACATTCGTGCCTTTTTCGGCGCGGCGGAGGTCAGCTACGACCGCGACTGGATGCGTTTTCGCCTGTCGGGTGCCTATGCCAGTGGCGACGGCGACCCCTATGACGATACCGAAACCGGTTTCGACGCCGTGTTCGAGAACCCGGTTTTCGCAGGCGCCGACACATCCTATTGGATCCGCCAGACGATCCCCTTCGCCGGCGGCGGTCGCGCCATCGCCGTCAACGGTCGTAACGGAATCCTCAATTCGCTGCGCAGTTCGAAAGAGCAAGGACAGTCGAATTTCAACAATCCGGGCTTGATCCTCGCCGGTGCCGGTGCGGATTTCGACCTGACGCCCGAATTCCGGCTGTCGGGTAATGTCAACCATCTGTGGTTCGAAAACACCGCGACATTGCAGGCGCTACGCAACGAAGGTTCGATCCCCAAGGATATAGGGTGGGACCTCAGCGCTGCCGCGATATGGCGGCCCAAGGCGACGCAGAACATTGTCCTGCGTCTGTCGGGCGCGGCACTGCTTGCCGGTGACGGATTCCGCGATCTGTTCGACAATCTCGGGCAGGACCGAACCTATTATTCGATCCTCGCCAATGTGACGCTGGCTTACTGATGCAGTATCTACGCCATCTCCTCTTCGCGGTTGCAGTCGTCATGGCCGGCGGCTCAATGTTGTGGGGCGATGCGATCCGCGCCGCGGGCAAGGAAAAGGCGATCGAACGCGATTACAGCCGAGTGCGTGCAGGGGATGCACCCGCTCAGCAGACGCTCGAACAGATGATGGTCAAGTCGGACGGATGCTATTCGTGCCATGTCCGGACCGATGCGCCGACCATGCATACCACACCCGCCGTACGGTTGGGTTGCGTCGATTGTCATGGTGGTGACGCCAGTGTGCGTGGCGACAGTTCGCTGGCGCATGACGACCCTGCCTATGTCGCTGCGCGCGAGCGGGCGCATGTGCTGCCGAAATATCCGGATAGCTGGCACTATCCTTCCTCCGCAAACCCGAAACGCAGTTACACCTTGCTCAACAGGGAAGCGCCCGAATTCGTCCGTTTCGTCAATCCGAGCGATTATCGCGTTGCACGTGAGGCATGCGGGGCGTGCCACATGCCGATCATCGAGGCGGGCGAGCGCTCGATCATGGCGACCGGCGCGATGCTGTGGGGCGGAGCGGCCTATAATAACGGCATCGCCCCCTACAAGAATTACGTGTTCGGCGAATCCTACACGACTGGTGGAGAGGCGGCCTGTATCGTGTCGCCTTCGAAGAACCTGCCTGTTTCCGAACTTGCCAGGGCATGCAATCCGGCGGTCGGGATCAAGGATTCCGACATCCTGACCGATGCCGAACGCGAGAGGGGCGCGCTGGCTCGTCTCTACCCGCTACCGGCATGGCAAGTGATCCCGCCGGGTGACGTGTTCCGTGTGTTCGAGCGTGGCGGGCGCAATATCGCCACGCAATTCCCCGAGATCGGCTTGCCCAATCCGACCGGGTTGATCCAACGGCTAGAGGAGCCTGGGCGGCCCGATCTCAAGCAATCCAATCGCGGCATGGGTACCGGCCTGCGTGTTGCGATCCCGGTGCTCAACATCCACAAGACGCGGCTCAACGATCCGTTCATGTGGTTCATGGGCACCAACGACCAGCCGGGTGACTATCGCCATTCGGGCTGCGCGGCATGCCATGTGGTCTATGCCAATGATCGCGAACCGCGCCATTCGTTGACCTATGCGCAATATGGCCGTGACGGGCAGACGGTTACCGTTGATCCGACCATCTCCGGCAAGCTGGAACCGGACCACGGAGACAGTCATGGGGATGGTCACGGCGCGGTCAAGCAGCCAGGTGATCATGGCCGCGATAACCATGGAGGCGACGGCCGTGGTGAAAAGGGACCGATGAAGGAGAAGGGGCATCCCCTCCGGCATGTCTTCACCAAATCGATCCCCACTGCGCAATGCATGAATTGCCACATGCATCAGCCGAACATCTTCCTGAATTCCTATCTCGGCTACACCATGTGGGACTATGAATCCGACGCCCCCTTCATGTGGCCGAAGGAACAGAAGTACCCTACCGCGAAAGAGATTCACGAGGTTCTCGAACGCAATCCCGAAGGCGCGGCGCCCAAGGGCAAGTGGGCCGATCTCGATTTCCTGCGCAACGTCTACGACCTGAATCCGCGGCTTAAAGACACGCAATTCGCCGACTATCACGGTCACGGCTGGAATTTCCGAGCGATCTTCAAGCGTGATCGCGAAGGCAATCTCCTGGATGCCGAAGGGGAGATCGTCGACCCGGACGATCCCGAGAGATGGCGCAAGGAAGGCGAAGGCAAGTTCGTCGAACCGGGCACCAATCCGGGCAAGACCGTGCATATGATGGACATCCATGCCGAAGTCGGTATGCAGTGCGCTGATTGTCATTTCGGGCAGGACAGCCATGGCAATGGCCTGATCTACGGCGAAGTCGCGAATGCGGTCGAGATCGGTTGCAAGGACTGTCATGGCACACCCGATGCCTATCCCACATTGCGGACTAGCGGCCCGGCTGCTCCGCCCAGGGGCAATGACCTGTCATTGCTGCGCAATCCAGACGGGAAACGCCGGTTCGAATGGACTTACGACAGTGTGGGCGCACGCGTGCTGGTGCAGCGCTCGATCGTCGATCCGGATCTCGAATGGACGGTCAGCCTGGTCAAAGACAGTGTCGATCCCACTGCTCCGCATTTCAACGCCAAGGCTGCGCGCGCCAAGCTGATGAGCAAGGCAGGGGCCGAAACCGGGCAATTCGAATTCGGCACCGGAATTGCCGATGACGATCGTGCCCACCGCGATCCGGAAATGGCCTGCTTTACCTGCCATCTGTCCTGGACGACCTCATGCGGTGGTTGCCATTTGCCGATCGAGGCGAACTGGAAAACCGAGCTGCATCATTATGAGAGCGATACCACTCGCAATTTCGCGACTTACAACCCGCAGGTTGCACGCGACCAGATGTTCCAGTTGGGCAAGCACCAGACGACCAAGGGCAACCAGGTGGCCCCGGTCCGTTCGACCAGTGCGCTGGTGCTCAGTTCTACCAATATCAATCGCGAGCGAATCTATATCCAACAGCCACCGGTTTCTGCGATCGGCTTCAGTTCGCAAGCCTTCGCGCCGCATTTTCCGCATACAGTGCGCAAGACCGAGACCAAGACCTGTTCTGACTGTCACCTGTCGGCCGGAGATGACAACAATGCGATCATGGCCCAGCTATTGCTGCTGGGCACGAATTACGTGAACTTCCTCGGTCTCAATGCATGGACCGGCGAAGAGAACGGCTTCGAGGCAATCCGCGTGACCGAATGGGAAGAACCGCAGGCGGTACTTGGTTCCTACCTGCACAAATACGCCTATCCGGATTACTATCGGCAGTTTGTTGAGGATAACGATCGCGAATTGAAGGACTGGGTCCGCGGCAAGACTTTCGACGAGGATTTGGGTGGCGAGACCAAGGCTTTCGAACAGTTCGCCAATGTTCATGAGGGCACCAGCGACCGCGTCGGGTGTCTGCAACTGCGCGGCGAATACATGTTCGTCGCCGAGGGCAAGGGTGGTTTTCGTGTCTATGACGTTGCCTCGATCGCGAACAAGGGCTTTTCCGAACGGATCGTAACCGCACCGTTTTCCGCCATGGGGCACGACACGCATGTCGATACGAAAAATGCGACCTGCATGGCGTTGCCGACAAATCAGGCGATCAACCCGCTACGCAACACCGAAGACATGCGCGAATTGAATCAGGAACAACCGTTCCTGCCGATTTACAATTATGCTGTGATTACCGACGCCGAGGAAGGTCTGATCCTGGTCAATGTCAATACGATGGCCGATGGCGAATTCCGCAACAACAAGCTCGAGCGGGCTCAATTCTCGAATGGGACAGCGGCCTGGAACGAAGGCGGGATACTTGCCGGGGCCCGGCATATCCACCTGGCGGGCGAGGTGGCCTATATCACTGCCGATCGCGGGTTGGTGGTGATCGATCTTGCCGATCCGACGAACCCGCAAGTTGCGGCAGTTCGCGAGTTGAACGATGCACGGGCCAGCGCGATCCAGTTCCGCTATCTGTGGGTGACCGATGCCGAAGGCGTGAAACTGTTCGACGTCACCAGCCTGCGGAATCCGGTGCCGCTGCCACACGCCACCGTGCCGCTGGCCGATGCGCGGCGGCTCTATATCGCCCGGACCTATGCCTATGTCGCGGCCAAGGGCGAAGGGTTGGTGATCCTCGACGTGACCCGTCCCGAAGCACCGAAAATGTATAAGCGCGAGACGCTTGGCGGTACGATGACCGATGTCGAGGATGTCGTCGTTGCCTCGACCAATGCTTCGCTATTCGCCTATGTCGCCGACGGGGTAAACGGAATGAAAGTGCTGCAACTGACCAGCCCGGACAGCCAGCGCAATTTCTACGGTTTCAGCCCCGCGCCGGTACCCGAACTGGTCGCCTGGGCGAAAACCAAGTCGCCGGCTATTTCGATGTCCAAGGGCCTGGATCGCGACCGTGCCGTCGACGAGACCGGTGGCCAGATTGCCGTATTCGGCCGCCTCGGCTCGCGCCCCTTCACGCGTGAGGAAATGGAGCGCCTGTTCCTGACCAGCGGCGGTGTGCCGTGGAAGGTCAGCGACGAGCCCGATATGGAGGCATGGATCGGCACTGGTCCGGTTCGGGGCCCAGTTCGAGGCCCCGTCCGGGACATCGCACGCGGGATAGGGGAATAGGGCGCGCTACTCTTCGCGCTCGGCGAACATTTCGCGCATCATGGGCTGCAGGTGCGGGCCGTAATAGGCGAGCACATCCCATTCATTGGTCTTCTCGTAATGAGTGACGAGCGATCGCCCGTCCCAGCGATGCAATGCGTAGGTTGCCGGTTCCGTGGTGATCAGCACGCGCTGGTCGGGCGTGTCGGAATCGACTTTGCGCAGGTCGAGCGAGACGAGCGGAGCGACCGACGGCGTTACCGACAGCGGAACTCCGTTGAAGGCCGTTGTGATCGGGCGATGGAGATGCCCGCAATGGATGGCGACGATCTGGTCATGCCCTTTGATCGCAGCGGCGAAATTGGCGATCCAGCCTTCGTTCGGTGACGGGTCCATCCAGTCGATGCCGGATACTACCGGCGGATGATGCATGAAGATCAGCGTCGGGGTATCGGGATGTCCGTCGAGTTGCGCGCGCAACCATTCGCGGCGTTTTTCGCAAAACGCGCCACCGTGGCGGCCGGGCTCGAAGGAATCCAGCATCAGGATGCGGAGCCCGTCTTGTTCGATCGCATAATGCACAAAACCGCCTTCGCTGGGTATATCGGGGAAGGCACGCAGCAATTCCTCGCGCGAATCGTGGTTGCCGACCATCGCATAGACAGGGAAAGGACAAGCTTCGAGCAATTCGGCGGTTTTTTCGAAACTCTCACGGTCGCCGCGGTCTGTCAGGTCACCGGTGAGTACCAGCATGTCGATCGGATTCGGGCTCTTCAGCAGGCGATCGAGCGTTGTCCGGAAACGAATCCGATTGAGTTCCTCCGGCCTGGCATCCGGATCGAAGCCGATATGGATATCGGTCATCTGCGCGATCAGCATGGTAGATCCCCTTCCATGCGGTTCTAGCCGGACTTCCGGCTAATTCTTGCAACCCGGTCCGACACCACATCAGGGTGGTTGCCGGGTATTCTCCCCTCTTGAGGGTGATAGGAATGGCACATTGCGCAGCTCGAAGGAACCTCGGCCTGCTTGGCATCCTCACCCAGATGGCAATCACGGCAAATCGCTATACCGGGCAGCAGAAGATCGGAAGAACTCTTGGAACTTTCTGCCTGGTGGCAACTGGTGCAATCCTCCTGTTCGTGCTCTTCGTGATCGAAACGCCCGTTGAGCAAGTAAGTATCGCGCAAATGGACCGGGATGACATCGGGCTTCCCGTCGTTGGTGGTCGGTATGTGGCACTCGCCGCAAACGCCGCGCGCGGACAGTGCCTGGCTGATCCCGATGTAATTACGGGCCGGCCTGCCGAAATCCTGGAAATAGCGCCCGCCACGGGCGTACTCGCCCGGCCGGTGACGGTTTCCGGTGGTCACAGGGCGCCGCGGAGAGCGATCCATTGCCATCAGGTCCGCGCGCATGGCATCCACATCGCCATGGCGCAGCGTGCGGAAAGTCGATCCCACACGATCATAGACGAGACTGTGGCAGGCCTCGCAATCCTCCTCCATATCCACGGGCAAGAAACCCGCCTTGTCAGCGGTCGGTGTATGGCAGTCGGCACAGGCGAGTGCGCTGCCATACCCTTTCTTGGACCCCAGATTACCGGCCATGCGTGCTACGCCGCCATCGGTGTCAAGGTGCAGATCGTGTGGAAAGCGCAGACCGCTGGCCTCCTTCGGTTTCGCCGACAGGGATAACCGCTCGGTACTGTCGCGCCCCAGTTCGGTAAACACGATCGCTTTGAATTGCGGATGCGCTGTGCCGAAATCAGCGGCATTCGCGATCTCCGTATCGGTCAGCCGTCCATCCATGCCGTTATGGCAATCGGCGCAGAATTGCTGCGCGGCAGGTTCCATCCGACCGGCGCCTTCATGTTCAGTATGGCACGTGGTGCAGGAACCGGGACCTTCCTTACCGAAAGTCTGTGCTATTGCCCACAGCATCCGGTCGCTCCGGGAGAGGGGGCCGCGCCCGGTAAGCTGGCGTGGGATGGGGGCATGATCGCCGATTTCTTCGTGGCAGGTCAGACAGGTTTCGTCGCGCACCGACTGGAACGGTTTGACGTGACAGGCCTCGCAATTGTCCTCGAGCCCATGGTGAGCAAGGCTGAGGGCACCGGTACTCCAACTTGCATCCATGAGGGTGTGGCCCTTGCTGTCGTAATCGGGCTTGGCTGGCGGTTCGCGATTTAGATTGGTGTAGATCGGGATGGCGAGAAAGGCGATCAGGATCGCGGCCAGCCCGATCCAGGCCATGACCCGCTTGCCTGGCAGTGCGCTCGACAGGGCAAAACCCTTGAGCACGTCGATCGCGCCTTCCTTCTCCTCGACTTGCCGGACGGTGAGAGTGACGGGGTCGCTGCCTTCCTGAGAAGCAGCAATGCGATAGCTTCCGAAAGATAATTCGGTGCCTTCATGCGGATTGAACGTGCCTTCGTCGACGGTTCGACCATCCATGGAGAAGCCGAGCGTTCCGACTGCGGTGATATGGAGTTTCCCGCCTTCCGCGGGTTTGATCCTGGCATGTCGCTGTTCCACGGCGAGATCGGAAAGGTGGAGATCGTTTTCGGTCGCGCGCCCGATGGTGATCGTATCCTGGGCCACTTCGCGATCACGCACGATTTCGCGCCCGTCTGCGGTGAGGTCGATAGTCCGGATCAGGAATGCCATGTGCCCGCTCCCCTCACCAGTAATAAAAGACGCTGACCACATGCGCGATCAGTGCTGCGATGAGGGCGATCGTCGCCGGGATATGGATATACAGCCACACTTCAAGCAGTGCCCTGAGGCGCATCTGGCGGCGAATCTGGTCAAGTTGCGCCTTACGGCGCCCAAGCAGAGCGTTGACCCGCTCATGCTCTTCACTGCCGTCACTGGCGAAGGCGCTTTGCGCCCGCCGTGTCTTGCAACCGGGATAGCGCCCGGTCAGGCGAGCGGTCATTCCTGCACGAAACGCGTCCTGTTCCAGTGCGGCAATGATCAGATCGGCATCGTCGCGATCAAGCGGCTGGGCGGCGTTGTCGAGCTGACGGTCGATCGCTTCGAGCGCTTCGACCATCTGCCCGCGGGTCATCTCGCGGCGATTGGTGCTAAGCCGTTCGGGCAATGTGGCATAGACCGAGATGCCGTAAATGCCCGATACGATGACCAGCATCATCAGCGCCCAGGCAAGCGTATGGACGTTCCAGCCGAGTTGGAAGCCGGTATGCAAGGTTCCTATCACGACAAGCGCAAGACCAAGATAGACATGCGCGCTGGTCCAGGCCTTCAGGCTCCAGCGCCCCTCGGTCATCTTGCGTTTGCGGATACCGAGCAATGACAACCACACAATCAGTAACAGGCCGATAGTACCGAGCGTATAGCCGAACCAGCTACCGCCATTGTGGCGCGGTTCCACATCGATCAGGAAATAGGCCAGCAGGACAATGACCGAGATACCCAGCGCGATCTTGAGCCAGCGCATGCGGCGGTGAGCGAGGAAACTCTCGTGGTCGGCATCGCGCCGCTGTTCATCAAGGGCGAAATCGCGTTTGGAGGTGGACGCCATTATTCCACCTCATCCGCAAGCTTGGTATAGGAAAGGAACTTCTCGGGAGATACGCGGATCGCCGCCCCGGTGGGACAGGCGCGGACGCAGGCCGGACCGCCTTCTATTCCCGAGCACATGTCGCACTTGATTGCGACCTTGGGACGTTCCTGCCCGTCTTTCTCGATGGCTTTCCTGCGCCAGGAATAGTTGGCCTCGCCCGGTCCTGGACCTCGTCCGAACAGCAACCAGCTAATCAGGGAGGGTTTGGGTGGCGGTTTGGCGTCCATCCGGATCACGCCATAGGGGCAGTTGCGCTGGCAGTTGCCGCAGCCGATGCAAGAATCGTCGATAAAGACTTCACCATCGGGCCCTCGCTTGATGGCGTTGGGCGGGCAGTCGGCCATGCAATGCGGATGTTCGCAATGGCGGCACGATGTCGGCACATGCAGGTGAGCGTATGTCCGGCCGGCCTCGCGATCGAGCCGGGAGAGACCGTCATGGCTGTCGGCGCAGGCTTTTTCGCAATTGTCGCAACCGACGCATAATTTCTCGTCGATCAGCAAGACGTCGGTGGCTTCGCCGACACCGTTGTCGACCAGAAATTGCGCGGTCTCGGAATACATGTCGACAGCACTGCCGAAGCTTTCCTTGCGGCTTTCGACGAAGGAATTCGTCTCGCGCCGCCCGGACATCTCGGCCAGGACCTTCTCGCGCAGATGCGGCTTGCGGTCGAGCAGGGAGACAAATGCCTCCCCGGGGAAACGGATAACTTCGGATTTGATCGCCGCCTTGACCGTGGCAGTGCGTTTCGATCCGTCGATTACCGCCATCTCCCCGACATAGGAACCTGCCGGCAGATAGGAGAGGAAGACCGGCTTGCCGCCGATATCCTTCTCGATGATCATCGAGCCGCGGCGGACTATGAAGACATCCTTATCGTCTTCGCCTTCGGTTATGACAGTGTCTCCGGCGCGAACTTCCTCGACTTCCGAGGATTCCACAAGCTCCGCGACGTCTGCCGGTTCCAACCCGGAGCCGAACATTTGCAGCAATTGCCGTTCGACCGAAATCCGGTTGACCGCTCGGTTGGCGCTGGGTGCCGTGGCGAGCAGTTTCAACGCGGCTGTTCGCGCCAACTCCAGTACCACCGTATCTTCGGCCGCGCGGATGGTGGATCCGCGCCGACGACCGGAAACCAGGCCGACTTCGCCGAAAATAGAGCCTCGTTCGATCGGTACGGTGACAGAGGGATTCCCCGGGTCGATTTCCACGCTGACCGACCCTTCCGCAATGGCGAACATGGACGATCCCGGTGCATTCCTCTCGAAGATTATATCTCCGGCACGGAAGGCACTCACTTCGGAATCGAGCATCAGCTCGCGCATCTGGAGCGGGGAAAGGTCGTGCAGGATCACGACATTCGTGTTGAAGGTTTCCAGCCATTCGTCGACCGACCGGCTACCGGGCAGAGCATCGAATTTCTCTGCCAGGATCGGTTCGTCCGCGGGTTTGAGTTCGGTATTCCCGTTGAGGAATTCGATCACATCGTAGCCCTGATTCATGCAGTGCTTGATCAGCGGATAGCCTGCCAATGCACCAATGACGTGGATACCCGGTTTGGTCGTCTCGAAGCTGGGCGAAAGCTTGGGGAAGGCACCCCGGTCTTCGCTGGTGAATTCGATCCCGCATCCTTCCACGAAACCGCGTGGTGGCTGCGATCCGGTACGGGCTATGATCCGGTTGCACGGGATCGTCTCTTGCCCATCGCGCGTGTCGAGCACTAGCTCTCCTTCGCGTATTTCGGCGGGGTTGGTTTCGCGACGTACGAAAATCCGCCCATCAGCTTCGGCCTCTTCGAGCAGCTTGACGTTGGCCTTCTTGGCCCGGGCGAATTCGGCGCGTCGATTAAGGATGCTCACCACGTTGCGTTGCGCCGGGTCAGCAGCAAGGCCGAGCGCATTCTCGATTCCCGCATCACCCGAACCGATGACCGTGATATGCTCGTCGAAATACTCGCCCGGATCGTCGAGCTGATACTGGATGTGCGGCAAGTCGGCGCCCGGAATGCGCAGCAGGTTGGGATTGCCCTGCGTTCCGATGGCCATCACGACCGCTTCGGCTTCGATAGTCTCGCCGCTTTTCAGCAGAATCGTGAAATTGCCCGTTTCGCCGGTAATTTCGGACACTTCGGCGTTCAATTTTACATTGACCTTGTGTTCCTCGATCTGGCGATCCCAGGTATCGAGGATGAATTCGCGCTTGCCGGCATCGAAATCGAGATCGGAGCGCAGCACCAGATTGCTGGGCGTCGCCATCACGTGCTTGCCCTTCTGGTACTTGAAAATCGTGTCGGAGAGGTGGTCGGTCTTCTCGATCAGGATATGCGGCATATCGAGCGCGGCAGCATGGCCGGCGGCGCTGAGGCCGGCTGGTCCCGATCCGACAATAGCTACGCGATAGCGATCCGGCATCAACCTCCCCCACGCAAGCGATCCCGCGACCATATGTTTTGTTCTGGTCGCATCATAGGCAATTGGACCGTTTTCGCCAGTGCCAATTGCCGCTTGCCATGACGGATGCTAGCGCGCGCATATGGGAGACGATAGCAAGGATCGGACATCGGGGAGCGGCCCGTCCAGAATCACCTTGGGCGTATTGTTGCTTGCTGCACTGTTTGCGGCCGGAGCCATCGGCTACAGCATGTTCGGCAAAAATGCGGAAGACGTTTCGCAACCCGCCGCATCCACCGACAGCACCCTGTTGACACTCGAGGAACTGAGAGAACGCGCCGAAGCAGACCCGCTTGATGCCGGAGCCTGGCAGGAACTCGGCTTTGCCTATTTCGCGGATGGGCAGTTTGCGGAGGCGGCGCGGGCTTACCGTCAGGCGGCGGAAGGGGATCCTGATAATGCCGTTCTATGGTCTTCGCTGGGCGAAGCCCGTGTGATGGCGAGTGAGCGTGACCCGATGCCGGCCAATGCCGTGGCGGCTTTTCGTCAGGCACTCGAGCTGGATTCGTCCGATCCGAGAGCGCGTTATTTTCTCGCCGTCAAAAAGGATCTCGATAGCAATCCGGAAGGGGCGATTGCCGATTGGCTCGCCCTGCTGGAAGACACGCCCCCCGGCGCCCCATGGGAAGACGATCTGCGTCGCACGATCGAGCAGGTCGGCAAGATCAACTCCATCGACACGTCCGGCCGCATCGCCGCAGTGACGGCGGACAGGCCCGAACCGCCCGAACTGACTGCGGGCAATGCCATTCCCGGGCCTTCCAGGGAACAGATCGCTGCGGCGAGCACGATCGCACCGGGCGAACAACGGCAAATGGCGGAAGGAATGGTCGAACGACTGGAGGGGCGGCTCGAAAGCGACCCGTCCAATGTCGATGGCTGGGTAATGCTGATGCGCAGCCGCGTTACTCTGGGCCAGCCCGAACGGGCGAAGCAAGCCCTGACTGATGCCATTGCGGCGAATCCACGGTTCGAGGCGCGGCTACGCCAGGAAGCGCAGCTTCTCGGGATACGCTAGGCCATTCGGCCTAGTTTCCCGGAGCTTCGTCCGGCGGTTCGACGGTAATCCTGATTTGCTGAAGCGAGATTATCGCCACCCAAAAACCGAGGACCGCCAATGCGCTTGAGCCGAGCACGGTAAAGGCGGCGCCTTTCAGCCCGTTCCAGCCCATCGCGACATCAAGCAGCAGGAGGGCCAGCACTGTCGGTACCGCCCGAACCACGAAAGCGGTGCCTGCGCGGCCTGCGGAAACAAGCAGCGATTCCAGGCTTGCGCCGACCAGTTCGATGGCTCCCGCAATCGCCAGGATAACCATTGCCCAGTAAACGACGCGAAAATCCTCGCCGGCGATCGCAACCAGCCCCCAACGGCCGAACAGCAATGCCACGCCAACGGCGAGCAGTCCGCCGACCAGCGCGATATTGGCCATGCGCCGAGCGATATCGTGCGCTGCGTCTTGCGCATGGACAAGTTCGGGATAGATCGCTTTGGAAACGGTCTGGGCAAGCTGGACCAGTGCCTGCCCCAGTTGCGAGGCTACCCGGAAACCACCGGCAAAGGCTTCGCCGCCGATCGCTCCCACGAGCAGGATCATCACCTGCTTGCCCGCGATGGTCAGGCTTCCGGTCATATTGGTCGACCAGACGAACCGCCATGCATCGGCATGGTCGCACGGAATCTTGCGCAGACTGATCTGCGAAATGTCGATCCGTTCCTGCCGTGCAGCAACGATCCACAACGCCCCGGCAACTGCGATTTCCGCTACCGCCCACGCAAGGATAAAGCCCGTTACCGTCGGCATGAACATCCAGGCCAGTATCGCCCCGATCGCCCGCACGATAGGCTGCACCGCCTCGGTGGCCGTGGCCAGTCCGTATTTGAAACGCAGACGCAGCAAGCCGGTCGGTGTCGTTCGGATGGAAAGAAGCGATACGATGCAATAGCCGAATGCGATCCACAGCAATTCGTCCGGCAGTGGCAGCCAGAGCTGGGCAGTCGATACGAGCATGGTGGCGAGGACGGCTCCCATCACCATCGACAGCATGTCGAGTGCGATGGCGAAACCGGTTGCCTCGCCGGGTCCGTCCTTGCCCGCACCCCAGCGGACCACGAACTGCCATGTCTGGAAATTGGCCAGGCCGGTTACCGTTTGTCCCAGCGCGACGATGATTGCAAAATGGCCGAATCCGTCGAGCCCGAGCGTCCGCGTCGCCAGGGCGAGATAGACGAGGCTGAGGACTGCGTTGACACCGCGCCCACTCAACAGCCAGCCGATATTGCGGATAAGACGGCGCATGGCCGGTTCGCGCGGGCCTCAGCCCGCAACAGCCCCGCGCCTGGCGAGCAGTTTCTCGGTAATACCGAAAGACCGTTCTTCATCGACATCGATGGCATACTCGCCATTCGACAACACTATCGGTACCAGCTTGAAGCCGAAGCGTTTGGAAATTTGTGCGAACAAGATCTCCTTGGTGCCCCAGCCAAGATAGAAGCGGATCAGGTTGATCACACCGAACGCCTTGGCGATACGACTGGGATATTTCACGAATTGGCCGCCGCTGCGCATGATTTCCGCCGCGCCAAGAGCCTCTTGCGAGCCGATCCAATAGGTGTTGCAGTTGGAATAGCCGCCATCGGAAAATTCGTAGAATTTCTTCTGTCCCACCGGGTCGGCGGCGATCACGTCTTCCTTCCGTGCGAGCGCGGCTGCGGCACCGGCCTTTTCAGCCAGGGCCTTGTCAATAAATTCCGAATAACCTTCCGCCGTCACAAGGCAATTGTCGGCCGTGGTGATCATGATCGGGAAATCCGCGTCTTCAGTCCCAGAAAACACGCTATCGACGAGGTTGAATGCGCCTGGCCGGAATTCCAGCCGCCCTTCCTCCTGCAACCGCGTCACGACGGGGATTGCAGCGATTTCTTCCGGTTCGTGTGCGACGATGCGGATATCGCCGACCCGATCGCATTGCGCCACCGCTTCGACGACGTGCTGGATCATCGGTTTCCCGCCGACGGGTACGACGCATTTCTGAGCCACTCCCGCACGTGCAGCAAGCGGGTCGAGGGAGCCGGAGCGTTTCCCGGCCATGATAAGGGCAGTGGCTTTCACGTCGGCGCTCCTACCCGCAAAGCGCGCATTGGCAAAGACTTGTCATGGCCGCCGGCAATCGCCACCAGCACGGCCATGCGGATTATCTTCAGCAGGAAAGGGTTCGACAGCACCGCGGGTGGCGGTCCTTCGCCGATCATCGGCGGGCGTCCGGTCAGCCTGCCGATTCCCGATACCAAGGGGCTGTCGCGCACGACCTACGGTAAACTCGGCCTTGGCGAGCATGCGGCGAAAGCGAGCCGGGGGAGGCTGGGCGCAGGCGACCTGTGCCATCATGACCCGATGTTCCTGCCGGATGGCATGGCGATTCTGGGCCAGTGCGCTTCGGCACAGGGCCACCTTGCCAGGCAGGGGGTTGACCTTGGCGATGTCTTCCTGTTCTTTGGCTTATTTGAAGGAGAGGGGCATCCCCGCCACCACCGTATCTTCGGCTATCTGCGGATCGACGAGATCGTCCCGCTGATCGAGGCGGACAAGAATACGAAGGCGCGTTTCCTCGCCATCGACCATCCGCATGCGCTTGGAATGCACGGGACGAACGACACGCTCTATGTCGGCAAGGGGACCACTGCGAACCATGCTTCCGCGGACCTCACGCTCACCGTGGATGGCGGGCCGGTTTCGATGTGGCGGCGTCCGGCATGGTTGCGGCGGGGAGAAATCACCTATTTCCCCGACAGAGATGAGAACTGGCCGGATCACGACCGGATGTACCGGATCGGCAACGGGCAGGAATTCGTCGCCGATATCGGTCGCCGCAAGGCACCCCGCGAATGGCTGGCGCGCATGATCGCGGAAATCAATAGGTCTTGATGATCGCCGAGAAATCGAGCCCGCTATTGCCCGCACCGTCGAAATCCTCGTAAAGCGCGGCGGCGCGCGAGCTTAGCGGTACCGCGCTGTCGGAGCTGTCGGCAGCTTCCATCGCCAGTCGTAGGTCCTTGAGCATCAGCGCCGTGGCGAAACCGCCCTGGTAATCGTTGTCGGCCGGGCTTTGTTTCCCGACGCCGGGCATCGGCGTGTATTCGTTGAGCGACCAGTTGTAGCCGCTGGACTGCGAACTGATTGCGTAGAAGGTTCGCGGGTCGAGGCCAAGCCTCTCCGCCATTTTCATCGCCTCGCACGTACCGATCATATGTACGGCCAGCAGCATGTTGTTGCAAATCTTGGCGGTCTGCCCGGCTCCGGCATCGCCGGCATGAATCACCGCTTTGCCCATCGCCTGCAGGATCAGCTCGGCGCGGTCGAAAGCATCCTTGGTGCCGCCGACCATGAAGGTCAGCGTGCCGCCATTCGCGGCAGCAATGCCGCCTGATACGGGCGCATCGACCATGTTGTAGCCAGCCGTTTCCGCCGCTTCGGTTACTTCCTTCGCCGTGGCGACATCGATAGTCGAGCAGTCGAGGAATACCGCACCTTGCGGGGCATGGCCGATCACATCGCCCGTATAGACGGCCTTCACGATCGCGCCATTGGGCAGCATCGAGACGACCGCTTTTGCTCCGTCGACGGCATCCCTCGCGCTTGTGAATGTCTCGCATCCATTGTCACGCGCGGCGGCCAGCGCGTCTTCGCTGAGGTCGAAAGCGCACACTTCATGCCCTGCTTTTACAAGGTTCGCGGCCATTCCGCCGCCCATGTTTCCAAGGCCGATAAAAGCGATTTTCATAACAATTTCTCCGTCATCCCGGCGAAAGTCGGGATTTTTGTCAAGCTAACGTTTCGCTAGCGGCACGAGACCCCTGCTTTCGCCGGGATGACGCGAATACTACCTCTACTACCTCCCTTTCCACTGGCCTGCGCGCTTTTCGACGAAGGCGGCCATGCCTTCGGCCTTGTCTTCGCTCGCGGTCAGGATCTGGAAGATACGGCGCTCCATGATCAACCCCTGGTCGAGCGTGGTTTCGAACGCCGCATTGACCATTTCCTTGTTCGCGATCGCGGCCATCGGCGGCATGCTCGCGATGGTGCCGGCCGTTTTCAGCGCTTCGTCGAGCAAGTCGTCATGCGGCACCACGCGCGCCACGAGATTGCTGCGCTCGGCTTCCTCGGCATCCATCATCCGGCCCGTTAGGCACATTTCCATCGCCTTGGACTTGCCGATCGCCTTGGTCAGCCGCTGGCTGCCACCCATGCCGGGGGCGACGCCGAGCTTTATCTCGGGCTGGCCGAACTTCGCATTTCCCGAGGCGATGATGAAGTCCGCCATCATCGCCAGTTCGCACCCGCCGCCTAGGGCGAAACCATTGACCGCGGCGATCCACGGCTTGCGGGTCTTCTTCACGATCTCGCCGGTCCAGGGCGCGAAGAAATCCTCAAGGTAGAAATCGGCTGCGGCCTTCTCGCTCATTTCCTTGATGTCCGCGCCCGCGGCGAAGGCCTTGTCGCCTGAGCCGGTCAGGACGGCGCAGAGCTGGCTGCTATCGGCCTGGTAGACGGCAAAAGCTTCGATCAGCTCTTCGAGCACCTGTGAATTCAGTGCATTGAGTGCCTTGGGCCGGTTGAGCGTGATCAGCGTGACTGCGTCACGCTGATCGATGGTGATGGTTTCGTAGTTGGCCATTTTCTCTTCCTTCGTCACTCCCGCGAAGGCGGGAAACCAGACTAATACTGTGCTCCGCTTCTCTGGATCCCGGCCTTTGCGGGGATGACGGAACTATGATCTGAGCGGCACCCACTCCTCGTCTTCGGATAGCGGAGCGAAAATGCTGTCGATCAGTTCGCCGCTCACTTCTTCGGGGGTTGCCGGGTCCCATTTGGGATCGTGGGTCTTGTCGACGATTACCGCCCGCACGCCTTCGGCGAAATCGGGGCGGGTAAGAACGCGCGATCCGATGCGGTATTCCATCCGCATGTTGTCGGCGAAGTTCTCCAAATTCGCACTTGTCGCCAATTGGCGCAGCGCGACCTTGCAGGTCTGCGGACTCTTAGTGCCCAGCGTGTCGCGCTCCTTGGCCGCCCAATCGCTGCTATCCGCCCCCAGGCTTGCTAGGATGTCCTCGTAGCGGTCGGACGCGAAGTGTCTGGCGATCCGGTCGGCATTGGCTTCGATCCGGGCGTCGGGCGGGGTGACCGACAGTTCCGACAGGATACCCGCCATCCGGCTTGGATCGGCGGCGATCCGCTCCTTGGCTTCGGCCAGCTTGTCGCTTGGTAAATAGTGTGTCGCGAGGCCCGCCCACAGGCATTCCGCCCCGTCGAGCCGCGCCCCGGTGAGCGCGAGGAACTGCCCCAGCCGCCCGCCGAGCCGCGAGAGGTACCAGCCGCCGCCGACATCGGGAAACAGGCCGATCCCGGTCTCCGGCATGGCGAAGCGGGTATTCTCGGTCGCGATGCGGAACGTCGCCGGCTGCGAAATTCCCACGCCGCCACCCATGGTGATCCCGTCCATGAACGCGACCACCGGCTTGGCGTAGGTGAAGAGCTGGTGGTTGAGCTGGTATTCGTCGTGGAAGAACCTGCGGCCCGACACCCCGTCATCATTGAGCGCCGAATTGCGCAGGAAGGCGATATCGCCACCCGCACAGAATCCGCGCCCCTCGGCATGGTCGATGATGACTGCCTGCACGGCATCGTCTCCGGCCCATTCCGCCAGCGCCGCGCTCATCGCATGACACATGTCGAGCGTCAGCGCATGCAGCGCCTTGGGCCGGTTAAGCGAGAGATGGCCGGTCTTGCCCGCGATCTTGGTCAGAACTTCGTCGGTCATTCAGAACTTCCTGTCGGCGATGCCGTCGCAATACGAGGTGGGAAGAGGTGCCAGGAAACCAGCCAGTAGGTGAGTGATGCAGCCGTTGCGGCAACGAGCAAGTATGCAATCTCGAACGGCTCGAAAGTATTCATTATAAACACGCAGATGAGCAACTCGATCGCGACGCCTGTTGCGGCGAACAACCTCCAGCCACCAGATTTTCGCAGTTCCGAGTAGATGATGCCTGGTACACCGACCGGAGCCGCCAGAATCAGGGCGGCGGGAAGGAACAATCCCAACATCATACCGAATTGGGAGAATACGGGATCACCCATGAGAGCGAAGCCGATCATAA
Organism: Parerythrobacter sp.; assembly: GCA_028289565.1. Classification (GTDB taxonomy): domain Bacteria; phylum Pseudomonadota; class Alphaproteobacteria; order Sphingomonadales; family Sphingomonadaceae; genus JANQPE01. The sequence goes on from JANQPE010000011.1 coordinate 41,799, forward strand.
GAACAAGCGTTCCAACCAAGGCAGCGCTCAGATAGCCCGCTATGATGGAAGCGAGCCTCACTGGCGCAGCAAGTCCCGGCCGACGATCATCCGCATCACCTGGTTGGTCCCTTCGAGGATCGAGTGCACGCGCAGATCGCGCCAGAAGCGTTCGATGGGATATTCCTTCAAATAGCCATACCCGCCGAATAGCTGCAGCGCGTTGTTGACCACGTTCGAGCCGCTATCGGTGGCGAGCCGCTTGGCCATGGCGGAGAACTTGCTCTTGTCGGGAGCGTTGTCGGTGACCTTCGCCGCGGCGAGATAAAGCAGCGCGCGCGCTGCTTCCAGTTCGGTCGCCATGTCAGCCAGCATGAACTGCGTGTTCTGGAAATCGGCGATCGGGGTGTCGAACTGCTTGCGCTCCCTGGTGTAGGCCACCGCCTCGTCGAGGCAGCGTTGCGCGCCGCCGAGCGAACAGGCGCCGATATTGAGCCGCCCGCCATCGAGCCCCATCATGGCGAAGCGAAACCCCTCACCCTCGTCGCCGACGCGGTTCTCGACGGGCACGCGCGCATCCTCGAAGATCAGTTGCGCGGTGGGCGAGGCATTCCAGCCAAGTTTTTTTTCCGGCTTGCCAAAGCTCAGACCCGGCGTGTCCTTGTCGACCACCAGACAGGAGATGCCCTTGGTCTTGTGTTCGCCGGTGCGGACCATGGTGACGTAGAGATCGTTGAAGCCGCTGCCCGAAATGAACTGCTTGGTGCCGTTCAGCACATAGTGATCGCCGTCCAGCCTGGCGGTGGTCTTGAGCCCGGCCGCATCGGAGCCGCTGCCCGGCTCGGTCAGCGCGTAGCTGGCGATCTTCTCCAGCGTGACGAGACCGGGCAGGAACTTGTCCTTCACCGCCTGCCCGCCGAACTGGTCGATCATCCAGCTCGCCATGTTGTGAATCGAGATATAGGCGCTGGTCGCGGGACAGCCATAGGCCATCGCTTCCATGATCAGCGCGGCCTCAAGCCGGCCCAGCGCGATGCCGCCCGATTCCTCCGATACGTAGATCGCACCGAAGCCCAGTTCACCCGTCCGCTGGATCACGTCCTTGGGGAAATGGTGCTTTTCATCCCAGTCGGCCGCGTGCGGGGTAATATTGTCGGCGGTGAAGCGCTGCGCCATTTCCTGAATCGCAAGCTGGTCGTCGGTAAGCTGGAATTGTCCTATCATGCGCTGCCCCCTAGCACCGCTTCGGCTTCGATTTCTACCAGCCATTCTGGGCGGCATAGCGTGGTGACGCCGACCATGGTGGCCGCCGGGCGCGCTTCCGCGAAATAGCGTGCATGTACGGCCCCGACGGCTTCCTGCTGGTCGATATCAGTCAGGAACATGCGAGTGCGCACGACATCGGCGGCGCTGCCGCCGAGTTCCTCGACTGCCCGCGCAATCAATGTGCAGCAACGGTCCGCTTGCGCCGCCGCGCCGCCCTGTGTGGTGGAACCGTCATCCTCGATCGGTCCGGTGCCGGCGACGACGATCCGGTCTCCAACCCGCATGGCGCGGCTGAAGCCGAATTGTGCTTCGTAAGGCGAACCGGATGAGGCGCGTCGCCGCCCGGTCATCCGCAGCGGACCGAGGTGATGACCATCTTGCGATCATAGCTCACACGCACTCGGTCGGGGCGGTAGTCCATCGTGACTACGCTATCCGGTGGCACCCATTGGAAAATCCGAGCGCCGGTTGCGCGCCGGATTTCGGCACCGAGTTCCGAGGTCGCGCGCTGGCCGATGAAGCGTGCCGCCCGGTCGGTCGAACACAACCCTCCATGGCTGACCT
>JANQPE010000019.1 GCA_028289565.1 Parerythrobacter sp.
CGAGACGCCGCTGCGCATTCGCTGCACGGTCGGACGCAGCCTCTACCGCTCGGCTCGTGCCGCCGGGGCGCCGGCCAGCGCGGTCCAGCAATATCTCAAGGCGCTGGGTGATCAGGTTGATCTCGACAGATCGGTCGGCTCGACCGACACATTTGACATGATCGTGCAGTATCGCCGCGCGGCAACCGGCGAGCGGCAGGCCGGCAAGCTGCTTTACGCCGGCATCGACCGCGACGGAAAGCCCAGGACCCAGTTGATGCGCTGGGGCAAGGAGGGTCGCTTTTACGAAGCATCCGGCGTGGGGGAGCAGCGCAGCGGACTCGTTGCCCCGGTGCCCGGGCGCATTACCTCGCGCTTCGGCATGCGCCGCCACCCGATCCTCGGCTATCGCCGGATGCATTCGGGTCTCGATTTCAAGGCGAGCTACGGTACGCCGATCGTTGCCGTTACCGATGGCAGTGTACAGGGCGCGGGCAGGATGGGCGGTTGCGGCATTGCCGTGCGGCTCAGGCATGGCGGCAATTTGTCGACACGCTACTGCCACATGAGCAGGCTGGCCGTGCGGCGCGGCCAGAGCGTCCGGCGCGGGCAGGTGATCGGCTATGTCGGCTCGACCGGACTTTCGACCGGCGCGCACCTTCATTATGAAATGTATCGCGGCAATCGCGCGGTAAACCCGGCTTCGGTCCGTTTCGTCACCCGCGCGCAATTGTCTGGCGCCGAGCTGCGCCGTTTTCGCAATACGCTGGCAAGCCTCAGGACGGTCGAGGAAGGCGCGGCACTGAACGATCTGTCGCCAACTCCCGCCGAAATATCGCCGGAAGAACCGAAGCGGGAAATCGATCGGCTGGAAAGCCCGAAACGCGTCAGGTGATTGACCGCTGCCGCCCGGATGCGGCACAGCACATCCCATGACCGCTTCCTATCCTAATTTGCGCATGCGCCGCACTCGTTCAAGCGGGTGGAGCCGCGCGCTGCATCGCGAAACCGTGCTGGCGAGTGCCGACCTTATCTGGCCGCTGTTCGTCACTGAAGGCGAGGGCGTGGAGGAACCGGTCGGGACCTTGCCGGGCGTGTCGCGCCGGTCGGTTGACGGTATTGTCGCCAGCGCCAGGGAGGCGGTGGAGCTGGGCATTCCGTGCGTCGCGCTGTTCCCCAACACCCCGCCCGATCGGCGGTCGGATGATGGCAGCGAGGCACTCAATCCAGACAATCTCATGTGCCGCGCGATCAAGGCGATCAAGGACGGTTGCGGGAGCGATATCGGCGTGCTGACCGATGTCGCGCTCGACCCCTATACCAGCCATGGCCAGGACGGGCTGCTCGACGGTGATGGATATGTGGCGAACGATGAAACGGTGGCCGTGCTGGTCGACCAGGCGATGAACCAGGCCGAAGCAGGTGCGGATATCATAGCCCCCTCGGACATGATGGACGGCCGGGTCCGGGCAATCCGGATGGCTCTGGAAATGGGCGATCGCCCCAATGTCCAGATCATGTCCTATGCGGCGAAATACGCTTCCGCCTTCTACGGGCCCTTTCGCGATGCGGTCGGTTCGGGCGGCCTGCTGAAAAGCGACAAGAAAAGCTACCAGATGGATCCGGCCAACGCACAAGAGGCATTGCGCGAGGTCGAGCTGGACCTGGCCGAAGGCGCCGATAGCGTGATGGTCAAGCCGGGCCTGCCCTATCTCGATATCGTCGCCCGGGTAAAAGACACTTTCGGCGTCCCAACCTTCGCCTACCAGGTGAGCGGCGAATATGCGATGATCGAGGCCGCCGCGGCGGCCGGCGCGGGCGAGCGCGACGCGCTGGTGCTCGAAACGCTGACGGCGTTCAAGCGGGCCGGCTGCACCGGGGTGCTGACCTACCATGCCGCGCATGCCGCCCGGCTGCTTGATGGCTGAGTTTCGCCACGAAACAGCGCGGCTGATCCTGCGCGACTGGCGTGAGGAAGACTGGGCCGAGTTCTGGGAGGGGACCAACACGTCCGAGGTGATGCGCTGGCTCGGTGGAGTGCTCGACGAGACGGGGTGTGCCGCAGCTCGCCGCAGGCTCGAAAGCTATGCCCGCGATCACGGACATACTTTCTGGGTGGTCGAGCGCAGGGAGGATGGAGCGGTCCTTGGCTTTTGCGGCCTCAAGCGATGCAACCAGAAGGGCGGACCAACCGGCATGATGGAGATCGGCTGGCGGCTGCGGCGGGAGGCCTGGGGGCATGGCTACGCCAAGGAGGCGGCCCTGGCTTCGCTCGCCCTTGCCTTCGAACGCTTCGGGGCGGACGAGGTGATCGCGCTTACCGTCCAGGGGAATGAGGGTAGCTGGGGCCTGATGCGGCGGCTCGGCATGCGGCGGCGGTCGGATCTCGATTTTGCCAATGCCGATTTCGATCCCGAGACCGGCATGATCATCGTCTATTCGATCGACCTGCGGGAATGGGGCCGGGTCGATGGCTGATATCGTCATCGAGACCGCGCGGCTCGTGCTGCGCAAGCCGGGAGAAGGCGATGCCGTGCTGCAGGACCGGCATCTCAACACGCCGGGTGTGATGGCGCATCTCGGAGGGCCGAAAGAGCTGCACGAGATCGAGGCGAAGCACGCCAGGGCGCTGGCGCTGTTCGCGCGCGAGGGCTTCGGGTTCATGATGGCGATCGAGAAAGGAAGCGGCGAGCTGGTCGGCCATTGCGGGCTCAAGCGGGTCGACAACCCGCTCGCGCCGAACCGGGGCGACATGGAGACCGGCTGGCTGATCCGCGAGGACCGCTGGCGAAGGGGATATGCGAGCGAGGCGGTGCGCGCGGTCCTCGATCATGCCTTCGCCCGTTTCGATCCACCGCATATCGTCGCGCTGACCAGCGAACGCAACGAGGCGAGCCGCCGGCTGATGGAGAAGCTGGGGATGGAGCGCCGCACCGATCTCGATTTCTCCGACCCGGACTATCCTCCGCAAGACAATCCGACGATCCAGTATGCACTGACGCGTGAACAGTGGCGGGCGCGGGCATGACCGGAACCTGCCGCCTGTCCCATGCCCCCCATGCCCTGCCCCCCGTGCCCCGCCCCCCGTGCCCCGCCCATGCAGCGGACATGTCGTTCACGAGAAGGAGCTACCCGCATGACCGCTAGTCCCACCAAGTCCCGCCCTGGTGTGAGTATCGTCCCGATCCACGGCAAGATCCCGCGCATCCACGACAGCGCCTTTATCGCGCCGGGCTGCACGATCATTGGCGATGTCGAGATCGGAGCGGATTCGTCGATCTGGTACAATTGCGTGCTGCGCGCCGATGTCAGCCGGATCGTGATCGGTGAGAGGACCAATGTGCAGGACGGCAGCGTGCTCCATTGCGATCCCGAACGGCCAGGCGATCCGGACGGGTCGCCGCTCATCATCGGCGACGACGTGCTGATCGGCCATATGGCGATGGTCCATGGCTGCACTATCGAGGACCGCGGCTTCGTTGGCCTGGGCGCGATCGCGATGAACAAGGCGCGGATCGGTTCCGACGCGATGCTGGCGGCGGGCGCGATGCTGACCGAAGGCAAGGTGATGGAGGATCGGATGCTATGGGCGGGTCGCCCGGCCAGACCGATGAAGGAACTGTCCGACGCGGCGATCGCGGGAATGCGGGCGGGCGTCGCGCATTACGCCGAGAATGCGAAGGCGCATAGGACAGCGGTGGACGAAGCCGGGCTGCAATAGGTTGGGTCCAGGTCGCGCGGCATCCCCGGTTCGCTCCGGGATGAAGCTTATTCCTTGTCCTTGCCGCCCTTGCCTTCGCCAGCCTCGGCGTCGGGTCTCTTTTTCGAAGCCGCCTTCTTCTTCGCCGCGGGTTTCTTCCTGGCGGGCGGCTTGCGCTTCGTCTTGGGCGGTGCGGGGGTCAGCTCGAAACTCGGCTTGCCGTCCTTGACGGTGACCTGCACCTCGCCGCCATCGGCGAGCTTGCCGAACAGCAGTTCCTCGGCCAGCGGCTGCTTGATCCGCTCCTGGATCAGCCGGCTCATCGGGCGCGCGCCGTACAGGCGGTCGTAACCCTTCCTGGCCAACCATTCGCGGGCGTCCCCGTTGAACTGGATATGGACGTTCTGCTCGGCCAGTTGCAATTCGAGCTGGAGGATGAACTTGTCGACCACGCGGGCGACCGTGTCGGTGCCGAGATAGGCGAACGGCACGACGGCGTCGAGGCGGTTGCGGAATTCGGGGGTGAACATCTTCTTCACCGCTTCGTCGCCCGCATCTTCCCTGGACACATCGCCGAAGCCAATCCCTTGGCGCGCCATGTCGGCCGCGCCCGCATTGGTGGTCATGATCAGCACCACGTTGCGGAAATCCACCGTCTTGCCGTGATGATCGGTCAGGCGCCCGTTATCCATCACCTGCAGCAGGATATTGAACAGGTCCGGGTGCGCCTTCTCGATTTCGTCGAGCAGCAGCACGCAATGCGGGTTCTGGTCGACGGCATCGGTCAGCAACCCGCCCTGGTCGTATCCGACATAGCCGGGAGGCGCGCCGATCAGGCGCGACACGCTGTGCCGCTCCATGTATTCGGACATGTCGAAGCGCTTCAATTCGATCCCCATGATCGAGGCGAGCTGGCGCGCGACTTCGGTCTTGCCAACCCCGGTCGGACCGGAGAACAGGAACGAACCGATCGGCTTGTCCGGGTCGCGCAATCCCGCCCGGCTGAGCTTCATCGCGGTAGCGAGGCGATGGATCGCATCGTCCTGCCCGAACACGACGTGTTTCAGGTCGCGCTCAAGATTCTCGAGCGCCTTCTTGTCGTCCTTGCTGACCGATTTGGGCGGTATGCGCGCCATGGTCGCGACGACTGCCTCGATTTCCTTGGCGGTGATCTTCTTGCGTCGGCGGCTCGGCGGCACCAGCATCTGCATCGCACCGACCTCGTCGATCACGTCGATCGCCTTGTCGGGCAGTTTGCGGTCGTTGATGTAGCGCGCCGACAGCTCGACCGCGGTCTTGAGTGCATCGGGTGTGTACCTGACCTTGTGATGCGCTTCGAACGCGCTGCGCAGCCCCTTGAGGATCAGGACAGTATCCTCGATTGACGGCTCGTTCACATCGATCTTCTGGAACCGGCGCAACAGAGCGCGATCCTTCTCGAAATGGTTGCGGAATTCCTTGTAGGTGGTCGAACCGACGCAACGGATCGTCCCGCCCGAAAGCGCAGGCTTGAGCAGGTTCGATGCATCCATCGCGCCCCCGCTGGTGGCACCGGCACCGATCACCGTATGGATTTCGTCGATAAACAGGATCGCTTCCGGCATCTGTTCGAGTTCGGTCACGACCTGTTTCAGCCGCTCCTCGAAATCGCCGCGATAGCGCGTGCCGGCAAGCAATGCCCCCATGTCGAGCGAATAGATCACGGCATCCTTGAGAACATCAGGCACGTCGCCTTCGATGATCTTGCGCGCCAGGCCTTCGGCGATGGCGGTCTTGCCGACACCCGGTTCGCCGACATAGAGCGGGTTGTTCTTGGATCTGCGGCACAGGATCTGGATGGTCCGGTCGACTTCCGGCCCGCGGCCGATCAGCGGGTCGACCTTGCCCGCCTCCGCCTTGGCGTTGAGGTTGACGGTGAACTGGTCGAGCGCGGTTTCCTTCTTGCCGTCGCCCTTTTCGCTGTCCTGCGGGGCGTCTTCGCCACCCTGCGGCAATTTCGCCTCGAGCTGCTTGCCGCCCTTGCCGATCCCGTGACTGATGAAGCTCACCGCATCAAGGCGGCTAATGTCCTGTTGCTGCAGGAAATAGACCGCATAGCTGTCGCGTTCGGAAAACAGGGCGACCAGCACGTTCGCACCGGTCACGGTGTCCTTGCCCGACGACTGGACGTGCAGGATCGCCCGTTGAATGACCCGCTGAAATCCGGCGGTAGGCTGCGGGTCGGCATCGTCGTCGGTCTTGAGCGACTGGTATTCCTGGTCGAGATACTGCTTCACGACCTCGCCGAGTTCGCCGAGGTCGACGCCGCAGGCGTTCATGACCTGCGCCGCATCGTCATCGTCGACCAGCGCCAGCAGCAGGTGCTCGAGTGTCGCGTATTCGTGGCGCCGCTCCGCCGCATTGGTCAGCGCCGCATGGAGCGTCTTTTCGAGATTTTGTGCGAAACTGGGCATTCAACCGTCTTTCGTGGCGAAGAGAGGACACTCTCCTACGGGAGAGTATGAACAGGGGTGGTTAACGAAACCTATATGGGGGGTGGGGCCCCGTTTGATAACCGCCCGCCTCATCCGCCCGCCTTCCCGAACAGTGCGTCGGCGGCGGAGCGGTGCGCCGCGGCCTTGTCACGATGTGACTTGACCCGCTCTATCTCGGCTTCGAGCAATGCGATCCGTTCGGCCAGTTCGTCCTGCGAATAAGGGCCGAGATCTTCCGCCGCCAGCTTTCCGGCGGCATCCCCCTTGGGGCGTGGGCGGTCATCGTCATCCATTGCAGGGAATCTCCCGGTTCAAGCGGTTGCTGTCAATGGTGGTGTGCAGTAGCAACGAAGCGGTGGCCTGATTGCGACAGGGGGGACAATGCCGTTCCGTACGACAAGCGCAGCGGCGGCTTTCGCCGCACTGGCAGCATGTGCGCCGTTGCCACCGGCCGAATCGGATAGCGCTTCCATTGCGGCATCCGAAGCCGGACGCTTTGCGCATCTGTTCGGGCCGATTGCGGATATCCGCAGCTTCGTAGCCTCCCGGGGAAACGACGTGTGGGCCGGGTATGCCGATGCGCCTTTCGGCCTGCTCCTTATTGACGATCGGGGTGAAGCGTTATTGTGCGATGAACGGGTGCCTGGCGGGTTCTCCCTCGCAGGTATAGAGCCCGTAACCGGGTGTCCCGTTTCTTACGGTCCGAGCAGTTGGCGCAACCCGGCCTTCCGCGCGGCCATGCCCGCTTTTGGTCCGCCGTCGGTTATTGCCGTGGGGACGCCGGCAGGGACCGGGCAGGCGCTGGCCGATTGGCAATTGACCGTCATGCACGAACATTTCCACCAGTGGCAGGCGGATTTGCCGGACTATTACCCGCGTGTCCAAGCGCTTGACCTGTCGGGCGGCGATCAGACGGGTATGTGGATGCTGAACTATCCGTTTCCCTATGACGCACCGGCTTTCGCAGCCGCGTTCGATCGAGCGTCGAGCGCACTGGATAAAGCCTTGGCCGCAGAAGAGGGGGAAGCCTTCGATACGGCACTCGATAATTTCCTTTCTGCTCGTCGGGCCATGCGCGGCACGGTGAGCGAGGCGGAATGGCGCTATTTCGAATTCCAGTTGTGGCAGGAAGGGGTGGCGCGCTGGACGGAAATTGCCCTGGGCAAGCTGCATCCGGACGAAACTGTCCGCCAGGCCGCACAAGCTGCCCGCATGCGTGCCATGGCCAGGCTGCGCAGCCCCCAGATAGCTGCCGACGGTCGCATTGCGATCTATTCCTACGGCTATGGCGAGGCCGCCTTGTTGGAAAAGGCGGGGGCCGAATGGCGCAAACTCTACCCGGGGCTACTGGCACTTGGTCCGCTATTCCACGAGTTGGAGAAATGACTGTGTCTTCGACCATCGAAACGATGACCGCCATGGGGTTTGATGCCCCGGGAGGACCCGACGCTCTCCGGCCCGAGGCGCTGCCCGTTCCGGAACCGGCGGACGGCCAGGTGCTGTTGTGGGTCGCCTATGCCGGCGTCAACCGGCCCGATGTGATCCAGCGGCGGGGGCATTATCCGGCGCCGCCCGGCGCCTCGCCGATCCCGGGGCTGGAAGTGGCAGGAACGATTGCGGCGATCGGACCGGGCGTGCCTAACGACTATCTGGGCGAGCGTGTCTGCGCGCTGGTTTCGGGGGGCGGCTACGCCGAATACTGCCTTGCCCATATCGGGCATTGCCTGCCCGTGCCGGAAACGATGAAATTGTCCGAAGCTGCCGCCATACCCGAGACGCTGTTCACGGTGTGGCACAACGTGTTCGAGCGTGGCTGGGCGAAAGAGGGCGAGACTCTGCTGGTCCATGGCGGCACGAGCGGGATCGGGACGATGGCGATCATGCTCGGCAGGGCTTTCGGTCTTGCCGTGATCGCGACCTGCGGCAACGAGGCCAAATGTGCCGTGGCTGGCGAACTGGGTGCCGACCTGGTGATCAATTATCGCGCGACCGATTTCATAGACGAAGTGAGGAAATTCACTGACGGGGAAGGAGTCGAGATCGTGCTCGACATGGTCTCGGGAGATTATGTGGCGCGCAACCTCGCCTGCCTCAAGGATGACGGGCGCCACGTGACCATCGCCGTGCTCGGGGGCCCCAAGGCCGAGATCAACATGGCGCAGGTAATGAGCCGGCGCCTGACCATGACCGGCTCCACGCTGCGCCCCCGCTCGGACGCATTCAAGACGCTGCTCGCGGGCGAGATCGAGCGCAATGCCTGGCCGCTTTTCGCCGAGGGACGATTGCGCCCGGTGATGGACGGAATCTTCCCCTTGGCCGAAGCCGGCACCGCGCATTCCCGGATGGAGGCGGGCGAGCATATCGGCAAGATCGTATTGGAGGTGGCCGGTGGCTGAGACTCTGGTGTTGCACGAAGACCCGCGCAGCGGGAACTGTTACAAGATCAAGCTGACCGCGGCACTGCTCGGTCTGCCTCTCCTGACGCAGCAATACGATATCATGGCCGGCGAAACGCGTACGCCGCATTTCCGCAGCCAGGTCAATCCGAACGGGCGCATCCCCGTCTTGCAGATCGGCGCCGGAGATACCGCGCGCTTCCTGCCCGAAAGCAATGCCGCGTGCTGGTACCTGGCCGATGGCAGCGCGCTTGTTCCCCAGGATCGTTTCCAGCGTGCCGACATGCTGCGCTGGATGTTCTTCGAGCAATATAACCACGAACCGAATATCGCCACACTGCGCTTTTGGCTGCATTTCGTAGGCGAGGCCAACCTGTCCTCGCAGCAGCGTTCGCAGATCGTGGTCAAGCGCATGGCCGGGCAGGATGCGCTCGAGCTGATAGACGACCACCTCGAACGAAACGACTGGTTCGTGGGCGAGGCTGTCTCGCTCGCCGATATCGCCCTGTTCGCATATACCCACGTGGCCGATGCGGGTGGCTTCGCACTGGGTGATTTTGGGCATATCGGACGCTGGATCGAGCGGGTCGAGGCCCTGCCCGGCTTTGCCGCGATGGACTGACCTTCGAACCGCCTTCAACCTGCCCTCCGAAGTGCCGCTGCCTAAACGCTTGCCCTTCGCGGGGGGATCACCTAGATCATGCGGTGCACGGCCGCTCCGCAAGGGGCGGCCCTTGTATTTTTCAGCGCACCCCCTCGACGGGGCGGAGACATCACATGGCCGACCAACCCACCCCGCTCATGCCGCACGCGACCGCCACCTGGCTGGTCGATAATACCGGTCTGAGCTTTGAACAGATCGCCGAATTCTGTGGACTGCACATCCTCGAAGTGCAGGCGATGGCCGACGATCTCGCCGGGAGCAAATATACCGGGCGCGACCCGGTCCATTCGGGCGAGCTGACGCTGGAAGAGATCGACAAGGGCCAGAAGGACCCTGGGTACAGCCTGGTGATGCAGAAGGCCCCGGTCGAAGTTACCCGCACCAAGGGCCCGCGTTATACCCCGGTGTCCAAGCGGCAGGACAAGCCCGACGGGATCGCCTGGATCCTGCGCAATCATCCGGAAATGTCCGATGCCCGGATTTCCAAGCTGATCGGGACCACGCGCAACACCATCAACGCGATCCGCGACCGCACGCACTGGAATATCCAGAACATCCAGCCCAAGGACCCGGTGACCCTCGGCCTGTGTTCGCAGCGCGAGCTCGACGCGGAAGTGGCCAAGGCGGCCAAGAAGGCCGGCATTACCGAGGGTGAGGAAGCGACTGTTGCAAGCGGGTCCGACAAGGAGAATCTGATCGCCGAGCTGCGCGCCGAACGCGAAGCCAGCGAGAAAGCCGCCACCGAAGCCGCCCAGGAAGCCGAGGCCGCGGCCTGGCTCGAAGCGAAGCGGGCGGAAGAGGACGACGAAGCGGGCGGCCCACCTGCCTGACGACCGGAAAGCCGGTCCGTCGGGCGGATCGCCGCCCGAGAAATCGCTTGCCCGCACGCGATGGGTCGGCCATTCCACTTACATGGATGTAAGTAAGGCTCGCTACCATCACCCGATTCCTTGGGACGCCGAATTCAAGGCGGTGACGCTGCCCGCCCTGTTCGCGCGCAGCACCCAGCGCGCGCCCGATGCGCCGCTGGCCCATTTCCTTGGCCGCACCTCGACCTATGGCGACCTGTTCGGTGATGCGCAGCGCTTCGCGCTGGCCCTGAAGGAGCGCGGCATCGAAAAAGGCGACCGCGTCGGACTGTTCCTGCCCAATGTCCCGATCTACATCTCGGCCTATTACGGCGCGATGATGGCCGGTGCGGTAGCGGTCAATTTCTCCCCGCTTTATTCGGTGGAGGAGCTGGCCCAGCAGGTTGCCGATTCGGGCACGCGGCTGCTGGTGACGGTCGATGCACCGGAACTCTATCGCACTGCAGCGGCGGTGCTGCGCGAATCGGAACTCGAAACGCTTGTTGTCGGCGAGCTTGCGGCGATGCTGCCTTCCCTGAAGGGTATCGCGATGAAACTGTTCGCCCGGAGCAGGATCGCGAAGGTTGCCCATGGCGTCGATATCCTGCGCTGGGCCGAGCTTCTGGCCGGCGCCGACCGGATGCCCCATTTCGAGGAAAGGCACCCCGAGCTACCCCGGATCGATCCGCAGGATCTTGCCTTGTTGCAATATACCGGCGGCACCACGGGTACGCCCAAGGGCGCGATGCTCAGCCATGCGAACCTGGCGGTTAATGCGCAGCAGGTCGCCAGCATCAACCCGTTCGGCGAGGCGGCCAGCGAAGTCTTCATGGGCGCGCTGCCGATGTTCCATGTCTTCGCCAACACCGCGCTGCTCAATCATGCCGTGGCGAGCGGTGCCTCGCTCGCACTGGTGCCGCGGTTCGAGACGGCGCAGGTATTGGCGACGATCGGGAAATACGGCGCAACCGGCTTTCCAGGCGTGCCGACCATGTTCCAGGCATTGCTCGACCATCCCGGGCTCGCGCGCGCCGACCTGTCTTCGCTCAAGGTCTGCATTTCGGGCGGTGCACCGCTGCCGGCCCCGGTATGCGAAAAGTTCGAAGCCGCCACCGGCGTACGGCTGGTGGAAGGCTACGGGCTGACCGAAAGCTCGGGTGTGGTTTCGGTCAATCCCTATGAAGGCATGCGCAAGCCGGGCACGATCGGCCAGGTTATCCCGCGGACCGAAATCCTGCTGCTGGACAAGGAGGATCCCTCCAAAACCGCACCGGCAGGCGAGCCCGGGGAGCTGGCGCTGCACGGGCCGCAGGTCATGCAGGGTTATTGGAACCGGCCTGACGCGGCGAAGGAAGTCTTCGTCGAGCACTTCGGCAAGAGATGGCTGCGCACCGGCGATGTCGCGACGCTCGACGATGATGGTTTCATCGCCATCGTCGACCGGATCAAGGACATGATCGCGGTTGGCGGGTTCAAGGTATTTCCGAGCCAGGTCGAAGCGGTGCTGCTGGGGCACGCAGCCGTGAAAGAAGTGCTCGTGATCGGGGTGCCCGACGACTATCTGGGCGAAACACCTCGTGCCTATGTCACGCTGGAGGGCGAAGCGCAGGCGGAGGCCCTGCGCGATTGGCTCAATGCCCGCGTGGGCAAGCATGAACGGGTATCGGGAGTGGTGATTCGCGAGGAACTGCCCAAGACGATGATTGGCAAGCTCGACCGCAAGGCGCTGAAAGCCGAAGAACTGGGAGACGCCGGCTAGGGCGTCAGCCGGTACAGAGGCTTGGACAGGGGGCTTGCGCGCCTAGTGCGCGATGGAGAGCTTGGGTTCGTCGTCCCCGCCATCATCTCCGGGAGAAGGCTTGCGGGAAGCGGCGGACGGAGCCGCATCGCTAGCGCGCTGGTTCGGCACGCGGTGTGCGAACCGGCCCTCGACTTCGGCGCCCTGCTCAATGGTCAGTGCATCGTAATGGACGTCGCCATTTACCTTGGCCGATTTCAGCACCACCAGCTCGCGTGCGGAAATCGAGCCGTTGACCGTGCCGGCGAGCCGGGCGCTTTCAGCCTGGATGCCGCCGTCGATTGCGCTACCTTCACCCTGCACGAGCGAGGTACAGGCAATGTCACCTTCGATTGTGCCGTCGACATGCAGTTCGGTATCGGCGGAGACATCGCCCTTGATGATCACGTCCGATCCGATGACCGAGAAAGTGGAAGGATTGTTGTTCCGGGAGACCATCGGCTTAGCGGTTGGCGAGTTCGGGGAGCTGTCGGGCTTCTTTGAGAACATCGGGGGCAGTCTCCAGAAAGGGGCGCGGGTTTACCGCGCGATCGTGAATGCGCACTTCGAAATGAAGGTGCGGGCCGGTAGAGCGGCCGGTATTGCCGATCGCGCCGATGATTTCGCCGGCGGCGACATTCTGCCCCTCGGCGGCTGCGAATTTCGACATATGCGCATAGCGGGTCATCAAACCGTTGCCATGCGTGATCTCGACGACCTTGCCATAGCCGGACCTGCGCCCGACAAAGCTGACCCGCCCTTTGGCGGCGGCATAGATGGGTGCGCCGACCGGCCCCTTGAAGTCGAGTCCGCTATGCATGGCCCCGGCACCGGTGAACGGGTCACGGCGATAACCGAAGCCCGAAGAAATCGATGCCACGCGGGCGGGGATTACTTGCGGGATGGCGTCGAGTCCGCGTTCGAGAGCGGCCATCCGGGCCAGGCTGAGCCCGAGTCGCTCGAATCGGGGATCGATTCGGCCATTGGCACCGGTCGCCAGTATTTCCAGCGGACCACCCATCGCCTCGCGCGAGGCGCCGCGCAACATGGCGTCCGGGTTGAGCCCGAGCTTGCGCAGCGCCGAAGCAGCGCGTGCCGAGCGGCGATCCGCATAGCGGGTCAGGCGTTCGACGAAAGCGAGCTGGCGTGCTTCGATCCGGGCAAGAGCGGCTGCTTCGGGAATCGAGCGGCTGACCTTGTCGATCGTCTTGGCGGTTTCTGAAGAGGAATCGGTCACCGTCTCGCCCGATTTTATGTCGTCGGGCAGGCTCTCGGCCATTTTCTCCAGGAATTCCTGACGCTTGACAAGATCGTCCGCCACTGCATCGATATCGTCGCGATAGGCGTCGACGCGTTCGGTCGCGGTCGCCACCTGGGCTTCGCGCTGGAGCAGGGAAAGGCGATCGGCCTCGGCGCGATATTGTGTCCACGCCATCGCGGCCATGCTGATCGCCCACGCGAGCAGCGCGAAAAGAGCAATGGCCGCAGCGACCATTTGCATCCTGGAACCGATCTTTATGAAGCGGACCTGCCCCTGCGATCGCATGAAAAATTCGCGATCTGGAAACCAGCCCCGCAGGCGGCCTAGCCATCCGCCCGCGGTAGAATCTGTAGTCAAAACGACCCCACTTCCCGTTCTTGTGTGGCCGGCCCGCTAGCACGCGAATCGGCCAGCGTCGAATCGCTTTGCCTCTGCGGCAAGGCGAATCGAAGGAGACACGCGATGAAACGTTTTGTCGCAGCGCAATTCTAGAACCTTCATGGAGCCTCAAGCGCCGGCGTTCGCGTTCGCTCACTTGGCTATCCTCGCCCCTGCGGGGCCGCGGGCGGCCCTGTGGGCCTGTGACTGCCGCGACCAGGGTTCGGGTGAGCACCTCTTCGCACTTGCCGCCCCTCTCCACACTCGTCACCCCCGCGAAAGCGGGGGTCCAGGGTGGAACAGTACGACCCGGCCACTCTGGATCCCCGCTTTCGCGGGGATGACGAAAGGTTGTGGGATGACAGGAGACGGGACAGGGGCTTGGGTAACGAAGTAGGATCGGGTCCAAACTGCAAGGGCCTGGTCGCGGAGCACGGTTCGCGACCAGCGAACCGCAAGGCCTTCTGGCCGCCCGCAGCGACGCGGCCTTTAGGCCGTGAGAG
>JANQPE010000024.1 GCA_028289565.1 Parerythrobacter sp.
GCCCGCGGCCAAGAAGACCCCGGCCAAGAAAGCAGCCAAGAAGCCGGCCGCGAAAAAAACCACCGCGAAAAAGTAAGCGCGGTTATCCATGGATCGGCAAGGGCGGCAAGGGCGCGAGCCCGCCGCCCTTCTCGCGGGTATCAGTCTTGCATTTCCCAGCGCTTGAAGCTGGGCTTCGGCAATTGTGCGGTTCGGGCACGCTCGTAGGCTGCTCCGGCCTTGAGTACGTCGTGGTCCGTCCATTTCGCGCCTATGATACTGATTCCTACCGGCAACCGCTCGATCTGCCCCATCGGCATGGTAAGGTGCGGGTAACCGGCAATCGCGGCGGGTGAGCCAAAGCCGATGCTGCCGTTGAAACTGTCGCCGTTCACGAGATCGCTGGTCCAGGCCGGACCGCGCGTCGGGACAACGAGAAATGTCACGTCGTGCTCGGCGAGCAACGCGTCGATCGTTTCCTTGCCGGCGATACGAACGGCGTTCTCGCGAGCCTTTTCGTATGCCTCTTCGTCGGTCGTTTCTTCGGCTTGCTCGAAGATATCCTGTGCAAACCAGCGCATTTCGGTTTCGCTGTTGGCTTTGTTGAACGCAATCAGATCGGCGAGGCTGCGTGGCATGTTCTCGCCCGGCAGGCTTTGGAGATACTTGCCCATCTCCCGGCGCAATTCGAACCGCAATACGGTGAAGCTGTCGCGATACATCTCTCTGTTCGGCTCGAACTCGATATCGACCAGTACCGCCCCGGCGCGTTCCAGGTCGGCCAGGGCTGTCTCGAATACCACGCGCAAATCTGCACGATTGCCGATCTGGTTGCGCATTACCCCTATCCGAATACCTGCGAGCGAAGCGGAATCGAGCCCTTCGGCATAGTCGGCACGACGATTGGGTACCCCTTGCGTGGCGGGGTCTGCCGAATCTTCGCCCGCGATAGCGCTCAGCAGCATTGCGGCATCGGTAACGGTTCGCGCCATCGGCCCGGCGGTATCCTGCGTGCTGCTGATAGGTACGATATGCGTCCGGCTGACCAATCCCACGCTTGGCTTGAAGCCGACGATGCCGTTGATACTGGCAGGACAAGTGATCGACCCGTTCGTTTCGGTTCCGATGGCCGCCCAGGCGAAATCCGCTGCGACAGCCGCGCCGCTGCCCGAGGACGAGCCGCAGCTATTGCGGTCGATTGCATGGGGGTTGCGGGTCAGGCCGCCGATCGCACTCCAGCCGCTGGTCGAATTGCTATCGCGGATATTGGCCCATTCGGACAGGTTGGTCTTGCCGAGTACCACTCCGCCGGCGGCGCGCAGATTGGCGATCAACGGTGCGTCGCGGGCGGTGCGATTGTCCTTGAGTGCGAGACTGCCGGCGGTTGTCGGGAATTCGTATGTTTCGATATTGTCCTTGACGAGCACGGTGCGGCCTTCGAGCGGCAAATCCGCGTCTTCCGCGGCGCCGGCCAGGGCCGGTGCGCCGGGGTTGGTTGCGATAACGGCATTCAGTTCCGGCCCGGCATCGTCGATTGCCGCGATGCGATCGAGCTGCGTTTCGGCGGCAGTCGCGGCCGGGCCGGAGGCGACAGGGCGGTCGGTTGCCGAGAGCGATGCGGGGGCTGCGGTGGCGAGCACAACCGCGAGGGCGGACGGGATGGGCGGCCTGATCATGGCTCGAACTTGCCACTTTCATGCCATGATGCAAGCCCGTTCAGAAATTCCCGCTGACGCTGAAACGGAAAATGGGGCCGATCCGACGGTTGCGGTTTTCGACGAACAGGATCGGATCTTCGATACGCGAGCCGTCGTAAACGGTACGCTCGAAACGGTTGCGCGCGCCCAGCAGGTTCCCTGCGCTCGCGTTTAGCGTCAAGCCGAGCACATCCTTGTGTTCGACGAATATATCCAGGAAAACCGGGCCTTCATAGTCGCGCCCTATTTCGCCCTGGCGGAAATAGGGCTGCCTGTGGAAGTGGAAGGTACCGACGCCATAGGCCCAGTCGCTTTGCGGAATGTCGTGTCGGAAATCGGCACCGAACTCGAAATCCCTGTTGTGTGAAAACGCCCGCGTTTCTCCGCTTAACGGGTCGAGCAAACTGGATATCTCGCGTTCGATACGCAGATCCAGTTGGGCACCGGGTATCCCGACGGGATCGAATTTGAAGGTACCGGTAAATTCCAGACCGGTCGAATTCGCACTGGGAATATTACCGCGCGATTCCCCTCCGTCCGGCAGGGGTATGAAATCGATAAAGTCGGATATCCAGCTTTGCTCGAGTTCCAGCTTGATCGAACCCCAGGGACCGAGGGACTTGTTGATTTCGGCTTCCAGAACCCAGCTCTGCTCGGGCACCAGTTCGTTATTGCCGGCGTTCTGGTTGTCATCGTTGAGCGAAACGCTGGCGAGGAAATCGCCGAACGACAACTGGCCGACACGGCGGGCGAGTTCGACCGACATGTCGAAATCGGAAGACAGCTTCCAGGCCAGCGATACGGAGCCCTTGGGGCGCTGGAAACTGCGCGAATTGGCAGCCGCTCCGGTCTGCTCGATCTTGGAATATTCCGCACCCGCCGTGGCCTGCAATGCCAATGCCGGGGTGAGCTGTTTGGAAAAGCTCAGGATGCTCTCGAAGCGATCCTCTTTCACGCCGCCAGTACCTTCGGGAAAATCGAGTTCCACGAAATTGCCACCGGTATCCAGTTCGAAAAGTTCGGAAACACGGTCCAGCCGGTTGAAGGCTGCCTCTCCGGACAATTGCCAATCGGCGGAGAGCATCTTCCACCCGTATTCGAAACGGCCGATCCGCTCGCCCGATCCGTTGACTTGTCCGAACCGGCTGCCGGAATCGAAGCTGCCATCGTCGAAACTGTCTATGACGGTGCTTTCGAATTCGCGCTCGGCATAGCTGTCGAGAGCGATCAGCTTGAGCCGCCCTGGGCCGAACGGGAATTCGATATCGCCGCTGATTTCATGGCTGGGGCGCTTGTTGCCACGCTCGGAAAAACGTGTGCGGACAGGGCCGCTGACGGGAATGCCGATTTCCGGATCGCGGGCGAAGAAACGGTTCCGGCGGAAGCTCATATTGAGGTTCGCGACCGTATCGGAGGAGATATCGTAGCTGAAATTGACGCTCAGTTCGGGATTGTCGAACCGTCCGCTGAACTTGCTTTCCTGCGTTTCGAGCAGGTTGCCCATGCCATCGGTTATTGATGTCGGACCGTCGGCTCCGAAGCGGTTGTTCTCGTTGCTGAACGCAACGGTATAGTCGAGCGCGCCATAGCTGCCGGTCAAGGATATCTCCCCACCGAACAGTTCGGCCGAGGTGTTATGCGGCCTGAATCCGCCTTCCCAGCGGAACTGGCCCGAAGCGCCGGTGCTTTCGACGATGACATTGGCGACCTGCCCGGTCAGCCCGGGAAGGTCGAGCGTGGTTCCGTCGACGATCTCGATCCGCACCACATCGCCGGCAGGGATACGGCTCAACTGGTCGCGCGTGCTGTCCGACTTGCTCGACAATCGATCGCCGTTGACCAGCACGTTCTGGTCCGCCTGGCCCAGCCCTCGCTGATCGTCGTCGCCACCGGAAATCGAGAATCCCGGAATCTGCCGGACCATGTCCAGCGCGTTGCGCGGTGCGTATTGGCTGAAATAGTCGGGCTGATAGACTTGGCCGCGCCCGGCCTGGGCATCGTCCGCGGCGTCGGTACCGGGCGCGTCATCACTTGGCGAGGCTTCGTTCCGGCCTTCCTCTTGGCCCTCATCCTGCGCATCTGCCGGCGAGCCGGCAATCATCGTGGCACAGGCGAGTAGCGAAACGGCAAGGCGCAGTCTGGGAGTCTTTGCTGCCATGCGTGTTCCAGTCCTCTCTAGACCGCCGGATAGCAGTAAGTGTTTGATTCGAGACATTCCCCCTCGACAGATGTGGAATGGAACCCGATAAACGCCTTGCCCTTACGGTGTATCGTTTCAGAACTGCGGCGAAGCGTTTTTGCGCGGATAATGGGTTAACCGGCTTGAACTTGGCCGGCGCAAGCCCGACATAGCAAAACCGGTATTCAACACGAGGATTTTGCATGATCGACCTGTTCGACTCCGACGCTCACGCAGCTCCCTTTGGCTCGCAGGGTCAATTTGCACGCGACCCCGCCACCGGCGCTCTCGTGCCCGTGGTGGTCGAGCAAACCAGTCGCGGCGAGCGCAGTTTCGATATCTTCAGCCGCCTCCTGCGCGAACGCATCGTGTTCGTGACCGGTCAGGTCGAAGACGGCATGGCGGCGTTGATCACCGCGCAGCTCTTGTTTCTCGAAAGCGAGAACCCGTCCAAGCCGATCAGCATGTATATCAACTCGCCGGGTGGCGTGGTGACTGCCGGCATGGCGATCCACGACACCATGCAATATATCAAGCCGCGCGTTTCCACCGTGTGTATCGGGCAAGCTGCATCGATGGGAAGCTTCCTGCTTGCCGCAGGCGAACCGGGCATGCGCATCGCCCTGCCCAATGCGCGGATCATGGTTCACCAGCCTTCTGGCGGTGCCCGCGGCATGGCCTCGGATATCGAAATCGCCGCGCGTGAAATTCTGCGTATTCGGGCCCGGATGAACGATCTCTATGTCAAATATACCGGACAGAGCCTCGACGACATCGAGAAGGCGATGGATCGCGATACCTTCCTCGAAGCGGACGAAGCGATGAAATTCGGGATCGTCGACAAGGTCTTCGAAACACGCCCCGAAGGTGAGGAAACCGGTGACGAAAGCGGTTCGGGCGGTGCACCGGAGTAATGTTTCGGTAACGGGCATCCCGCAACCGCCCCAGAGCGGGACATTAACTGTAGCATTTCGGCAACCTTGCCGCTTCAGCTTGTCGCAAGGCGAAAATGCTAGCTCCAAGCTGTTGATTTACGACTTTCCGGCCTTAGAGTCGGGCGAATCCCCATGTCACCGTACCGGCGACGGGGGTTTCGGGATGACGGGATATGACGAAATTGAGCGGAACCGATAACAAGAGCACACTGTATTGCAGTTTCTGCGGCAAGTCGCAGCACGAGGTGAGGAAACTCATTGCGGGTCCGACCGTGTTCATCTGCGACGAATGCGTCGAGTTGTGCAATGATATCATCCGCGAGGAAACCAAGGCCGGCTTGAGCGGTCGCAAGGAAGGCGAAGTCCCGTCGCCGCAGGAAATCTTTTCCACCCTGAACGATTACGTGATCGGGCAAGACCGGGCCAAACGTGTGCTTTCGGTTGCGGTGCACAATCACTACAAGCGCCTCAGGCATGGCGGGAAGGCGGGCGATGTCGAGCTGGCCAAGTCCAACATCTTGCTGGTCGGTCCCACCGGTTGCGGCAAGACGCTGCTCGCGCAAACGCTGGCACGCACATTCGACGTGCCGTTCACCATGGCCGACGCGACTACGCTGACCGAAGCCGGTTATGTGGGCGAGGACGTCGAGAACATCATCCTCAAGCTGTTGCAGGCAAGCGATTACAATGTCGACAAGGCGCAGCACGGCATCGTCTATATCGACGAGATCGACAAGATCACCCGCAAGGCGGAAAACCCCTCGATCACGCGCGATGTTTCGGGTGAAGGCGTGCAGCAAGCACTGCTCAAGCTGATGGAGGGTACGACCGCCAGCGTCCCGCCGCAGGGTGGCCGCAAGCATCCGCAGCAGGAATTCCTCCAGGTTGACACCACCAATATCCTGTTCATCTGCGGCGGCGCGTTCGCGGGCCTTGAAAAGATAATCGCCGACCGCCTGCAGAAGCGCTCGATCGGCTTCGGTGCGCATGTCGCCGATCCGGACAAGCGGCGCGTGGGCGAGCTGCTGGAAAAGGGCGAGCCGGAAGATCTGCTGAAATTCGGCCTGATCCCCGAATTCGTCGGCCGCCTGCCGGTGATCGCTACGCTGCGCGATCTCGACATCGATGCGCTGGTGGAAATCCTCAGCGAACCGAAAAACGCGCTGGTCAAGCAATATGGCAAGCTGTTCGAACTCGAAGATGTCGAGCTGACTTTCACCCAGGACGCGCTCGAAACGATCGCCGAGCGGGCCATTGCCCGCAAGACCGGTGCGCGCGGCCTGCGCTCGATCGTCGAAGGTATCCTGCTGGATACGATGTTCGACCTGCCCGACATGGAAGGCGTCAGCGAAATCGTGATCGACAAGGATGTGGTCGAAGGCCGCAAGGAGCCGATCCGCGTTCTTGGCAGTGATGAAGAGAAGGAAGAAGCGGCCTAGCTTGTTATAACGCCTCAAGCGGGTCGTTTGTTTTGCGCAAGCGCGTCCGCGCTTGCGATGTCCTCGCTCTCACGGCCTGAGGGCCTCGTCGCTGCGGGCGGCAAGTACGAAGAGGTGCCCACCCGAACCCTGGTCACGGCAGTCACAGGCCCACGGGGCCGTCCGCACCCCGCAGGGGCGAGGATGGCCCAAGGCAGCGAACGCGAACGCCGGCGCTTGAGGCGAAACAAAAGAATCACGAGCACGTACGTGCTCGCGCAAAACAGGGATTGCTAACATCCCGCCATACATTCGCCGCGTTCCCGTTCCACCTGCAGCGTCGCATGGCCAATGCGGTGGCGGTTTGCGAGTTCCTCGGCAACTTCGTGCAGGAAGGTGTCTCCCGGATGGCCTGCGGGGATCACCAGGTGCGCGGTCAGCGCGGTTTCGGTGGTGCTCATCGGCCAGATATGCAGATCGTGGACTGCATCGACACCCGGCAGCCCGGCAAGATAGGCACGCACATCGGCTTCGGAGATGCCGTCGGGCACACCGAGCAGGCCAAGCTTGATACTGTCCTTCGCCAGCCCCCAGGTGCCCCAGGCGATGACTGCAACAATCAGCAGGCTGGTGACCGGATCGATCCATTCCCTGCCGGTCGCAAGGATGAGCATTCCGGCAACGACGACGCCAAGCGAAACCAGCGCGTCGGCCGCCATGTGGAGGAAGGCGCCACGGATGTTCAGATCGTCGTGGCGGCCCTTCAGGAAAAGCAGGGCAGTACCGGTGTTGATCGCGATACCGATGCCGGCCACCACCACCATCGTCATGCCCTGCACGGGGGCGGGGTCCCACAGCCGATGCAGCGTCTCGAACAGGATCGCACCGATCGCCACCAGCAGCAGCGCGGCATTGGCCATGGCGGCGAGGATGGTGGAGCTCTTGTAACCATAGGTGAACCGCGCATTCGGCGGGCGCTTTGCCGCCGCTGCCGCGCCCCAGGCGAGCAGCAGTGCCAGCACGTCGGACAGATTGTGCCCTGCATCGGCGACCAGCGCCATCGAACCCGACAGGAATCCGTATGTCGCCTCGACAACGACAAAGACAGTGTTCAGGATGATGCCAATTGCAAAAGCGCGCCCGAAATCGGGTGGGCCATGGCCATGACCTGCTGCGTGAGAGTGCCCACGCGAATGCCCATGCGATTGGTCCCGATCGTGGATATGCGCTCCGCCCATCAAGCCTATTCGTAAACGCAGTTGTCCAATCCGTCACGCCTTACCGCGCCCATCCGCGCGGCAATTGTGTTTCCGTAGCGGCGGGTGAAGCCGGCCGGGTTGGTGACGGAACGCTTTTTGGGCAGGGGCAGGGCAGCGGCCATGCGCGCGGCCTCGCTGCGGGTCAGGCGGGCGGCGGAGTGGCCGAAATAGCGCCGTGCCCCGGCCTCCGCGCCATAAGTGCCGATGCCGGTCTCCGCGACGTTGAGGTACACTTCCATGATCCGCCGTTTGCTCCAAAGTTTTTCAATAAGGAAGGTGAACCACGCCTCGAACCCCTTGCGCACGTAACCGCCGCCCTGCCACAGGAAGACGTTCTTGGCGGTCTGCTGGCTGATAGTGGAGGCGCCGCGGATTCGCCCGCCCTGTTGGTTGCGCGCGATCGCCTTCTCGATCGCTTCGCGGTCGAACCCGTCATGCGAGCAGAATTTGCTGTCCTCCGCCGCGATCACCGCGCTTACGAGGTTACGATCGATGTCGGAAAGCGGTTCCCAGTCCTTGGTGATGCCGTTCTCGTCCATCAGCATGGTCGCGGTGACCGGAGGCGGAACGAAGCGGAACGCGATCACCAGAAGCAGGCTTGCTCCGATGAACCACAGCACGAGCTTGGCGAGGAATTTGCCGACGCGGAGCATGGGAGGGTTGTAAAATCCTCACTGTCGCGACGCAACGGTGAGGGGAAGATAGGTGGCGTTTTGATCTCAAGGAGGGGGCCTACCCGATCTTCATCATGCCCTGCCTTCCCCTTTCACACTCCCTTCGTCATTCCCGCGAAAGCGGGAATCCAGTTAACCGGATCGCTATTTTGCCCTGGGTCCCCGCTTTCGCGGGGGTGACGAAGTAGGAGGGAAATGACGGGGCGGTGTTTGCTGGCAGCCGCCAACAGCGGCCGTTTGAAAACGGGTAAGGTTGAAAAACAAAACCCACCGACATTAATGCCGGCGGGTTGGTTTGTCTTGTTGTGCCGGTGTTACGCCGCGCCGGGCATCAACCTTTCGCCGGCGATCGCTTTCATCGCCTTTTGCAGCTTCTCGAACGCGCGCACCTCGATCTGGCGGATGCGTTCGCGCGACACGTTGTAGACGTGGCTCAGCTCCTCAAGCGTCTGCGGGTTCTCCGTCAGGCGCCGTTCGGTGAGGATGTGCTTCTCGCGATCATTCAGCGTTTCGAGCGCTTCGCCCAGCATTTCATGGCGGACCCGTGCCTCTTCGGCATCGGCGACCGTCTCGTCCTGCAGCGGACGATCATCGACCAGCCAGTCCTGCCATTGGCCGCCACCATCCTCGTCGCCGCGCATCTGCACGTTGAGCGAGCCGTCGCCGCCCATCATCATGCGGCGATTCATGTTGATTACTTCCTGCTCGGGCACGCCGAGATCGGATGCGATCTTCGCCACATCGTCGGGATGCAGGTCGCTGTCTTCGTATGCCTCGAGCTGCTTCTTCATCCGGCGAAGGTTGAAGAACAGCTTCTTCTGTGCGGCGGTGGTGCCCATCTTCACGAGCGACCAGCTACGCAGGATAAATTCCTGAATGCTCGCCTTGATCCACCACATCGCATAGGTCGCGAGGCGGAAACCCCGATCGGCCTCGAATTTCTTGACGCCCTGCATCAGGCCCACATTCCCTTCGGAAATGAGATCGCTGACCGGCAGGCCGTAGCCGCGATAGCCCATCGCGATCTTCGCCACGAGTCGCAGATGCGAGGTGACGAGCTGCGCGGCAGCTTCGGAATCCTCGTGTTCCTCGTACCGCTTGGCCAGCATGTACTCCTGCTCGGCCGTCAGCACGGGGAATTTCTTGATTTCGGAGAGATAGCGGTTGAGGCTCTGCTCACCGCCGAGCGCCGGGACGCTCAATGCCTTGTTGTTGCTCACTATTCCCTAACCTTTCTGCGTCGACCTCGCTCGTTCGGACCCCTGATGGGCATCCGCTCTTTCGGGCCACGAAGTTACATATAGACCAATCGCCTGCGTTTTGCAGTGCGTTTCATCGATTTCAACGAACGGTTTCGTCGATTAGTTCCCGCATGTCGTCTGGCAGTTCGACGTGAAATTCGCACCAATCGCCGGTCACCGGATGGTCGAAACCGAGGCTGGCCGCGTGCAATGCCTGGCGGGCGAAACCGAGCCGCGCAAGCAGCGGGCGTAGCGGTTTGGGGGTGCGACCATATGCCGGATCCCCCAATAGCGCATGGCCGATTGACGCACAGTGAACGCGCACCTGGTGCGTTCGTCCGGTTTCAAGTTTACACTCCAAAAGACTGCAATCGTTAAGCTTTTTGACCATCTTGTAATGCGTTACCGCATGCTTGCCGCGGCTTGCGCCGTCGGGAAGCACGGCCATCTTCTTGCGATTGGCATCCGAGCGGCCGATACGGCCTGAAATTGTGCCTGCGGGTGGATTCGGATGCCCGCCGCACAACGCCAGATACCGCCGCAGGGTCGAGTGATCGGCAAACTGTTTCGCCAGTCCTTCATGCGCGGCAGTAGTTTTTGCTGCCACCAGCAAACCAGAAGTGTCTTTGTCGATCCGATGGACGATCCCGGGGCGCGCCACGCCGCCGATTCCCGAGAGTTGCCCCTTGCAGTGATGCAGCAGTGCATTGACCAGCGTGCCGTCCGGATTGCCCGCTGCCGGGTGCACGACCATCCCGGCGGGTTTGTTCACGACGATCAGGTGGTCGTCCTCGAACGCGATGTCGAGCGGGATTTCCTGTGGCTGCGCTTCGGATTCGACGACCGGCGGGACGCGGATCTCGAAAGCCGTGCCTGCGGCAACCTTGGCCGACGCGCTTGTTGCCGGTTTGCAGTCGATCATGACATGCCCATCCGCAATCAGCGCCTTGACCCGCTCGCGCGACAGATCGGTCGCCTCGGCCAAGGCCTTGTCGAGCCGTGTGCCGGTTTGGAGCTTGCCGGAGATGGTTGTGTTGTCGGTCACGAATTACTTTTTGCGCGGATGAACCCTTGCGTCACCCTAAACACTAATCGTCATTCCCGCGAGAGCGGGAATGACGAATCAGAGGAGACGAAGCCATTCTTCGACAAGATCGGGACAAACCAGCTAGAGGACATTGATGATTACGATTTCGGCTACTTGCCTGAATTATCTGCTTGCGGAAGCACAACGTGTTCATCCGTACGAGTGCTGCGGCATCCTGTTTGGCGACCAGGCGCGAATTACAGAGATCGTCCCGACGCGCAATGGCCATCCCAGACGACGGACGCATTTCGAACTCGATCCACAGGCTCTTGTCGATGCCTATCGTGCCGAACGCGAAGGCGGACCTCGGATTGCCGGCTTCTACCATTCGCATCCGGACGGTTCCCCTGTCCCGTCCAGGAGGGACGAAGCAGCGGCTGCCCGTGATGGAAAAGTCTGGGCGATCACGGGGCAAGGGGAGGTTCGGTTCTGGCGGGATATGCCAGGTGGCTTCGAACCGCTTCCCTACACCGTTTTAGAAAGGTAAGGCGGGATGGATAAAGCCTGCTGAATGGAAAACCGGGTTATGCCCCTGCGGCGCCCTGGCGTTAAGGAAACCTCTTTCTGATATGAACCAAACCGATGCTCTCGACCTTGCCAGCATGCTGTGTTCGCGGCTGTGCCACGACATGCTTAGCCCCGTGGGCGCACTTTCGAACGGGCTGGAACTGCTCGCCGACGAGAAAGACCCCGAAATGCGAGAGCGGTGCCTCGAATTGCTCGAACAAAGCGCCAGGATCAGCACCGACAAGCTCAAATTCTTCCGCCTCGCCTTCGGGGCCGCGGGCGGATTTGGCGAGAATGTTCCGGTCGAGGAAACGCAGGCAGTGGTCGATGCGCTGGCGGGCGATGCAAAGCGGGTGGAGGTCAATTGGGCGCTGGCGGAGCAATCCTTGCCGAAGCCGGCGGTGAAGGTGCTGCTTAACTTCGCCCATATCGGGATCGATGCGCTGGTGCGCGGCGGCACGCTCGATATCGGGGCCGAGAGGAATAACGAGGCGACCGAGATCGTTGTCCGGGCGACCGGGGCCAAAGTGGCGTTCGACGAGACTATCGGACGGGGCCTGCAGGGCGAACTGCCGATTGAGGAGCTGTCCAGCCGAACCGCAGCGGCGCATATGCTGTTCCTGCTGGCGGAGAAGACCGGGGGCGGGTTGCAATACCAGCTTGGCGAGGATGCGCTGGTGCTGGGTGCCGTGCTGCCGCAGCCCGAGGGTATGATCGGGTAATGGCCGACGAGCTCGTCCATCACGAGCGGTTGTCGCCCAATTGCAACGATCGGACGCTGCCGATCTCGATGGTCGTGCTGCATTATACAGAGATGGAAGGGCCGGAAGTCGCGATCGACCGGCTGTGCGATCCCGAGGCGCAGGTCAGTGCCCATTACCTGATTTCGGAAAGCGGAGAAGTCACCCGGCTGGTGCCCGAGGAAAAGCGCGCCTGGCATGCCGGCCTGTCCTATTGGCGTGGGCACAAGGATGTGAATTCGGCCAGTATCGGAATCGAACTCGATCATCCGGGGCACGGGCTGGGTTATCGCGAATTTGCCGATGCGCAGGTGGATGCACTGGTGCCGCTGCTCCACCGGATCGTTCACGAGCACGATATTCCGCGTGCCAATGTGGTCGGCCATTCGGACGTGGCGCCGGCGCGCAAGGCCGATCCTGGCGAACTGTTCCCGTGGGACCGCCTGGCCGAATACGGGCTGTGCCTGCCGAAACCGGAAAAGCTCGAACTGGGCGATCCGTTCGACAATGACGGGGCATTCTACCTGGCGCTCGAACGCTGGGGTTACGACATTACCGGCGGACGCAAGGCGGTCGAGGCGTTCCAGCGCCGCTGGCGGCCGGGCAAGATCGACGGCGAGATGGACGGACAGGTGCGGGCGATCCTGTTCCAACTGCTCTTGGATCGCGACCGCGGAATTGCTAGATAGAGTCTTGCCAGGGGGCTGGGCAGCCGCGTTGTCGTGATCTCACCCGGGACATGCAGCGAGGAAAGTCCGGGCTCCACGAAACGAGGGTGGCGGGTAACGCCCGCCGGACGCGAGTCCAGGGAAAGTGCCACAGAGAGTATACCGCCGATGGAGGGAGACCTCACAGGCAAGGGTGAAAGGGTGCGGTAAAAGCGCACCGGGGCGGTGGCGACATCGCTCGCACGGCAAACCCCACCCGGAGCAAGGCCAAATAGGGGTGCCGCGTCTTCGGACAGGTGCGTTTCGCACCGAGGCATCCGGGTTGGCTGCTCGAGCTGCGGGGCAATCCGCGGCCCAGATGAATGGCTGCCCTTGCGAGGCAGGTGCCCCGAGCGATCGGTGGCATACCGTTTGCAAGACAGAACCCGGCTTACAGGCCCCCTGGCACTTCCATTCATTCATCCCAATAGCGGCGCGTTCGTGCTAGCCGGCGGATAGGGCAGGGAGAAGGACATGATCGGATTTTGGCTGGATGCCGTGATTGCCGGCAGTCTTGCGATGGCGACACAGGGCGGAACGGCCGCCGACGGGCTGGAAGAGCTTGGTGACGACCGGCGTGATATGGCCCGGATGGCCTGTGGCAATGGGCAAGCAGCCGGCGCGCCGCTGGTCGATGCGCGAGGCATTGAGGAGCGGGCGGGGCTCGAGCAAGCGCTGGAAAATGTCGGCGGGCAGGCTTTCATCATCTATGGTGGCAGGTTGGCGGGGCAGGACATGCGTCCGCTTGCGCGCTTGCTTGCGGGAAGCTGCTTTTACGAAACGGACCTGTCTGGCACGCTGTGGGAAGGTGCCCTCGTGCCCGATATCCGCTTCGCCAGAGCGGACCTGTCCCGCGTGCGGATGGCCGGCACGAAACTGAAGCGGGTCGTTTTCAGGGGAGCCAACCTGTCTGGTGGCGATCTGAGCAGGGCGGATCTGTCCGGTGGTGAATGGGTGGGTGCCGATTGGGGCAGCAACCTTGGCGGGGCGTCGTTTCGCAATGCCGACCTGACGGGTTTCCGGTTCCGTTGCGGGATCACGATGGATGAATCATGCGGTACGAATGAAGGTGCGATCTTCGATGATGCGAACCTCCGCCGGGCCGATCTCGCGACGTTGCCCGTCTGGGGTTTCGACAGCTATGCTGGGGCGCGGTTCGACGAAACGCGTCTCGGCCCGCGTGCTGTCCGCTATCTGGAGAAAGCCGATTTTCCAGGGCCGGTCGTCCTGGCAAGCATCGAGGGTGATTCCGAATGGGCGAAGCCGGGTATTCGCCTGTCTCCCGGTGAGGTACGAACGTTGCAGGCCGCAGCGCTGAAGGCGGATCGCGATACCCCCTCTTTCGATTGCGCCGAAGCGGGAAATGATGCCGAGCGGCTGATATGCAGTGAATATGAGAGCGAATTACGCAGGCTCGATCGCGATATGGCGCAGTTGTTTCGCGAGGCGCTGGATGCGGGCGCAACCACGTTGGTTGCCCAGCGCGCCTGGCTCGGACGTCGCAATCGCTGCGGCGACAGCGCCTGCATATCCGATTCCTACCGCCAGCGCATGACCCGGCTGTTCTCTGCCCTAGGGACCCGGCTGGTACTCGCGCCCGATGAGAGCCGGACCTATTCCGAAGATGTCTTGCCGCTCCCCGATGCGTTCCGTTCGACCGCCCTCTACAAACGGATCGTGCCGGCTTTGGAACAAGCGGGAATGCAGCATGCGACACTGACGGGAAGCGAAGATGGCGGCATCTCCGCCGAGGGCAGTGCTGTGGGCGGTAATGCCCATCTGTGCCATCTGGGAGTCAGCGGCGCGATATTCGATCCTGCGACCGCATGGTATTCGGCGCGATTGGAAGATGGCACGCTGGTGCCCCTGTTCCGGGTGTGGCGCGACCGGCTGATGTTCCGCTATTCGGGCAATTACGGAAACACGCCCGAGAAAGTGTCCGATTTCATGAGCTGCGGCGCGCGGGCCGGGTTTCAGGACATGCGCGACCTTTCCGCGCGCGAATAATCAGGCCCGGCCGATACTCACATAGTCGAAGCCCGCCGCGCGGACATCGTTCGGTTCGTAGATGTTGCGCAGATCGACCAGTACCGGCTCCTTCGCCAATTCCTTGACCTTGGCAAGGTCGAGTGCGCGAAAGGCGTCCCATTCGGTCACGATGGCAATGGCGTCCGCCCCGTCGATGGCGGCGTAAGAGCTGTCGCACATGGTGACTTCGGGCATTAGCGGGGCGGCCTGTTCCATTCCTTCGGGATCGTAAGCGGCGACCTTTACCCCGGCATCGTGCAGTGTCTGCGCCACGGCTATGGCCGGGCTGTCGCGCATGTCGTCGGTGTTCGGCTTGAAGGTCAGGCCGAGCAGCGCGACTTTCTTGCCTCGCGCCGCCTTGCTTCCGCCCATTGCTTCGACAACCTTGCGGCCCATTGCCCTCTTGCGGCTGTCATTCACTTTCACCACGGCCTCGACGATACGGACCGGGCTTTCATAATCTTCCGCCGTCTTGAGCAGGGCCAGCGTATCCTTGGGAAAGCACGAGCCACCATAGCCAGGACCGGCATGAAGAAACTTGGGACCGATGCGATTGTCGGTGCCGATACCGCGTGCGACATCCTGCACGTCCGCGCCAACCTTCTCGCACAGATCGGCCATCTCGTTGATGAAAGTGATCTTGGTCGCGAGAAAGGCGTTGGCGGCATATTTGATCAGTTCGGCGCTGCGCCGGCTGGTGAACAGGATCGGCGACTGGTTAAGGAACAGCGGTCGGTAGACTTCCCGCATGACTTCACGGCCGAATTCGCTTTCCGCCCCGATCACGATTCTGTCAGGTCGTTTGAAGTCACCGATTGCGGCACCTTCGCGCAGGAATTCCGGATTGGAAACGACTGCGAATTCGTGACTCGTCCCGCTGTCTTCGAGGATTCGTTCGACTTCGTCCCCCGTTCCGACGGGTACGGTCGATTTGGTCACCACCACCGCATCGCTGGCCAGGTTCTCGCCCACTTCGCGCGCAACAGCATGGACAAAGCTAAGGTCGGCATGGCCATCGCCGCGGCGGCTGGGCGTGCCGACTGCGATGAAGATGGCCTGTGCGCCATCGATTCCTTCGGCCAGGTCGGTGGTGAAGGACAGGCGGCTCGCCTTCACATTGCTCTCTACCAGCTCGGCAAGACCGGGCTCGTAGATCGGCATGATACCATCATGCAGTGCGTCGATTTTGGCCTGATCCTTGTCTATGCAGACGACGTCGTGACCGAAATCGGCAAAGCAGGCCCCGGATACGAGACCGACATAACCCGATCCCACCATTGCGATTTTCATGCGTCGGACTCTTTCCGTTTAATCTTGATGCCGCCCTTCTTGTCGACGGCTTGGATATAGCGGCGCGTATCTGCTTCCAGAACCAGGGCAGTCAGGCGACCGAAGCGGAATGCGCCCGTGTCAATGCCTATGCGGTTGGCGCGTTCGTCGATCTCCTCGAAGATGGTGTGGCCATGGACGACGACATGCGAATGCATGTCGCGATGGCGCAGGAACGGCTCGCGGATCCACAGCATGTCGTGCCGTTTCTGCTCCTCCACCGGTATGTCCGGAGCAATCCCCGCATGCACGAACAGATAGTCGCCAATGACGATATAGTCTTCGAAGCCGGCGATGAAGTCGCGATCTGCCTGCGCGATGGTATCGTGCATGAGCGTCTGCAGTTCTTCGAGCGAGGCCTCGTTATAACGCTCCTTCTCGATCCCGTAGCTCAGTACCGTCTCACGCCCGCCATGCCGCAGAAAGTGGCGCAGCACCGATTTTTCCTCGAACGAATCCAGGAACATCTCTTCGTGGTTTCCGGCAAGAATTCGTACTTCACGCCGTTTCCGCCACTCGCGCGCCGTGGCCACGACACCGGCGCTGTCGGGTCCGCGATCCACCAAATCGCCGAGCAGGATTACCGTCGATCTCGCCGGAGCGGCATCGTGATCGTCCTGCTCGATGGCGGCTATCAGCTTTTCGAACAGGTCCAGCCGGCCATGAATATCGCCGATTACATAAACCCGCTCACCCACCGGTATGGAAGGAGCGGGTGCCTCGTCGCGCAGGCGAAATATCTTGCGAAGCGGTTCGAACATGGCTGCAGGATCAAGATAGGGTCTAATCGGGCCGTCGCATAGGCGCATGGCTCTTGCTCGGCAACTTGTTGTGGGAAGTCGGGGGAAAGCTCGGTGATGCGTGGAAGGCAACAGTACCTTCGGCACAACGACCGGCAACAGATTTTTCTTGTGCACTGCAGCAAAAACGGGCAAGTTTGTTGCGTGTTCGTCAGAGTACGCTCGATAAATGAAGCGTCCGGCGAACCGCAGGTGGGACGAAGCACAACCGCAAACCAAGGAAGTTTGTCATGCTCACGTCCATCCGCGGCCTTTCGGCCGCTACTCTCGCAGCCTGTGCTGCTTTCGCTTCATCACCGGCTTTCGGGCAGGAAGAGGGAAGCGATTCTCCCATCGATGTCTCCGCCAATGTGGCGCTGACCAGCGAATACCGGTTCCGCGGTGTCGACCTTTCCGGTGGCAATTTCGCCATCCAGGGAGGTGTCGATGCCGCGCATGAATCGGGCTTCTATGTCGGTGCCTGGGCTTCGTCCCTGGACGAACAGACCGTCGGTTTCGGTAGTACCGAACTCGATATCTACGGCGGTTGGAACGGCGATATCTCCGATGGTGTAAACGCCGATATCGGCGTGATCGGCTATCTCTACCCCGATGCCGGTCCGGGCGATTTCGATTATGTCGAATTCTATGCCTCGCTCGGTCTCACGCTGGGGCCTGCCGAGGCTACGCTGGGCGTAGCCTATGCACCCGAGCAGGATTCCCTGGCCAATCAGGACAATGTCTACCTCTACACCGATCTGGGGGTGGGTGTTCCAGGCACGCCGGTCACGGTGATCGGGCATGTCGGATATACTAACGGGATCCTGACCTTTACCGATGACGGCGATGCTTTCGACTGGTCGCTGGGAGCCGAAGCGGCCATTCCGGATACGCCGCTGACATTCGGCGTGGCCTATGTCGGGGCGGAGGGAGATATCGCATCTCCCGCATACGATTTCGTCGACGATGCAGTCGTATTCACTCTCAGCGCGAGTTTCTGAAGCTGGCGCTGCATGTCAATCGGGGTTCGCGTCCAGGGGAAGAAGACGCGAACCCCTTTTGGGCGTGATGCGATCAGTCGAGCGAGAAATCGACTGTCGTGACCACGCGGACCTTCTTGTAGGGAGTGTCGCTGACACCCCAGCCACCGCCGTCGCCATCGCGCGCCTCGATCGAGAAATAGCCTTGCGTGGCCTTGCGGATGCTGCCGACATTGGCGCCACTGTCCATCGCGAACTTCTCGGCGGCGGCGCGTGCGTCCTTGGTCGCTTCGGCGACCATTTCGGGCTTGATCTCGTCCAATTGGGTAAACGTGTATGACATGCCCGAACCGTCCTCGAGTACGACGCCGCGGCGGACCAGTTCGGCCTGCCGCTTCACGGCGTTCTGCGCGCGTTCGATATCGTGTGTCCGCAGAGTAAGCCGCTGGCGTACCGTGTAGCGGCCGATGCCGTTATTGTCCGTGTAGTAATTGACATTCACCCCGGTCGGCTGGAGGGCATCGTCGGCAAAACCGATATCGTTGAAAAAGGATGCGATGGCTTCGGAGTCGCGATCGACGCCCGACTGGGCCGTCTGCAGGCTTTGGGCGGTGGTGGAATAGGAGATCGTCCAGGTGGCAAGGTCCGCAGTGACTTCGCGCTCGGCAAGGCCGCGCACCGTGACCGAACGATCGGCTTCCTTCGCGCGAACAAGTCCGTCGCCCAGGAAGAAGCCGCCAAGGATCAGGCCGATAGCGACGATCGACGAACTGGCCAGCCAGCGACGTGCAACGGGTTCGTTCAGGAAACCGGGCGGGGCGGGGTTTTGGTCAGGTGGGGTTTCGGGCATGACAGTCCTCTCGATTGCGCTGCGACGACCCAGGCAGGCAGTAGAGCAATGTCGATGAACCGTGCTTTAATAGCGACGAACCGAGTGAGGATGAAGTGACGAAATATCTCCACAGCATGATCCGGGTGACCGATCCGGATGCTACAATCGCTTTTTTCGACCTTATCGGAGTGAAGGAAGTCCGGCGGTTCGACGTCGAGAAAGGCCGGTTCACGCTTATTTTCCTTGCCGCACCCGGGCAGGAAGGTGTCGCCGAAATCGAGCTGACCTATAACTGGCCGCGCGAGGACGGTGGTGAGCCCGAGGGCTACGATGGTGGTCGCAACTTCGGCCATCTCGCCTACCGTGTCGACGACATCTACGAAACATGCCGGCGCCTGATGGATGCGGGCCATACGATCCACCGGCCGCCGCGCGACGGGCACATGGCTTTCGTCAAGACGCCCGACGGGGTTTCGGTGGAGCTGTTGCAGGATGGTCATTTGTCGCCCAGGGAACCCTGGGCGAGCATGGAGAACATCGGCAGTTGGTAATAGGTCAGGCCGGGTCGGGTTCGGCGGTCCGATCGTTGGGATGCGTGGTCGTGAAGCGAAGAATCATGAAGCCGAGCAGTGCCGAAATCGCCGATCCCAGCAGGATACCGATTTTCGCCTCTTCCTTGAGCAACGGATAGGCGGGGAATGCCAGCTCCCCGATGAAGAGGGACATGGTGAAGCCGATACCGCACAGGACCGACACGCCCCAGATTTCAGGCCAGCTTGCACCTTTCGGAGGCTTGGCAAATCCGAGCTTTGCAGCAGCCAGAATGCAGGTGAAAATGCCCAACTGCTTACCCAGCACCAGTCCACCGGCTACAGCCAGCGGGAGGGGATCGAGGATATTGTTCAGTCCGATATCCGCGAAATTCACGCCTGCATTGGCGAATCCGAAAATGGGTACGATAGCGTAAGCGCTCCACGGCACGAGGTTGTGCTCGAGCGTTTCCAGCATGCTGTTGCCGTCCTTGCGGCGCATGGGGATGGTCAAGGCCGCGGCGACGCCTGCAATCGTGGCATGCACGCCCGAGTTGAGCACGCACCACCATAAGACGATCGCCACGAGGACAAAGGGCGCGGCGCGGGTTACGTTGAACCGGTTCATGCCGATCATGACACCCAGAACCACCAGCGAGATCGTGAGCCACATGACGTCGACGTCGGGTGTGTAGAATAGCGCGATCACCATGACCGCACCGATATCGTCGACGATCGCAACCGTGAGCAGGAAGAGCCGCAACGATGCCGGCACCCTGCTGCCCAGCAGGCCGAGAACGCCCATTGCGAAGGCAATGTCGGTTGCGGCCGGAATCGCCCAGCCCGAGGTGAGTTGAGGGTCACCCCCTTGTATGACCAGCATGTAGACAGCCGCGGGGAAAGCCATGCCGGCAATGGCGGCCAGTACGGGCAGACGCCGTTGCGCGGGCGAAGACAACTGCCCGCAGATAATCTCGCGTTTCACTTCGAGGCCTACCACGAAGAAGAAGATTGCCATCAACCCGTCGTTGATCAGGTAGTGAAGCGAGCTCAGCTTCGCATGCGGGTACCAGGCGAATTTGTCGTAGAACAACGCATGGTACTCACCCGCGAGTTCGGAATTTGCCGCCAGCATTGCCGCAGCCGCCACGAGTATCAGAAGCACGCCCGAGGAAGCGTCACTGACGAACAGGGCGCGGACGGGAGCGAAGACGGAACGGAGAGGTAATCTGTTTTCGGCCATGTAAGGCGCCCCTTTTTCGCAAAAGCCGGATCGTTGCAAGCATTGCGTAGCCCCGTTAGGAAAGTGACGGGGGGTCGCAGCTTGGAAATCGGAGGCTTTACGGCTTGGGAATGGTTCGTGCTGATGGAGCACGAGTTGTTGCTGTTCGCCGGAATCTTCTTTCTCATAGGCGCTTTGGACGAGCTTGCAGTCGATGGTGCCTATCTGTGGCTCAAGCTCACGGGCAGGCTTAAGAGATTGCGCGTGGACACGTCCGCCTTGGCCGGGACAAGCCTGGCCGGACCGGTGGCCGTTTTCATTCCGGCCTGGCGTGAAAACGCGGTGATCGGCACCACCATCGCGCATATGCTGGGCACATGGCGGTACGCCGAATTACGACTCTATGTCGGCTGCTATCGCAATGATCCCGCGACACTGACGGCGGCGACCGAAGCCGTAAGCGGCGATCCGCGCGCCAGGACGATTCTCGTCGAACGGAATGGGCCGACGACAAAGGCAGATTGCCTGAACGGATTGTACGAAGCGCTGAAAGACGATGAACGGCGCGGAGGCATGCGCACGAGGATGGTGGTCCTGCACGATGCCGAGGACATGGTCGATCCTGCTGCGCTCGGCTTGCTCGACAGGGCAATGGATGGAGCGGATTTGGTGCAATTGCCCGTATTGCCCGAGCCGCAGCCTGCCTCCCGCTGGATTGCCGGGCATTACTGCGAGGAATTCGCCGAAGCGCATGGCAAGGGGCTTGTCGTGCGCGATGCTCTGGGAGCGGCTATCCCGCTTGCGGGGGTAGGGTGCGCGATTTCGCGGGACAGGCTGGAAGAACTGGCGACATTGCGAGGGAACGGCCTGCCTTTCGCGCCTGATTGTCTGACCGAAGACTATGAACTGGGACTGGGCATCGGAGCACTCGGCGGCACGACCCGCTTTCTTCGCGCGCGAAACGAACTCGGGCGGTTGATCGCCACGCGCTCCTGCTTTCCGGTCAGGCTGGACCAGGCCGTGCGCCAGAAATCGCGCTGGATGCACGGTATCGCCCTTCAGGGATGGGACCGGCTCGGCTGGAATGGAGGAGTTGCCGATACATGGATGAGGCTGCGCGACCGCAGGGGGCCGTTTATCGCTTTGTTGCTGGCAGTGGCCTATCTGCTGCTAATACTTGTAGCGATCGGTTGGTTGCTTGCTTCGACGGGCGTGATCGATCCGGTGCCGATTTCACCGCTTGTGCACATCGTCCTTCTGCTAAATCTGGCCAGCCTGCTTTGGCGTTCCGCGTGGCGGTTCGCCTTTACCGCTCGTGCCTATGGCTGGAATGAAGGCCTGCATGCGGTTTTGCGAATACCGGTTGCCAATATCATTGCGATCATGGCCGGATGGCGGGCTCTCATGGCCTACATTCGCACGCTCGCAGGAGCGGCACCGGTCTGGGACAAGACTGAACATAACGCTCATCCGGCAAGGATCGAACAGAGAAGGGTCGAACAGTGAAAGGCAGCGGGGCAAGTCGCCGAGGTCGGCCGTTGGTGGTCTTCGGCGCGTTGATGGCCGGATGGATCGCAATGCGCGCGATCCTGTGGGAATCGCCATTCCCGGTTCCGCTGCCTTCGATCGAATTCGCCGATAGTCAAAATGCAGCGCCTTCGGCTTTGGGCGCGGGCGCGGGAGAGGTCGTGAATGGTCTCCTCGAAAAGCAGGCGAGATTCCCGACGATTGCTTCGGCAGTCCCGACGATTGCCTCAACAGTCTCGACGGTTGCTGCCACTTCGCCACCTCTGCACATGGTGCCGTCGCGTCACACCACCATGGTATCGGATCCCGGAATCATAGCAGCGCATCAATTGATGTGGTTGGCGGCCATGGCGCGATTGCCGGTTCCGGAAAATGCGGAACCGGCATCGGAGAAGACTGGCGTGCGAGAGGCGCGATCGGCAGGATTCGGAGCCGTTCTTGCTCCTGCCAGGGGAAAGCGCTGGCTATTCGACATCTGGGCGCTCCACCGTCCTGGCAGCGATTTCCCGGCGACACCATCCGGTCCGCGCCCTGCCAGCTACGGCGGCAGCCAGGCCGGCGCAGTGTTGCGCTATCGCCTGCTTCCGGAAAGCAACAGATATCGGCCAACCGCATTCTTGCGTGCGACCAAGGCGTTTTCCGCCGATCGGGAAGTCGAAGTCGCGGCCGGGCTTTCGGTGCGTCCCGCACAGCGAGTGCCGGTGTCGGCACAGGCAGAGCTGCGTGCCGTTTGCAGCAATGGCCGAACCCGGTTGAGACCTGCTGCAATATTGGTCAGCGAATTGCCGCCCCAAAATCTCCCTGCGGGATTGCGCGGCGAAACTTATGTGCAGGCAGGCTATGTCGGTGGTGATTTCGCGACGGGTTTCCTCGATGGACAGGCCCGCATCACCCGTTCGGTCGCCCGATCCGGCCTTGGTGAACTGCGTGCCGGAGGAGGCGTATGGGGCGGTGCGCAGAAAGGCGCTGCGCGTCTGGATTTCGGCCCGACCGCCGGGATCGATCTCAAGGTCGGCGAGGTCCCAGCAAGGCTGGCGGTTGATTACCGGTATCGGGTCGCGGGCGATGCCGCACCCGGATCGGGTTTCGCGCTGACGCTCTCGACCGGATTTTGAACGGCGTGCTTTAATCCGTCGCCATGGTCGGTTAGGGCCGCGGCATGGACGTCTACCTTCCCATTGCGAACCTGTCGGTCGACGGGCTTGTCATCGTCGCTCTGGGTGCGTTGACGGGTATCCTCTCCGGCTTGTTCGGGGTTGGGGGGGGCTTCCTGACCACGCCGCTGTTGATTTTCTACGGCGTGCCGCCGACGGTTGCGGCTGCGTCGGCTTCGACCCAGGTCACAGGGGCGAGCGTATCGGGGGTTTTGGCCCATGGCCGGCGCGGCGGGGTGGACTACCGGCTCGGCGCCGTCACTGTCGCAGGCGGAGTAGTCGGGGCGTTTGTCGGGGCGATTCTGTTCCGTTTCTTTCAGTCGATCGGCCAGATCGACGTGGTGATCAGCATCCTTTACGTCGTCATGCTCGGCACGATTGGCACTCTGATGGCGCGTGAGGCGTGGCAATCGCTTCGCCCGGCAGAAGAAGACGCGCCGCGCGGCCCGATGAAACGCCGCCATCATCCGCTCGTGACCGCGCTACCACTGCGATGGCGGTTTTATGGGTCCGGGTTGTACATTTCGCCGCTTGCTCCGCTCATTCTGGGTGTCCTGGTCGGTATGCTAACCATGCTGATGGGCGTTGGTGGCGGGTTCATTCTTGTGCCTGCCATGCTCTACATTCTGGGGATGAGCGCGCAGGTCGTGGTCGGAACATCGCTGTTCAACATCCTGTTCGTGACCATGGCGACTACCATTGTGCACGCCCTGACCACCCAGGCTGTCGACATCGTACTCGTTGCCTTGCTCCTGTTGGGTTCCGTATCGGGTGCACAGCTCGGCACTCTGGTCGCGCAAAGGGTGAAGCCCGAAATGTTGCGCCTGGTGCTTGCCGCACTGGTCTTGGTTATCGCCCTGCGGATGCTGTTCGGCCTGGGATATGAACCGGACGAAATCTATACCGTGGTTCCGCTATGAAGCGGCTGTTGCTCCTCCTGGCAGCGCTATTCATGCTGTCCGCGCAAAGCGAACCGATCCTCGTGCCGGAGGTCTCGCAGCACGATGTCCAGGTACGACAAGGCTTCGTCGGAACCGAATTGCTGTTGTTCGGTGCAATCCTGGATCCTACCGGTGCGCGGGCCGGACAGGAATACGACATCGTAGTGGTGCTGAAAGGGCCGACCGAGCCGATTACCGTTCGCGAGAAGGAGCGGTTTGGCCCGATATGGGTCAATGCCACCAATACGGCCTTCCGTTCGGCGCCATCGTTTTTCGCTGTCGCTTCCTCCGCTCCGATACCGGATATCGTCGACGAAAGAACCGCTGCGATCTATGAGCTGGGGCTCGATTATCTCCAATTGTCACCGACCGGTGCGATCGACCCCGAAGAACAGACGCGCTTTACTGATGGGCTGGTCGATCTGCGTGGCAGAATGGGACTCTACAAGCAGGACCCGGGCGGAGTGCAGATCAGCGAGCAAGTGTTGTATCAGGCGCGCATTTCGCTGCCTTCGAACGTGCAAACCGGAACCTATACCGCGGAAACCTTTGCCATTACGCGCGGTCGGGTGATCGCTTCTGCAATTGCCGAAGTAGAGGTGCGCAAGGTGGGTTTCGAGCGCTTTGTCGAGATTTTCGCGCAGCGTCAGTCGCTGCTTTACGGCCTGCTGGCGGTATTGATGTCGGTTGGCATGGGCTGGATCGCCGGCCGGCTCTTCGCACTGATCTGACAAGTGGGCTTCATAACGTCGGCCGAAGCATTGACGCGATGTTAACTTTGATACGGGTAAAGCTCCATCCCGAACTATCAGGGATGGGAACAGTCCATGACGGATATGGGCAATACGAATTTCGACCGGCGCGAACCGGCACGTCCGACCGACAGGCCGCCGGCACAAGGTCAGCCGCAGGAGGCCCCGGCCCAGTCCGGGCCAGCCACCAGGCCGGCGCAGCAAGCACAAACTGCCGCCAAGTCAAAGCCGGCATCGCAACCGAAGCCCGAGCACCAGAGCAACAATGCCAAGCAGCCGATCGGCGTGGTTCTCGAAATCGCCGGTTCCGGTTCGCAGATCGCGCTCGATATCGAACGGCTCAACGAATGCATGCAGGACAGCGATCCCTCGATTGCACTTGCCGGCCAGGTCGGCAGCCAGATCAAGATCCGCGTCGGCAATAGCTGGCTGCTCGCCAGTGTCCGCAACCAGCGGCAGGATCGCCGTTCCAAAGGCGGTATCCTGGCCAATATCGACTTTCTTGGCGAAGGGCAGGAAGAAAAGCTGACCGGCAAGATTCACGGATTCCGCCGCGGCGTCACACGCTATCCCGTTCCGGGCGCGATGATCTATCCGGCCACTACCGCGGATCTCAAGCAGATATATGCCAGCGACGGCCGTTCGAACATCCAGATCGGCACCGTCTACCCGACCAAGGATATCCGCGCCGGCATTTATATCGACGCCATGCTAGGCAAACACTTCGCCCTGCTGGGATCGACCGGTACCGGCAAGTCGACCAGTGCCGCGCTGATCCTCCATCGCATTTGCGAGGCTGCACCTGAAGGGCACGTTCTCATGATCGACCCGCACGGCGAATATTCGGCGGCGTTCAAGAATAACGGGCTGATCCTCGATGTCTCCAATCTGCAGATGCCGTACTGGCTGATGAATTTCGAGGAGCATTGCGAGGTGCTGCTCACTTCCAACGGCAATGAGCGGCAGGTCGATGCCGATATCCTCGCCAAGTGCCTGCTCAAGGCCCGGTCCAAGAACCGCCTGTCCGAAGTAATGGGCAAGATCACGGTCGACTCGCCGATCCCCTACCTGTTGTCGGACCTTGCCAACGAGATCCAGACCGAAATGGGCAAGCTCGACAAATCGACCTCGTCCGCGCCCTACATGCGGATCAAGAACAAGCTGGAGGAACTCAAGGGCGATCCGCGTTACCAGTTTATGTTCTCCGGCATGCTCGTTGGCGACACCATGGCCGAATTCATCGCCAAGATTTTCCGCATGCCGGGCGAGGGCAAGCCGATTTCGATCATCGACGTATCGGGCGTTCCCTCGGATATCACCAGCACTGTCGTAGCTGTTCTCAGCCGGCTGGTCTTCGATTTTGCGATCTGGGGCCGCGAGGAAAAGACGCGGCCGATCCTGCTCGTCTGCGAAGAAGCGCACCGCTATGTGCCGAACGAGAAGAATGCCGACGGCTCTTCGGTCGGCAACATTCTCAGCCGGATCGCCAAGGAGGGCCGCAAATACGGTATCTCGCTCGGGTTGATCACCCAGCGTCCGTCCGACCTGGCCGAAGGCGTGCTGTCGCAATGCGGCACGATCATCTCGATGCGCCTCAACAACGATCGCGACCAGGCGTTCGTGAAAGCCGCCATGCCCGAGGGCGCGCGCGGCTTCCTCGATTCCATCCCCGCCCTGCGCAATCGCGAATGCATCATTTGCGGCGAGGGTGTCGCCATCCCGATCCGCGTCAGCTTCGACAATCTCGAAGAAGCCAAGCGCCCGGCGTCGGAAGATCCCAGCTTTGTCGAGTTGTGGAGCAAGGGCGGCGGTGAAGAAGACGCCGTACAGCGCGTCGTCCAGAGATGGCGGACGCAAGGCAGCTAACGCTGCCTTGTTTTTCCTTGTTCCAGCCTCGAACACCGGGCACGACCGCTGGCGCGTGAGGCGAAACAAACAGATCTCGGATGTGCTGACACCTCACGTCCCCCTCGCATCCCCGAACAGGTGGACATGCAGGCGATCGCTCATCCGGAAGCCGTGTTCGATGCATAGCGGGGCGAGCCATTTTTGACGTTCGTGCAGGGTATCGCTGTCGATGCCTTCGGGCATCGACAGCGATACCCTGCACGAACGTCAAAAATGGCTCGCCCCGTTATGCATCGAACACGGCTTCCGGATGAGCGATCGCCTGCATGTCCACCTGTTCGGGGATGCGAGGGGGACGTGGGGTGTCAGCACATC
>JANQPE010000025.1 GCA_028289565.1 Parerythrobacter sp.
GGGCCGGCTTGTGCCGCGGGTTGTGCCGTCGGCGCCTGAGCAACAGCCGCCTGCATGACGACAAGTGCAGTGAGTGTCGTGAACATATCTATCCCCCTAATACATGAAACAGGCGAATAATGCGTGCCTCGACAACCGGAAAGATGCTTTCGACCGAAGCTCCATTCGCTTCGGCGGGCGGTGAAACTATTCGAGCAGCCCGTCGTGCAATTGCACTATGCGGTCCATCTGCCTGGCCAGTCGTCCGTTATGCGTTGCGACCAGCGCCGCGCTCCCTTCACCGCGCACCAAGGCCAGGAACTGTTCCAGCACCTTGTCCGCCGTAGCTTCGTCGAGATTGCCGGTCGGTTCATCGGCCAGCACCAATGCCGGCTTGTTGGCCAGCGCCCGGGCGACAGCGACTCGCTGTTGCTCGCCACCCGACAACTGGCTCGGACGATGATCGAGGCGCTCGCCCAACCCGAGCGCCGAAAGCAAATGCTCGGCTCGTCCGACAGCTTCGTCACGCGGTTTTCCCGCTACCAATTGCGGCAGGACGACGTTTTCGCGCGCATCGAAATCGGGCAGCAAGTGGTGGAACTGATAGACAAAGCCGAGATAATCCCGCCGCAGCGTGGTGCGTGCCGCGGCATTCGATTTCTCGGCTGCATTCCCGGCGATCTCGATCTCGCCGCCGAAACCGCCTTCGAGCAAACCGACCGCCTGCAACATTGTCGACTTGCCCGAACCGGACGGCCCGAGGAGGGCGACGATCTCACCTGGCTGGATTGTCAAATCGATCCCGCGCAGCACGTCGATCGTAACCGTGCCCTGAGTGAAACTGCGCGTCAGCCCGGCAAGTTTGACGACTGGATTCGTGAGCGGATCACTCATAACGCAGCACCTGCACCGGATCGGTACTCGCCGCCTTGTAGGCTGGATAAAGCGTGGCAAGGAAACTGAGCACCAGTGCCAGGGTCACGATCCCGACTATCTCAACCGGATCCGTGCGCGAAGGCAATGCGCTGAGGAAGCGGACTTCCGGATCCCACAGTTCCTGCCCGGTCGCAAAGGCGATGAAGTCGACAATCGGTTCGCGGAAATAGAGCACCACAAAGCCAAAGATCAGCCCGGCAAGCGTCCCCAGTGCCCCGACTGTAAAGCCTGTGGTGACGAATATCTTGAGCAGGCTTTTGCGGGTAGCACCCATGGTTCGCATGATTGCAATGTCGCGCGTCTTGGCCCGAACCAGCATGACCAGGCTGGAAAGGATATTGAACGCCGCCACCAGCACCATGAAGCTGAGTGCGAAGAACATTGCCACCCGCTCTACCTGCAACGCCTCGAACAAGGAGGAATTGATCGTACGCCAGTCATTGACCACCGCGCGCCCGGCAAGATTGCGGGCCACCGGATCGAGTATGTCCCCGACACGGTCGGCATCCTCGGTCGTTACTTCGATCATCCCGATCGTATCGCCGATCAGCAGCAGGGTTTGCGCATCCTTGATCGGCATGACCACGAAGGCCTGATCGTAATCATATACCCCGACTTCGAAGATGACCGAGACCTCATAGCCGATCTGGCGGGGCACGGTGCCGAACGGCGTCGTTCTCCCCGCAGGATTGATGATCGTGATGGTGTCGCCCACCCTGGCGCCGATATTCTCCGCCAGCCGCGCACCGATCGCAACCTTACCCGCATCGGGTTCGAGCGCGGACAGGTTGCCCGAAACGAGATTGGGCACCAATGCATCGATATCCTGCTGCGTATTCCCCCGCACCAGCACAGCTTCTACCCGGCCGTTGAAACTGGTCAGCAAGGGTTGTTCGATCAGCGGCGAGGCGCTTTCGACACCAGGCGTTTCGCGAATTTCCTGAAGGATGCCTTCCCAGTTATCGAGCTTGCCGCCATATGCCTG
This sequence comes from Parerythrobacter sp., assembly GCA_028289565.1. Classification (GTDB taxonomy): domain Bacteria; phylum Pseudomonadota; class Alphaproteobacteria; order Sphingomonadales; family Sphingomonadaceae; genus JANQPE01. The sequence goes on from JANQPE010000025.1 coordinate 1,901, forward strand.
AACGATGGCGTGACCATTCAGCCCTGTAATCTTGTCGAGAAGCTCGGCACGGAAACCGTTCATCACGCTCATCACGATTACCAGCATCGCCACGCTGAGCATGACCACACCGATGGAGATACCGGCAACCAGCGCGATAAACGCCTCACCCCTGCCCGGTAGCAGGTAGCGCTTGGCAACGGTCCATTCGAAAGGGGAAAGGATCAAGACAGTGCGGTTCCGGTACGGCTTCGCTGAATGGCGGCATGTTTAGGCACGGTTTCCTTTCCCTGCAATGAAATCTCAGAACCCATGCACTTCCATGTGCACGACCGCATGCAAGAGCATCGTGCAGCACTGTACATACAGCCCTTGTAATTGAACCGTAACAACGCCATTGAGCGCGCCAAGCGGCATTGAGCGGGCGGCCCTTGCGATGAACTTCACCAACCCTTTCTGCGACGCGGATGGCGACAAGCTCCGTGAGGAATGTGGCGTGTTCGGCGCAGTCAACGCTTCCGATGCTTCCGCTATCACAGCCCTTGGCCTCCACGCGCTCCAGCATCGCGGACAGGAAGCGGCCGGCATCACCAGCTATGATGGCCAGCATTTCTATTCCCGCCGCGGAAATGGCCATGTGGCGGAGAATTTTTCAAGCCAGGATGCCATCGCCGAACTGCCGGGTTTCATGGCGGCCGGTCACGTCCGCTATTCAACGACCGGAGGGGCCGGCCTACGCAATGTCCAGCCGCTTTACGCGGATCTTGCCAGCGGTGGTTTCGCCATCGCGCATAACGGCAACATCTCCAACGCCCGCATGCTGCGCGAAGACCTGGTCGGGCGTGGCGCCATCTTTCAGTCGACCTCCGATACCGAGGTCATCATCCATCTCGTCGCCACCAGCCGCTATCCGACCATGGTCGATCGGCTGGTCGATGCCTTGCGCCTGGTCGAGGGCGCTTATTCAATCATCGTCACCACGCCCGAAGGTATGATCGCATGTCGCGATCCTTTGGGCATCCGCCCGCTGGTGATGGGCCGGATCGGCGATGCAACGGTTTTCGCCAGCGAAAGCGTGGCTTTCGACGTGGTCGGGGCCGAATTCGTCCGCCAGGTCGAACCAGGCGAACTGATCCGGGTCGGGTTCGATGGAGTTGTCGAATCGCTCCATCCCTTCGGCCAGCACAATCCGCGTCCGTGCATTTTCGAACATGTCTATTTCAGCCGTCCCGATTCGATTTTCGACGGCCGCAGTGTCTATGCGGCACGCAAGGCCATCGGCGAACAACTGGCCATAGAAGCACCGTGCGATGTCGATCTGGTCGTGCCGGTGCCCGATAGCGGCGTGCCCGCAGCGATCGGCTATGCGCAGGAGTCCGGCGTTCCGTTCGAGCTGGGCATCATCCGCAGCCACTATGTCGGGCGCACTTTTATCCAGCCTTCCGACGGCGCGCGCCATTCGGGCGTGAAGCGCAAGCACAATGCCAATCGCGGCCTTGTCGAAGGCAAGCGGATCGTGCTGATCGACGATTCGATCGTGCGCGGTACGACTTCGATGAAAATCGTCGAGATGATGCGCGAAGCAGGTGCGAGCGAGGTGCATTTCCGCGTCGCCAGCCCGCCGACCGCGCATAGCTGCTTTTACGGTGTCGATACGCCTGAACGCTCGAAACTGCTCGCTGCGCGGATGGAAGTCGGGCCGATGCGCGAATTCATCAACGCCGACAGCCTGGCCTTCGTCTCGATCGACGGCCTGTATCGCGCTGTCGGCGACACCGCGCGCGACAATGGCAGCCCGCAATTCTGCGATGCCTGCTTCACCGGCGACTATCCGACATCGCTGACCGACCTTGCCGGCAAGCATGAACGCGATGCACAACTCTCTTTCGACAAGGTAGCCTGATGGCAGATGACACACCGCTTGAGGGCCGGATTGCGCTCGTCACCGGAGCAAGCAAGGGGATTGGAGCGGCCACGGCACAGGCATTGGCCGGGGCCGGTGTACATGTGATTCTGACTGGGCGCGATGTACAGGCGCTCGAAACCGTCGAAGACGCAATCCACGCAGCGGGCGGCAATTCGACCATCGCGCCGCTCGATCTCACCGAAGCCGACGGCGTCGCCCGTCTTGCCGCAGCAATCTCAAGCCGGTGGGACAAGCTCGATATTCTTGTTTTATCAGCAGCCTATTTGCCAACCCTTACACCGGTCACGCAAATTGACCCGAAACAGTTCAGTACCGCCGTGACAACCAATCTTCTCGCGACCCAGGCTTTGCTTGCAGGGTTCGATTCCATGCTGAAGCGCAGCGGGCATGGCCGTGTGATCGGCTTGACCAGCAGTGTCGGATCGCAACCACGCCCCTATTGGTCCGCCTATGGTACGAGCAAGGCCGCGTTCGAATCACTGCTCGACAGCTATGCGCAGGAAGTCGAAAACCTCGGCAATACGCGGGTGGCGATCGTCG
>JANQPE010000033.1 GCA_028289565.1 Parerythrobacter sp.
CGCCTGAGCACGGCGAACGGAACGATTTCGGCCAGGATTGCCACTATCGACGAACTGCGCTTCGGCAATATTACCGCCCGGGGCCTCGATGCGGTGATCGCACCAAATCTGGGCGAGACCAATGTCATCGGAATGAACCTGCTTTCGCGGCTGGCCTCGTGGCGGGTGGAAGACAACACCCTGATCCTCGTCCCGAACCATCCGCAGCCGGTGGGCTGGCATGCCGAGTAAACCGTGCTTGCGCCGCGCGCGGTGCTGCGGCATCAGGTCGTCATGAACAAGAGAGCCCGTTTCGCCAGTTTTGCACTGCTGTTGGCCGTGCTTCTTCCGGTCTATTTCCTGGTCGCTTCGCTTGGAGCGCGGCTTGGATGGTGGAGCCCCATGACGGGATTCGCCAAGATGACCATAGGTCCTGCACCATGGTTGCTTGGTATCGTTGCGGCGCTGGCGCTGGCGGCGCTGGTTGCGACATTGTTTCGCGCACCGCGCAAGGGATGGCTCGCGGCGGTGGCGGCGCTTGCCGTTCCCGTGGCTGTTTTCGCCGGGCTGGGAGCACTCAGAAGCCAGGCCGAAAGCGTGCCGCCGATCCACGATATCGCCACGGATATTGCTGACCCGCCGATGTTTTCCGGCGCGATGCTCAAGGCACGCGACGAATACGAGGCCAACCCGGTGCGCCCGTTTGATGTGAAGCTGGGCAAATATGACGAGTGGAAGGATATTCCGCCGATGGCGGGGTTAACCCGTGCCGAAGTCATCGCCAACAGTTATCCCGACCTTGAATCCTTGCGCAGCGATGCGACGCCCGAACTGGCACTGCTGGCAGTCGAGGCGGCAATGGAAAATCGCGACTTCAAGAATATCTCCATTGATAAGGATGTAGGGCGGGCCGAAGGCACGGCGGTCGTTTTCTGGTACGGTTTCCACGATGATGTAACCGCCAGGGTCCGGCCCGATGGCAAGGGGTCGGTAATCGACTTCCGTTCCGTATCGCGCAACGGGCTGAGCGACCTGGGCGTCAATGCCGATCGTATCCGTGACCTGCATCGCGGTGTCGGCGACCTGCTGGCCGACGAAGTCCTGCGCGCCGAACTGCAGGAGTCCGACGAAGACGAAAAAAGCGGAAATGATGAAGGCGAAGCGCCGGGCGAGACGGCCGAACGGGAATCCGAATAGTCCGGATGGCTGGCTGGGGCGGCAGGGATCGAACCTGCGAATGTCGGCACCAAAAGCCGATGCCTTACCACTTGGCGACGCCCCAGCAGCGGGCGCTCCTATAGCGGATCGTCCGTGTAAGGGAAGAGCCGGATGCAAGGTTCTGAAACCTGCGGCCCATGGCGGCGGCGCATGGCTGTTTCCGAATCCGGAAAGGATAGGTTGGAGTAGTCAAGCGCAGAGAACTCGTTTGCATGGATTTTGCCGTCAAGGCCGATCTTATGATAAAGTAAAGCAGAATACTTGCTAATTATCTCTATAGTGAGTATTATTCATATAAAATTATAATATGGGTCAATCTTAAGGCATATCCTTTCGAAGGACCTGTAATGTTCCCTGACATATTTGGAGAAGCACGCCAATTGTCGCCTCCGGGCGGGATCGTGAAATTCAATTTCGATGATCCGGACGAGGTTTCGCTTGTTAAGCTTCCGCTTCATATTCCAAAACAGAAAAAGACATTGTGGTGCTGGGCTGCTGTCGGATCGGGCATTGCCAGTTTTTACGATGTCGCGGTTCCTAGCCAATGCCGTGTTGCGGCCGATGTGCTCGGTCGCGAACATACCGATTGCTGCGACCAGGGCGGGGAGGGTTGCAACCAATTCGGTTATCTCAATCGCACCCTGGCCCATTTCAACTGTTTCGACCGATACGAATCGGGGGCATCCTCGGCCACTGCGATCAAGAGCGAAGTCGAGGGGCGGCGTCCGCTCGGAGTTCGCGTCCAATGGACTCGTGGCCGCGGAAAAGGCAGCGGCCACTTCGTTGCGGTTTCGGGCGTGCGGGTGACCGATGACCCGATGATCGTGGTGAAGGATCCCTGGGAGGGAACTACCGAAGTGATGGCGCTCGATAATCTGGAGCGGGGATACGGTTCCGGAAAGGGCAAGTGGACGCATTCCTTTTTCACGCTTCATCCGGATGCCGCCGCCCTCGCGGGGGGCAGTCCGTCCGATTCATCAGAGGCCTGGGATGACATTCCCGAGCTGCTCGGAGGCTGACGATGGCGGTTTCGCGGATCGAGGCACCTTCGGGTGTTGAGCAGGCGGTGGAACTGGCCATGGCCAATCTGGGCCTGCTCGGTTCAGTGGTCGGATTGCGTTCGAGGCCCGACGGCAGCGGGCCGGTCGCAACCGATCCGGTGCCGCTCCATGGCTTCGCCGACAGGGAAGCACTGGGGGAATTCGACAGTGCGGATTTTCCGCAGTTCGGCTGGCGCAGCTTGGTCTCGGACAGGCAGGAAGGAATGGTCGCCGTGGACATCGCCGAGGAAGACGGGGGCTGGCGGTTCGATCGGGTCATATCCGGTCCGCTGATCGGCAAGTTGATGGAAGTCGCGGAAGATGCCGCGTATCATGCCCATTCGGGGATCTTCACGCTCCGGCTGGTCGATATTCCGGGGATCAAGCTCGGTGCGCTCTGGCTGGATGCCGCCGCCGACTCCCTGTTCCTGCCTTATGCTGGGATCAACACGGACGGTATTTCAGGGCCGCTCGACGTGCCCGGCTTTTACGAACTGGTCGATGAACGCACGCCGGCAAGCCCGGTGGCGGTGGAGGCCCTGCGCGACGACCTTGCCGACGATGCCGGGGAGATCGACGGTGAGGCCGAAGCAGGTTCCGAGGGGTAATGGTATCAACGACAAGGGGAAGGAAAATGTCGGTTTCAACCATGACCAGCCGCTGGGTAGAGCAGAAAGCCGGTGCTGGCGGCGGCGATGACAACAAGCAACCGTTCGAGGAATTGACCCGGTACATTCCGCTGGAAGCGGTCACGATCTTCCTGGCGCTGGTATCGCTGATCAACGGATTGAAGGAACTCGGGCGCCCGATCGGCGCGCTCGACAGTTTCGATGCCTACCTGTTCGGGGGAATCGTGATCCTCCCCTTTGTAGTATGGCTCGTCAAGAAAGCGAAGGAACGGCAGGACGGCGTCAGGACAGGCTTCCCGTGGTGGCCGCTGATCGCCGGCCTGCTTGCTTACGCGGTGTGGGGAATGACTGTGCCCGGAGTGTTCGATGATCCCGTCATGCATGTCGTTGCCGCACCGATGGCGATCATTGTTTCCAAGCTACTGTCGCTTATCGAAGGGGCGTTCGTATGAAGTACGATCTAACACGGGGACTGGCCCGGATTGCCGTTGTCGCACTACTTGCGACCGCCTGCCCCGCCATTGCGCAGGACGAAGGAGAGGAAAAGGACGAAAACGTGGAACGGATGGAGCAGGAGACTGCGAACCTCACTGCGCGAACCAATCTCGTCAATGCCCAAAAGGCCTATATCGAGGCGCTGCCGCTGCCCGGTTTCGAGAATACGACGACCCTTGAAGGAGAAGGCGCCGGTTCGCTGGAGGCGACGATACTGTCGGCCGAAGCGCTCGGCCATGCGGCGAAAGCCATCGCAAACGATGTCGGAACCGGGAATGAGATTGTACTGCTGACGGCGGATGAACAGGTCGATCTGACGCTGGCGCATATTTTCGAGCGCGAGATAGACCATATCGGCAAGGTGCTCGATGCGGCCGGTGAGGCGAGCAAGGCTGCACCGGGCGAAGCCGGGCTTTCCGGAGGAGGGCTGGGAGTTGCAGGAGCGCTTTCTCTGGTGACGGAGCTTGCCGGACTGTTCGGCAATGAAACCACGCTGTCCTATCTCGATACCGGTGACGTGGACGATGCCATGCTGGTTACCGCGATCGCCGATCAGCTCGGGGACAATTCCAAGGTTTATCTCCCGTCGGCGGTGTTTGGTATCGGCGAAGCAGGGGGCGATCTGCTTGCCGACTATGACGAATTGCAGGACGCGGTGCCTGCGGCAACGGCACGCCGCAATGCGCTGGCCGGGAAAAAGCCTGCCAAGCGTACCAAAAACGAACAAGCCGAACTCGAATTGCTCAATCAGGCGGTAAACAGGTTCACGCTCCTAAGTACCAAGGCCACGACTGCTACCGAAGAGGGCGATCTGCCGATCCACCAGGCAGCGAAGGCCCTGAGCGCCTATGCGGATGGGCGAAAGGTGCTGCGCGTCGGCGTTGCCAAGGCGGGCGGCAGTCTGGTCAATTCGAAGAATATCGGCACGTTCTTCGGCGCCGATCCGCTGCGGATAACGGGAGGCGTTGTGGTCAGCTACAGGATGTTCGATCCTTCCAGCGGGGAAATTCACAAAGCCGGGGTGCTGCATTGCGCCACAGCCAAGACGAGCCTGCGCCAATTACACAGGCGCAAATACCGGGTTGCCGACAAGCCTTGCGGGGAGGCGAGTTGACTGCCCCACTCTAGCGGTTGCTTAGAACTTCTTTCCCTCGAAATCGGCTGCCGAATGGCGTTCGAGGAGTTGTTCGTCCTCCTCGCCCCAGGCCTTGTTGACGATCCGGCCGCGGCGCACGGCCGGACGCTGCGCGATCAGGCCGACCCAGCGGGCGACATGCTCGTATTCGTGGATCGACAGGAAGGTCCGGGCTTCGCCGTAGATTCCGCCGAACACAAACGGCGCCAGCCACGGGAAGGCGGCCATGTCCGCGATCGTGTAATCGTCGCCGGCGAGATATTCGCTTTGTGCCAGCCGCTGATTGGCGACGTCGAACAGGCGCTTGGTTTCCATCGCATAGCGGTTGATCGGATATTCGTATTTTTCGGGAGCATAGGCGTAGAAATGGCCGAACCCGCCGCCGATAAAGGGGGCGCTGCCGACCTGCCAGAACAGCCAGCTAAGCATTTCCGTGCGGTTGTCCGGATCGCCCAGAAAGGTGCCGAACTTCTCTGCCAGATGGAGCAGGATCGCACCGCTTTCGAACAGGCGCACGGGCCGGTCTCCGCTGCGGTCGAGCAGGGCGGGAATCTTCGAGTTGGGATTGATGTCCACGAACCCGCTGGTGAATTGCACGCCTTCGCCGATATCGATGGTCCAGGCGTCGTATTGCGCGCCCTCGTGTCCGGCTTCGAGCAGTTCCTCGAACAGGATTGTCACCTTCACTCCGTTGGGTGTCGCCAGCGAGTAGAGCTGGAAATCGTGCTCGCCGACCGGCAGCTCCTTTTTTTCGCGCGCGCCGGCAGTCGGGCGGTTGATGCTGGCGAACCTGCCGCCGTTTTCGGTGTCGTAGGTCCAGACTTCGGGTGGGGTGTAAATCGGGTCTGCCATGTCGTTATCCCTCACGGTGTTGTCCTTGCCGGTTCGCAAGGTGGGGCCTGCCGGTTACCGGGGCAAGGCAAGATTGCGTGTACGGCCAGAAACCCCAGCTTGCCTTAAGTATCCTAAAGGGATACTATAGTGTATGCATCGAGCTGGACAGAAGATTCGCGCATGGCGTCAGGCACATGTTCCCAAGCTTTCCGCGGGCGAATTTGGTGAGCTTTGCGGTACTCCAAAACCCTGGCCCAGTCGCACTGTGTATGGTTGGGAGGTCAAGGGCAAGATTGCTCGTGCGGCGGTGCAGAAACGTCTCGATGAACTCGGTATCTGCAAGCCCGCCGACTGGCTCGAACCGGTAATACGCGCACGCCCCGGGAAACAGAAAGGCCCTGCACGCATGAGCGGAACGCATCCCTTCTTCGACTTCCACACTCACGGCATGGTTCGCGTCGCGACCAGCACGCCCAAAGTGCGAACCGCCGATGTCGCCTATAATGCGCGAGCGATCGTGGAGGAAGCCGGGCGGGCGGGTAAAAGCCAGGTCGACCTGCTACTTTACCCGGAGCTGTGCCTGTCCTCCTATGCACTCGACGATTTGCATGTCCAGTCGGCTTTGCTCGATGCAGTCGAGGCCCATCTTGCACAGGTGGTCGAGGCGAGCCGGGATATCCCGACCGTGCTGGTGATCGGCGCGCCGCTGCGTCGCAATGGGCGGATCTATAATTGCGCTGTCGCCATCGCGCGCGGCGTGGTCCTGGGCGTGGTACCCAAGAGCTACTTGCCCAACTATCGCGAGTACTACGAGAAGCGATGGTTCGCGCATGGCCGCGAATGCGTGGGGCTGACAATCCCGCTGAACGGGGAAAGCGCACCCTTTGGCGTAGACTTGCTGTTCGAGCACCCCGATATCGCCGGCTTCACTTTCGCGATCGAGATTTGCGAGGACTTCTGGAGTCCGAACCCGCCGGGGACGCGTGCCGCATTGGCCGGAGCGACGATCCTGCTGAACCTGTCCGCTTCCAACATCACCATCGGCAAGTCGGATGAGCGGCACTTGCTCAGCCGTTCTTCCTCCAGCCGCTCTGTCTGTGCCTATGCCTATTCGGCCAGCGGCTATGGCGAGAGCACCACCGATATGGCGTGGGACGGGCAGGGAATGATCTACGAGTTGGGCGACCTGCTGGTCGAAAGCACGCGCTTCGATCGCGAGTCCGAACTGTGTATAGCCGATATCGATTGCCAGCGTATCCTCAATGAACGGATACGGATGCAGACCTTCAACGATGCCGCGGAGGATGCCGGACGCCCCGAGGACTGGTTCCGCACGGTCGCATTCGACCATCGGCCGGTTGGCGGAGATGCGGGTCTTAAGCGTCCGATCCGTCGTTTCCCGTTCGTGCCGAACCGCCGGCACAGGCTGGACGAGGATTGCTACGAGGCGTTCAATATCCAGGTTTCCGGCCTGGTCCGGCGAATGGAAGCGACCAGGCCCAAGTCGCTTGTCATCGGCATTTCAGGTGGACTCGACAGCACCCATGCGCTGATCGTGGCGGCCAAGGCGTGCGACACGCTCGGCCTGCCGCGTACCACGATCCGCGGTTACACCATGCCCGGTTTCGGTACATCGGAAGGGACAAAGTCGAACGCCTGGAAACTGATGAAGGCAACGGGGATCACAGCCGAGGAGATCGACATCAAGCCTACGGCAAGGACGATGCTGGAGAACATCGGCCATGCCTTCGCGCAGGGAGAGCCGGTTTACGATACGACCTTTGAGAACGTGCAGGCAGGCCTCAGGACCGATTACCTGTTCCGCCTGTCAGGCCAGCATGCGGGCTTTGTCGTCGGTACGGGCGATCTCTCGGAATTGGCGCTAGGCTGGTGTACCTATGGTGTCGGCGACCAGATGAGCCATTACAATGTCAATGCCGGAGTGCCGAAAACGCTGATCCAGTACCTGATCCGCTGGACGACACAGACGGACCAGTTCGACGACGAATGCGACAAGGTGCTGCTGTCGGTACTCGACACCGAAATCTCGCCCGAGCTGGTCCCGGCGGACGAAGAAGGCGCGATCCAGAGCACCGAAAGCAAGATAGGTCCCTACGAGCTGAACGATTTCTTCCTTCATCACATCTTGCGGTGGGGCCAGAAGCCGAGCCATGTCGCGTTCCTCGCCTGGCACGCATGGAAGGATCTGGGCGAGGGTGTATGGCCGGAGGGCTTTCCTGAAGACGGCAAGAACCGGTACGACCTTGTAACGATCCGCATGTGGCTCGAGAAATTCCTGTGGCGTTTCTTCCAGTTCAGCCAGTTCAAGCGCAGTGCTCTGCCCAACGGCCCGAAGGTCAGCGCCGGCGGGGCGCTCAGCCCCCGTGGCGACTGGCGTGCACCCAGCGATGCAGTGGCGGATGTGTGGCTGACGGAATTGCGTGACGGACTGCCTGGGGATTGATCATCGGACTGGCTGCCCACGGCCCAGTCTGCTAATATTGCTGCAATCGATGCGCTTTGGGAGGCGAGGCGATGGCAATCTTCAATCGCAAGTCGTGGTTGGTCGCTGCAGCGATCTCGATCGTGTGTGTCGTTCTGGTGGTCGAGCCCGCGCAGGCACAGTTCCGCGACCTTTTGCCTTCGGTGACGCGCGATGTCGTGCGTGACGCCCAGTCGAGCGATGCGGGATGCGAGGAAGGCAAGAAGAAATCCGCCGGAAGCAAGATTCTGGGCGGCTTGTTCGGACGAGCAACGCGCCGCGCCGCATCGAGTACTGGCGTCACGCGCTGGGTGCCCATCAGCGGTGTTTCCGACCAACTGACCGATGCGATCGCCTGCCGTCTTGATCCAGAAGAACAGAAACAGGCCGCCGAGGCTACCCTCAAGGCAACGCGCAGCGACGTTTCCGAGCTGGGCGAAGGCGGTGAGGAAACCGGGGAAGGACAGGAAACCGAAGAGGGCGAGGTTGTCGATACTGGCCCCGCGATCGGGTCGAGCGCTTCCTGGACATCCAACACCAGGGATGATGTTTCCGGCTCTTCGACCGTGGTTGCGCGCAGTTCGGACGGCGATGGCGGGCTCGATTGTATTACGGTGACCGATGTCATCATCGTCAAGGGCGAGGAGACGACCGCAAACAAGCGGATGTGTCGTCCGCCCGGATCACGGCGTTACTCGCTGGTCGCCTGATGCGTTTCTCCCGGCTCCTTGTTCTGCTGGCTGGCTGCCTGCTGTCGGTTTCGGCAAGTGGTGGCGCGCGCGATCCTGACAATCCAACTTGTCCGCGCGATCCCGATTGGGGACCGAAAGCGGCGATGACGCTGACCCCCGCCGACCGCGACGGCAAACGCGTCTTGTTGGCGGAGGGTGTCATCGATCCCTTCCTGCCCGATCGGTTGCGCGAAGCCATCGTCAAGGACGAGATGATCGAGGAGATCTGGCTGCGATCGCGTGGTGGCGATGCCAGCGCGGGCAACGAGGCAGGCAGGGTAATCCGCTCTTTCCCGGGCATGCTGACCCGCATCCCGAGCGGCTGGACCTGTTTTTCATCCTGCAATTTCGTGTTCATGGGCGGCGACCGTCGCCATGTCGACAAGGGCGGTGTGTTCATGGTTCACATGTTCACCCATACCGGCCAGCGCGACGTGATCGACGGTTCGGTGGCAAAGGGAACCGACGATACGGTCGAATTGATCGGCGAGATCGAGCAACTCTCCGCGTTGCTGGCGAGCGAGGACAATGATTTCCTCATCCGCATGGGCGTCAGCCGCAAATTGCTGACCGAAATCATGTATCGCCAGTTGGCCACGGGTGGAAAGGACGGTACCGGGCAGCGCTACTGCCTTAGCCAGGCGGAAGTCCGTAAATACAACGTCATGCCGGTTGAACGCGTGGCGGAATAGAGCGCAGGATCATTCCAGCCGCATCACCCAGCCATGCGTGTCCTCGACACTGCCCCGCTGGATGCCGACGAGTTTTTCATGCAGCTTGCTGGTCAGTTGGCCGGGGCCTCCACCGCCGATGGTGAATTCGCCGTCCAGTCCGGCGACGGTGCCAACCGGAGTGACCACGGCGGCGGTGCCGCAGGCCAGCGTTTCCAACAGCTTGCCGCTGCCCGCATCGTCGCGCCACTGATCGATCGAATAGGGTTCTTCGCGTATGGTCAGACCCTCTTCGCGCAAGAGCTGTATCAGGCTGTCGCGAGTGATGCCGGGCAGGATGGTGCCGGTCAGCGGCGGCGTGATTACGCTGCCATCGTCCATGACGAAGAACAGGTTCATGCCCCCCAGTTCCTCGATCCATTTCTTCTCGACCGCATCGAGGAACACGACCTGGTCGCAGCCCTGCTCGATCGCTTCGGCCTGAGGCACGAGACTGGCGGCGTAATTGCCGCCAGTCTTGGCCGCTCCGGTACCGCCGGGTGCGGCACGGACATAATCCCGGCTGACCCAGATCTTGACAGCCGGAGCACCGGATTTGAAGTAGTTCCCCGCCGGAGAAGCGATCAGCATGTACTTGTACCGCTTTGCAGGACGCACACCCAGGAATGCCTCGGACGCGAACATGAACGGCCGCAGATACAGCGAACCGCCTTCGACGATCGGGAACCAGTCCCTGTCCATTGCGACCAGTCGGCGGATTGATTCGAGGAACAGTTCCTCGGGCAGGCGAGGCATCGCCATCCTGTCGGCCGAGGCGTTGAAGCGGCGTGCATTTTCCTCAGGGCGGAACAGCGCGATACCGCCATCCTTCTGTTGGTAGGCTTTCATCCCCTCGAAGATTTCCTGCGCGTAATGCAGCACGGCGGCGGCAGGATCGAGCGTGATCGGCTGACGCGGACCAACCTTTGCCGCGAACCAGCCACCCTTGTCGGCATCGTAATCGATCTCGACCATATGGTCGGAAAAGACGGAACCGAAACCGGGATTGGCCAGCGCCTCGTTGCGTGTTTCCGGTGGGGTTGGTGAAGGGTGGAGGAGATGCGTGAATTCCATGAGCGCGCCGGTAATGGGAGTGGGCGCTGGAGGCAAGGCTTGGGATTGGTCTTAGGCACTCGGGTTCTTGTTTTTCGCTCGTGCCTCCGTGCGAGCGTCCTCGGGGCTGTTCCCTGCGCTACGCTCCCGTGTTCCGCGACTATCTCTCTAAGCTTGGGCTAGGTTCCTGGTCACGGCAGTCATAGGCCCATGGAGTCGCCCGCAGCGACGCGGCTGTTAGGCCATATGAGCGAGGACACCGCACACCCGGATGGGTATGCATGAAACAAGAACTCAAATGAGAAGGGCGGTTCCGCCCGTCGGGGAACCGCCCTTGTCATGGTCAGCGGCCGGAAGGACCGCTCACGAAGCCTTTATCGGTTATGAAGCTTACCGATAATGCCTCGTGCGGAAACTTGCCGACCCCTCTGCTGAACCATGAGACATCGGATCACCTCCTTTCGCGCTTTTAGCCAAGACCCCGCCGTTTCACCGGTAGGCCGAGGACCGCGTTCGCCGCTGGCCTCGAATGCCTTTGTGAGTCAGGAGATTCGCAAAAACAAGGCTTGAAAAAAAGTTTTCCCGCGTCAGAATAAGCCGCTGTTGCCCGGAAGGATTTCCGGGCTTTTTCATATACGGCACCGGCTCGCTCCCCCTCGAAAACTATCTGCAATCTTCCACCACGCGTGTAACCTCGGGCCAGGCCGGCAGGTAAAGCGCAGGCAGGCCGCCGGCCTCGACAGCAAAACGGCCTCTGCTCAAAGCCATTGCATCGAGTAGCGAATCCGCTGCGGGCAATGTGACAGTCAACATCGGGCGACCATCGGAAGCAGGCGTTACGGTCAGCATGCGGTCGGCTGTTTCCGTACGAATGCGCGTCGGGATACCGATATTCGAGCGAGCACCGCGAACCAGGCGCACAGTACGCTGTCGTTTCATGCATTCCACGCCGAAAACAGCCGCCTGCCCGGCTTCACCGAAAGTTGCGAAACTGAAGCCCGACCCGTCACGATAAGTCCAGTTGCCGGGTGTCTGCGGGGCATCCAGCCAATTGTCATAGGCGGGCCGTGTGGTCATCGGTGCCGGTATAGGCGCAGGTGCAGGCGCTGGGGCAGTTGCGGCAGGTGGCGGGGTCGGTTCGGGAGCGGGCGGGGTGCAACAGGCCAGCACGAAGCAGATACAGGCGATGATGGCGGACGATGCTTTCACGAAGACTCCTGCAGGCTCGGTGTTCCTTAGTGCATCAATGATCGCTAACGCCGTTTGCGTCCATGGCAAAAAAACGACGTCTCGATCAGATGCTTGTCGACCGCGGATTGGTCGAGAGCCGCACCCGTGCCCAGGCGTTGGTGATGGCGGGTCTCGTTTTTTCAGGCGAGATCAAATTGGCCAAGCCGGGCCAGCAACTGACCGAGGATGCTCCGCTCGAGGTGCGTGGGCGCGACCATCCCTGGGTCAGCCGCGGCGGGATAAAGCTGGCTCATGCCATCGACTGTTTCGGACTCGATCCGGCTGGTGCGATTGCAATGGATATTGGCAGCTCGACCGGCGGTTTTACCGATGTGCTGTTGCAAAAGGGTGCCTGCCACGTTTTTGCGGTCGATAGCGGGACCAATCAGCTCGCATGGAAGCTGCGGCGGGACGAAAGGGTGACCGTGCTCGAACAGACCAGCGCGCGTATCCTTACGCCCGAGCAGATCGATCGGCCTTGCGATTGGGTGGTGTGCGATGCGAGCTTTATCAGCCTGGCCAAGGTGCTCGCACGCCCGTTCGAACTGGCGAAGCCGCAATGCAGGCTGGTCGCGCTGATCAAGCCGCAATTCGAAGTCGGGCGCGAAGAGGTTGGTAAAGGCGGAGTGGTCCGGGATCCGGCCTTGCATGCGCGGGTATGCAGCGAAGTGCGAGCCTGGCTCGAAGATACGGGCTGGCATGTACAGGGTGTGGTCGAAAGCCCGATTACCGGACCGGAAGGCAATGTCGAATTCCTGATATCGGCCGGACGCGGATAATTCGTGTGATCATTGCGTAGCCGGTCAACGCTTGGCAGAAGCCGTGCGCGCCGAATCGGCGCTGTGTTTCTTCGAGGAGAAGATATGCCGGGACTTGCCTCGCATGGCCAATTGCGTGCCAGCATTGTGCGATGGTCGCTGGTTGCCGTTCCGGCATGCGTATTGCTCGGCTCGTTGTCCGGCGTGATGGCCGGAAGCGGACCCGGCAATCCCTGGTTCGACGCGCTGGAGCGGCCGGATATTTTCCCGCCAGCCTGGTTGTTCGGTGCGGTCTGGCCGGTCCTGTTCGCGCTGATGGGATTTGCGCTGGCGCTGATATGTGCCGCGTGGGGGGCACGCGGGCGCACGGTTGCAATCTGGTCCTTTGCCCTGTTGTTTACCCTGTTGCTGGCATGGAGTCCGGTCTTTTTCGCCATGCACCGGATGGCTGCCGCGCTGGCAGTGGTGAGCGCAGCCGTGTTGATGGCGGTGATGACGATCGTCCTGTTCTGGCGGGTTCGCAGGGTTGCGGCGATACTGCTGCTACCGTTGCTCGGCTGGCTCTGCTTTGCTTCCGCCCTGAATTACGAATTCCTGCGGCTTAACCCGGAATTCGACGGCGCGAACCCGACCGGGGCGGTTCAGCGGATCGAGATTTAGGTTGAGGAATTGGGCGGGTTTGCCCAAATAGCCGGCATGCAGAACCAGAACCCGATGATCGCCGATTTCGTCAAGCTCATGAATGGAGCCGCAGGCACCTTTGCCGGCATGACCCGCGAAGCGAGAGAAAATGCACGCGAACGCATGAAGGAGGCGATGGGCGGGATGGACTTCGTCAGCCGCGAAGAGTTCGAAACGGTAAAGGCAATGGCCGCCAAGGCACGGGAAGAAAACGAGGAACTCGCAGAACGTCTGACCGCGCTGGAGTCCAGGCTGAGCAAGTAACGTCCAGCGTGGGAAAAGCTTGCGCGGTGAGAATCGCGCCCGTCTGCTTGCCTGAGCCAGGTCGCAGCGTTGACCGCGTCCTTGCGTGCCCGGCGCCCCTTCGCCACACGAACCATCGATGCACATAAGCGCTCCTGCCATTCTGATTGCCGCCCAGCCACATGGCGAGACGGCAGTGATCGCGCGGCTGTTGACCGAAGATCATGGCGTGGTGGCCGGCTATGTCGCGGGCGGTCGCGGGCGGCAGCTCAGGCCGGTGGTCATTCCTGGCAACCTGGTTGAGGTGGAACTGCGTGCCAAGTCCGACAGCCAACTGCCTTTTGCGCGGCTGGAACTGGTTGAAAGCCGCGGGCCGTTCCTGACCGAGCCGCTTCCTGCCGCCGCGATTGGCTGGGCGACTGCGCTGACTGCCGCTGCGCTCCCCGAGCGCAATCCCTATCCCAACCTCTATTCGGCGCTGGCGGGGATGCTCGATGCAGTGTGCAAGGCCCCCTCGGCGCGGGGCTGGGTGACGGCGCTGGTCCGTTACGAGGCGCTGCTGCTGCGTGAGCTGGGTTATGGGGGGGCGATCCCACCCACCGAAGCGGAGCTTGAGGCCTTGCTCGATTTTTTTGCCGCCCAGGGTCCGTCGATACGGCGTTACCTGCTTGCCGACAGGCAAGGCGATGTTATGGCCGCGCGCGAAAGGTTGCGCGAAAGGCTGGGGCGAATGATCCGATGAAAGTGGCAGTGCTGGCCGGGGACGGGATCGGTCCCGAAGTGACCCGTGAGGCAGTGCGAGTGCTCGAAGCGCTCGACCTGCCCGGTTTGACGCTGTT